>CAYQNR010000041.1:0-26000 GCA_964418945.1 uncultured Desulfobacteraceae bacterium
ATCCTCAAGGGCGAATAAAGGGCGCATATCTTGGCTATGATCAAAAAGAAACGGATACCGTCCTGAAAAACCCTGATATTACTTTTGCCCTTCCTGCGAATATCGGCATTGATGGGCACGTATTTTATGCTTCTTCCGCCCCTTAAAACAGCAAGCGTTAATGTCGTTGGATATGAATATGTGTTGGGAAGGAGATGCAACAGGTTATGGACAATGCTTGATTTTACAACACGAAAACCTGATGTAAGATCCTCGATCCTGCTTTTCGTTACATATGCCGCCAACCGGTTTAATACCTTGTTGCCAAACGCCCTGAACATGGAGGCCTGACCGCCCATGGACCTGGTTCCCACAACCATGTCATAGTCAGGGAAATATTCCAGAAATCTCCCGATATCATGGGGATCATGCTGGCCGTCACCGTCCATGAATACAAGGACCTCCCCTGACGCGATTCGGATACCGGTCTTTACAGCAGCACCGTTACCGATATTGTAGGGATGGCTATAGACGATTGCACCGGCTTCCTTGGCTACTGATCCGGTATCATCGGTAGATGCGTCATTTACAACAATGATCTCTGCATCGGGATATAATGACCTAATCCTTTTAATTATATCACCTATAGTCGCAGATTCATTGTATGCAGGTATTATTACTGACATATCGGGTTTATTCATTTGATTGAAATTCCTTTAATGCCTTTTCCAGCAATTCAAGCACACCCCTTTGCCGTGCCCCTTTTATAAGATAGGAATGATCAAGCCGTTCAGATTGAACCTGTAATACTCCAAGGACATCATTCCATTGCCGCTCAGATACACAACCCCCTTTTTGATACCAATGAAGCTTATGAAGTATCACATCTTCCGCGCTGGCTAAATAAAGACTTTCCGAGGAATCATTGGATATGGGATATTGTTCTCTGCGATCTATTTCTTCTCTGGATATGTTATCTCCTTTTAAAATAAAAATGTCCACCTTAAACATGGTAACAAGATGAAACACATTGAAGGAGGTACTGCGCTGTATGGCTTCCATTACCATATCCGCGTCAATATAGAATTCATCTTTTAGTGCCGTAATAAGAGGGTCAATATGTTCCTTCCGTATATCCGCTACGATGTCAACATCCTGTGTCGCCCTGGGGACGCCATGCAAAGAACTCGCTAAAGAACCACCGATAAAATAATATATCCCTAACCTTTCAAATACTCTGGTTATATGCTGTGTAATCCGAACCGGCTCAGCAAGGACCATCTTAATATCCCTCCTGTTTAGGGTCCCAGTGGAACACCCGCGTCATTGTTTTCCTGTCGAGCCATAGTGAAGCAAGTCTTAGCCGTTGTTCCTTTTCTGAGATATTTCCGTATTGTTTGTGAATACGGGCAAGGGCAAGTTCTTGTACGGCCTTTGTCATTTCATCCACTCGCTTGAGCTTTTCTTGTGGAGACATGTCGCGATATCCGGCTATTAGCTTTTTGTGAATTACCGGATGTGTATCGGAAACGGAAAGGCTCATTTATTATCCTCTTGAGAGAGGTTAAAATATACGGACCAATATCTTCGTGTCATAGAATGAAGCCCCCTCCTGTTTCTAATGACATCAACGAATCTCTCGTCCGGATATAGTGCCCTCAATTTTCTAAGATCCTCTTCATCTCCAAAATCAAGTATCCGGGCAATGATATACTCCGCGTGACGTTTAATATCTATCTCTCCCGCGTCCCAGAATAAAACCGGGCCAAGAATTGCTTTTGGATTATTGGCGGTTTCATATTTTCTACACAAAATCCAGGTAATAATATATTTCGAAATAATATATATTCTCTAAGGTGGTGTCAATCCACTTCCAGGAGCTATCTTCCGGGATTTAATGATAACTTCCCGCTATACTTACAACCCCGAACCCGTTTTTATAAAACATAAGCTCCACATATTTCCTGAAGAATTGTCTTACCAGGGCCTGTTTATCCTCCCCAAAATTGTGTTTTACCCATCTTTCAAAAAAGCGATCATTTACCAGCAGATGGGTTATTCCCAGGTCCCTGAGGCCAGTTAATATACCACCCGGCCTCTTTGAATCATTGATCAGGAATTTTAACCTTTCCATGTCAAACATATACTCCCTGTCACAATAATATCCGCGTTTACCCAGAAAGACAAAAAGCAGCCTCGCATGCGGATCAAGGTTATCATTGATATATTGCAGGGCGGGATACTCCGGGATATATCTTGATATGTATTTATCACGGTCAACTTCCCCTTTAATAAACGGCAAGGGATCAACATACCTATACTGACCCATAATATATGAGGCATTGAGCCCCAGACATAAGGCCACCACAACCGCAATGAAGGCCTTGCCCGCGACTCCGGCAAAACGGGTCCTAAAACGAACAAGGATATCGAAGATATTTTTAATCCCGAACACAGACAGTACCACCAGGGGCGGTATCATGGGCCCCAAGTACCGGATCCTCAAGACAGTACTGAAAAAGGCAAATCCCAAGAACAGCAGGCAGAATGCCAGCATTATCCTTTTTTCTCTTTTTATCTCTAGTGCATCTTCCCTCATTCGGGAAAAAGCAAAAAATGGTAAAATAAGCAGGAATGGGCTAAGCCTCCCGTCAAAATATTGAGGATCACCGTCCTCTCCCTGGAAAAAAATCCGCAGGGGCAAAAGGGCGATCTCCCACCCTGTTTCATTATAGATCACGCTCCGATAGGTAAAAAACCGGGTGTTCATATCTGGTAATTCTTCATCCGGGTCATATGATGTCACATTATTTGTTGTATTCTCCCGCGGATTGAATAATTCATCGTATAGGGGATACACGGGGTTGCTTTTCCAGCGATAATTGCGTATCATCCAGGGCGAAAAAACAAGCAGAGAGATAAACAAGAATATCATACCCTGCTTGACAGGCCGAATAAAACCTGAACCTTCTTTCGCACCATATCTGGAGTAAAGGAAAGGGACAAAAAGAGTAAGTATAACCAGGGTGACTAGGCCGTTATATTTAGTCCCAAGGGCCAGGCCGCACATGATCCCTGAATAGACTAAAAACTTTATTTTAAAATCCCTTTTCAGCCATTCCAGGATCAAGACAATGGCGGCAAAGGAAAAGAATATTTCACCCAGGTCCGCGTAAACCGTTACTGATAATTTCACTATAATGGGTATGGACAAAAAGAATACTGCTCCTATAAGCCCATAAACACTGTTTGTCCTGCGTCTCAAATAATAAAAGATCAGCCAGGCGGTCAGGATGGCAAAGGTAAAATGCATGAACTTGGGAGCAATATCATTTCCGAAATAAAGCGGGATCATATATAACAGGTCCAGGTTCATGGGGTAATAGGAAAAATCCATGAAGGGGATTTCATATATTCCTCCATGCTTTAAATAGAGCTTTGGCACCGCAAGATGATGCACGAGGGCGTCCTTGCTCACGGGCGGGACCAGAGATAACAGGATGATGGAGATGATCAATATTGCCAGAGAGATAATTAATAAGCCCTTGATGTAGGATGTGGTATTCTTTTGTGTCATGGGTTGAATTGTAATTTCAGGGTCATTTGTAAATTAGCAGATTGATGATTAGGATTCAAGGATTCGAGTGAAATAGTTAATAATTTCAAGATCACCCTCTCCTCCCCTTTTAGGGGAGGATTGAGGTGGGGTCTCCCTTAGACAATTCCAAGACCCCCTCCTAACCTCCCCCTAAGAGGGGGAAGGATAAAAATATGTCCCTCCTGAGGAGGGGGGGAATAATAGGAGGAAGGATTGAAAATAATTACCACACTTATCCGGAGGCGAAAAATGCATTCAGGCAATGAGTCCTTTATAGACCATGAGCCTCAAACACTCACCTACTGCCGGAAGGTCGTATTTGCCTTTATTACCCTGGGCATAATAACCTTCATGATATATAGTAACTCCTTCAATTGCTCATGGCATTTCGATGACGAGCACACTATTACCGACAACCCCAATATCCATATGAAAGACCTTTCATGTGATAATATCAAGAAGGCCTTTCATTCGGACCAGAACCATCCGGACAGGATCTACAGGCCCGTATCCTGCCTCAGCTTTGCCCTGAATTACTATTTGGGTGAACTCAATGTCTCCGGCTATCACCTCGTAAACATATCCATCCACCTTATCACGGCCGTGTTTCTTTTCCTGTTCATCTATCACACCCTTAACCTGCCATTGCTGAGAGACAGATTCGCAAAAAAGGCATATTTCATCGCTCTTCTTTCAACCGCGCTGTGGGCCATAAACCCCGTGCAGGGCCAAGCCGTGACCTATATAGTCCAGCGAATGGCGAGCATGGCAGGCATGTTTTACATTATTACCATGTACCTCTACCTCAAGGCCAGGACCGTCCAAACAGGTCATAACAGATTTATATTCTACTTCCTGGCAATATCCACCTTTTTGCTTGCCCTGGGCTCAAAAGAAAATGCCGTAATGGTCCCATTCAGCCTGGCTCTTTATGAGATATTACTCCTCCAGGAAAACCCGTGGCTGAATATAAAGAGACACCTTAAAATATACCTGCTCATAATAGCCTTATTCCTGATAGCAGGGGTTCTTTTTTTTCACCTGAAGGACCTTAATATATTTGAATATCTCTCAACGGGCTATGAGAACAGGCCCTTTACTCCAGGTCAGAGGCTGCTGACCGAACCGCGGATCATAATCTTCTACATCTCCCTGCTCCTCTACCCTGTATCCACCAGGCTAAATATCGCCCATGACATAGATATATCGACCTCATTATTTACGCCTCTATCAACTATTATTTCAATAACACTTATCCTTGGGGTTATTGCTATCGCAATATACAAATGGAAAAAATATCCCATAATCGCATTCAGCGTATGCTTCTTTTTCTTGAACCACATAGTGGAATCTTCCTTCCTGCCCCTTGAATTGGTCTTCGAACACCGCAACTATATACCTTCCATGTTTTTCTTCCTGCCTATTGTTATAGGCTTCAGGGCGGTTCTTGATTATTATGAATTCAAAAGGACCATGCAATCTATCTTATTGGCCTTCATAATCTTATATCTGGTAGGAATCGGGCATTCCACATTTATAAGAAACTTCACATGGAAACATGAGGAGAGCCTGTGGATAGATGCTATGGAAAAATCACCCGATATTGCCAGGCCGCACCATAACCTGGGCAGGTATTACCAGGATAAAGGGTATAAGGACGAGGCCCTTTCAGAATACCAAAAGGCACTCAGCGGCCTCAGGATTCATAGAATAAATCTTATTTTTGCGACCTATTACAATCTCGGAAAGCTTTATGCCGATAATAAGGATTATGAAAAGGCGGAGGCCTATTATAAAAAGGCATTGCAGATTCACCCCGCCTTCCCCGCGATACTGAATAACCTAGCGACCCTTTATGACCGGAAAGGAGAAATTCAAAGGGCATATCACTACCTGGAAAGATCGTTCAGGCTTTTTCCTTATAATGCACTCACAAACCTGAATTTCGGGCTCTATTATCTTAAAAAGAATCTGCCTGAAAAGGCCATCTCACATCTGGAAAGGGCAACGGCCCCGGAAACATCAGGCAGGCAGGAGGCATACCTGGGAATTGCTTATAAACAAAAAGGCCTGTCAGGAAGGGCAATCATTCAATTCAATGAGGCAGTTAGAACAAATCCATCCGATATTATGTCCTATCTGCATATGGCAGAGATATATTCTAAAAAGGGGCATCATGATAAGGCCATGAAAGCAGCAGAAAATGCCCTTTCATTGATGATAAAGGACAAGGTAAGCTTTCATAACACCATGAATAATCTTCTGAAAAGAACGGATATGGAAAATATCAAACCATCTCCCGCCATAGTGCTGTCCCTTTTGAAAAGAGCAATCAGCGACAGTACAGATACACTGGATACCTATATGGATTTGGTGGATATGAACAAAGGAGAGGAAACACGATAGATATCTAAAAAGGGTAGCCGGGAGGGTCATAATTCAGCCAACCCTCCCGTAATGCTATTGATCAGTGTTACAATATTATGGTTTTGTAGCTATACTCCCACCAGGCCCTGTAACTGTAAAACTTGAACTGCCGGAAGCGTGCCATGAATCCATGGTATAACCATTCCTATCAGTAGATGCATTTATTACAAATGTAACGTTGTCAGAGAGGTAAAGGCCATAAGTTCCACCAGTTAAGGCGTCTGTGCTATCAGTATATGTGGCCCAATCCACGTAATAAGCTTCCTGAGCAGTGGTGGCGTTTCTCAAATCCGACTGGGCCGCCGAGTTATATGACCTGGCCCTGTAAGCGCTGAACTGAGGGATGGCGATGGCCGCCAGGATACCGATGATGGCAATAACGATCATCAGCTCGATCAGGGTAAAACCTTCCTTCTTGTGTAATCTTGATAACATGTTGTCCTCCTTTGCTTTGGTTAAACGGTTGATTAGTTAATTGGTTAAACGGTTAAATGGTTGATTCGGTTATTGGTTAATGGTTAATGGTTAAATAGTTAATTCGGTAATTGTTTAAATAGTTGATTGGTTAGGGATCAAGCCGACGAATGACGATTAAAATCCGGCGACTTCATTTCTACCTAGTTACACACTCAAATACCATGCCATGGGCCCGTTATTTTATATTATTTTTTTCTGTAACATTTTCAGGTAATTAGACTCGATATATTTGTTTAAAAATCCTCGTCTATTCCCCTGGGTTGCGGTACTTGCCACTCCTGACAATCTTTGTCATTTTTGTTACAATTTTCGGCATGAATAGAATGAGTGACTTTTTTCTTGATTCTATATAGAAAGCCATATAATATGTAAGATTATATGGTTAAGGAGGTATAACTAACGGCCAGGATAGTCAAAAAGACAATTGAGTTAAATCAAGACTATATTGACATGGCAAGGTTGATTTTTCACGTACGAACAGAAAAAGAGGCCGTCAACAAGGCGCTGGAGATGGCCGTCATCGATAATAATATCATCGAGGCACATGAACAGGTTGGCGGAGCAGGAGATATAATAGATGAGGTCTTCAAGTGAAGGTAATGTTCGACACGAACATCTATATCTCATTTATCCGAAATCGCTCTCATGCCAGTAGACTTTTGCAACGCGGAACAATAAAATACATTTCCGCTATTGTCCTGATGCAGCTTTGGGCCGGGGCTAAAACCAGAAAAGCAGAGAGACTACTTTATCAATTGCAAAAACCCTATATGGATAGCGGTCGAGTCGTCACATTGCAGTCTTATCACTATATAACAATCGGCAATATTTACTCTGATCTCCCTGCAAAATACAAGGAACTGACCAAAAGAGCAGACTTTATGAATGATCTCCAGATTGCCATAACAGCCCTATCAATCGGATCGACTCTGTATACGGAAAATATAACCCATTTCGATATCATCCGATCAATGGTAAAACAACTTAAGATTGAATATCTTATTCCTTAAGAGAACCATCTTATTGCTGCTTTTCTGCCAATTTCTCCAGCCTGTACCTCAAAGACCGCTCGCTAATGCCCAGCAACTCCGCCGCCTTCTGTCTTGACCCGTGTGTAATCTCCAGTGCCTTCAGTATATAATCCCTCTCAACTTTGGCCATGGCCTGGTCAAGGTCGATGCCCTTATGACTCAGGTCCGTACTTCGCCTGTCCACTGTTTCCGTTCTCCCGTGTTTCTGAAAATTGGAGAGGGTCAGGCTTTCCGGCAATACTATGCTGGAGGTCTCCAGGGCAACACTCCGTTCTATGATGTTTTCAAGCTCCCTTACATTGCCCGGGAACGAGTACTGACTCAGGATGTCCATGGCATAGGCTGATATCTTTTTAACATCCTTTCCAAGCTCACGGGAATACTTTTCAATAAAATACTGGCTCAGAATAGGAAGATCTCCCTCCCTCTCCCTTAAAGGGGGCATTGAGATGTGGATTACGTTCAGCCGGAAATAAAGGTCTTCCCTGAATCTCTTTTCCATAACCTCGCCTTCAAGGTCCTTGTTGGTGGCTGATATAAACCGGACATCCACCTTCTTCTCTTCCGTACCTCCCACCGCGGTGAAAGTGCGCTCCTGAATCACCCGCAAAAGCTTTATCTGTATGGCCGGGGTCAGATCTCCAATCTCATCCAGAAACACGGTCCCGTCTTCGGCCGTATCAAAAAGACCTTCTTTATCCGCCGCCGCTCCGGTAAACGCCCCTTTCTTGTAGCCGAACAGCTCACTTTCTATCAGGGTCTCGGGAAGGCCCGCGCAGCTAATGACAACAAAGGGGTTATCCCCCCGGGGGCTCTGCCGGTGTATGGCCCTTGCCGCCAGCTCCTTGCCGGTGCCGCTCTCTCCTGAAATAAGTATATTGCTCTTTGTCTGCGAAACGCGTTCAATAAGATCATATACCTTTCGCATCTGAGGGCTTTCACCTATCAGGCAATCAAAGTGATAACAATAACCGCCAACATCTTTTTCTTTTTTAGCGGCTGACTTTTTCCTCGATTTGAGGGTATCGCTGACCAGCCTTTTGAACTCTCTCACCTTGAATGGCTTTGGAATATAATCGTACGCGCCCTCCTTCATGGCCTCAACGGCCGTGTCCGCCGTGGCAAAGGCGGAGATCATAACCACCATGGTATCCGGACTTACCTGTTTTGCCTTTTTCAATACCCCGATACCGTCAATGTCCTTCATCCTTATATCTGTAATGACCAAATCAAAGGGATGATCCTCTAAGATCTCGCAGGCCCTTTCGCCGGAGTCCGCCAGGGAGACCTGGTAACCCTCCTTTGTCAGAAGGATCTCCAGGAACTCTCTCATGCTCCTGTCGTCGTCAACTATTAAGATATTCTGATTCACTTGACCAGACAATATGTCCCTCTACCATGGTAAGGATGTTTCTGCCCTTGAGTTTCTTGCCTATAAAAGGCGAGTTTTTGCTCCTGGAGATAATGTCGGCTTCTTTTAGCACATATTCCTTTTCCGGATCTATTACTGCAAGGTCCGCAGCCATCCCTTCCTTAAGTAACCCGCCGCCCACGCCCAAAATGGAGGCGGGTGTGTATGTCATTTTCTTAACAGCCTCTGGCAGGCTAAGCACCCCTTCTTTTACTAGCTGCAGGGTTAGGGGAACAGCCGTCTCCAGCCCTATAATCCCAAAGGCCGCCTGATCGAACTCTACCTGCTTTTCAAGGGGACTATGGGGGGCGTGATCCGTAGCGATAACATCAAGCACGTTCTCCGCCAGGCCTTTTTTGACAGCCTCCACATCCTCAACTGTTCTGAGGGGGGGATACATCTTTGCATTGGTACTATAACCTATAACAGCGGTATGGTCGAGACTGAAATAATGTGGCGCGGTTTCGGCGGTGACCGGGACACCGTCTCCCTTTGCCCTCCTGATCGCCTCAACCGAACCGGCAGTACTTATATGTGCAATATGCACAGGGCAATTGGTGAGCCGGGCTAAAGAGATATCCCTTTCCACCATAACCTCTTCACTTGCTGATGGAATCCCGCTGAGACCGATCCGGACGGACACGGAGCCTTCGTGCATTACTCCTCCGGCGGACAGATCCGTGTCTTCGCAGTGAGAAATAACCGCTAGGTTATGATACCTGGCGTACTCCAGGGCCCTTCTCATTACCTGGCTGTTGCGTACGGGAGATCCGTCATCCGAGACACCCACTGCCCCAGCCAGGCGCAGATCACCGAATTCAGTAAGGATCTCCCCTTTTCTTCCCATGGTGATGGCCGCTATGGGATAAACCTTTAATATATTGGCCTTTCTGGCCTGTTTCAATATGAATTCCGTTACTGAACTGTTATCATTCGGCGGCTCAGTGTTGGGCATACAGGCCAGGCCCGTGAAACCGCCTGCCGCCCCTGCCATGGCACCGGAGGATATTGTCTCTTTATACTCATGACCGGGTTCTCTCAGGTGGACGTGCATATCTATAAGGCCGGGGACCACGATCCTGCCGGATACATCAATAATCCTGGTTTCATGACCTGTTTTCTCCGCTTCGCCGCCGGAGGGAAAAAGCCCTGTTATTTTGCCGTCTTCGACAATGATATCCAGCTTTTCAACGGTTTCCCTCAGAGGGTCAACCACATCTCCACCCTTAATTAATACCCTCACCTCTAGTCCCCCCCATTAAAAGATAAAGTAAGGCCATACGCACCGCGACTCCATTGGTAACCTGGTTAAGGATTACTGAAAAAGGCGCGTCAGCCACGTCATATGCCAGTTCAACTCCCCTGTTTATGGGACCTGGATGCATAATAATAGCATCCGCCTTCGCGTTTTTTATGATCTCTTTGTTGATACCGAACCAGGTTGAATACTCCCTGATACTCGGAAACAAAATCTTGCTCTGTCTTTCCAGTTGAATCCTGAGCACAATTACAACATCCTTCTCTTTCACAGCCTCCGCCGGATTATATACCACCTTAACCCCGAGTTCATCGGCCTTCAGCGGAATCATGGTAGGAGGACCGGATATGGTTACATCAGCGCCCATCTTGGTAAGACCTATGATATCCGATCTGGCCACCCTGCTGTGTTCTATATCACCTATAATAGCCACACTTAAACCCTTTATTTTCCCTTTTTTCTCCCTGATGGTGTAAAGGTCGAGGAGTGCCTGGGTAGGATGTTCATTTATCCCGTCACCGGCATTTATGATACTTGCGGCTATTTCTTTTGCCAGGAGGTGAGGAGCACCGCTTGAGGAGTGTCTTAAGACGATCAGGTCCGGATTCATTGCCTGAAGGTTCTTTGCCGTGTCGATAAGGGTCTCCCCTTTTTCTATGCTGCTTCCTGTCGAGGAAATACTGATTGTATCGGCGCTGAGCATCTTTGCCGCCATTTCAAAAGATGTCTTGGTCCTCGTGCTGGGTTCATAAAAGAAAACCACCACGCTTTTTCCTCTCAGGACAGGAACTTTTTTGATCTCTCTTTGCGAAATCTCTTTCAAGGACTCCGCCGTGTCCAGGATCAATTCAATATCCTTGACTGATAATTGTCCCATTCCCAGCAGATCTTTATGACTGAATCCGTTCACATCTTCCTCCTGTCAAAAAAAACCTCCTTACCACGATTGGGGCAAGGAGGTCATTATCATTGTTTAATAGATGATCGGCCATATCCTGATGGTTTAAACGATTATATGATATTTGCATTTTATCTGATTATTCATCAATTTGCAAGTTATAAAATCCCCATGTAAAAATATTCTATGGTGTGATTTAAGGTTCATCCCGTTAATGAGTACGCTACTTAATGATATCTAAATATTTTGCACTATATGGCCCATGGGGTTCTCTTTGCAACGGAGAACTTGTTTATGTGCAGTGACCACGCACAAATCTGGAGGAGGCGGGCGGGTAGCCTTTTCCAGACTTGGCCGAACTCCAGAATTTTCTGTTATCTCACAACGATTCCGCCCGCCTGGGTGGCACCTTAAGTAATTAGCATACTGTTAACATTTTCGCCGTGTAAAAGAGAGCCCCACGGGCCATTAAGGTAATTATAATGGAGCCCCACGGGTAAACCCGTAGTCCCATTAAAATACCCGTTTTCGCCCCTCCGGCTACGACGCGGTTATCCGCCTAAACAGGGGGCGACATCGCGCCGTAGCAAGGGATCATTTGCGCATTCAACCACGGAAAAGCATGTGGTCTTCTGCGAAGGCGGATAAGATTTAATCTTCTACTTCTCCACGTACTCATTAACCGGATGAAACTGATTTAACATGCTCGGGTTTTTACCCGGTTTTGATCAATAGGATTTATGCCCCGGATTTAGACATGGGTTCCTTTTTCCCGGCGCCTTTCTTCTCCCTTTTCTTGCCTTTGTCTTCAACCGGTAAAAGTTGAATAACGGAAACAGGGGCGCAATCACCTTTACGAACACCCTTTTTCACAATCCTGGTATATCCACCCTGCCTGGAAATATAGCGCTCTCTTAATTCATTAAACAGCCTGTGTGTCACTGTTTTATCACGTATATAGCCCAGCGCCGTGCGTCTGGCATGAAGGTCCCCCCTTTTCCCCAGGGTGATCATCTTTTCTGCCACCTGTCTTAATTCCTTTGCCTTAGCCTCGGTAGTCTCTAATTGTTCATGCATTAGAAGCGAGGTTACCATATTTCTAAGCATAGCCTTCCGGTGACTCGAATCGCGACTGAGGTTCCTTCCTCTCTTTTTATGTCTCATTTGTCCGATTCCTCTTCTTTAGCTTCATCATCGCCCTGTTTTCCCGTTTCGACCGGAGGAAACCCTTCAAGCTTCATCCCCAGGGAAAGGCCCATCTCCGAGAGTATGGCCTTTATCTCATTCAAGGATTTTCTGCCAAAGTTTTTCGTCTTCAACATCTCGGACTCGGTCTTTTGGACAAGTTCTCCGATCAGGCTGATATCAGCATTCTTCAGGCAATTGGCCGAGCGAACCGACAGTTCGAGTTCGGATACCGGCCTGAAGAGGTTCTCATTAAGCTTTTCGCTCTCTTCCTCTTCTTCATCCTCTACAGGCTCGGGTTCCTCTTCAAAATTAATAAAAGGGGTCATCTGCTCCTTAAAAATCTTCGCTGAATAGGCAATGGCGTCTTCAGGGGATACGCTCCCGTTGGTCCAGACTTCGATGGTCAGCTTATCATAATCCGTAATCTGGCCTACCCTGGCATTGGTCACCACATAGTTTACTTTTTTAATAGGTGAATAGCTGGCATCCATGAGAATAACACCGATGGGATGATTGGATCTGGATGTCTTATCCGCTGGTACGTATCCCTTTCCCAGCTTGAGGACCATCTCCATATTCAACTTGCCTTTATTGCTCAGGGTTGCAATCGGTTGCTCCGGGTCTAATATCTCCACGGACTCGTTTTTCTCAATATCCCCCGCCTTAACTACCCCTTCCCCTTCCTTTTTCAACCTGATGACAGCCTCTTCGGCATCAATCAACTTCAGATCAATCTCTTTCAGGTTGAGTATAATTTCAGTAACATCTTCCATTACACCGGGAATTGCGGAAAATTCATGAACCACATCATCGAACCTTACTGAGACGATAGATGCCCCCTGCAATGAGGACAGGAGAATGCGTCTCAATGCATTTCCTATGGTTATTCCCAATCCTCTTTCCAGGGGTTCACACACAAACTTTCCGTAAAAAACCGAGCGGTTTTCGTCATCCATAATGATGCTTTTCGGTTTTATCAACTCGCGCCAGTTTCTTGATTTAAGATCTCCCAAAAAAAGTACCTCCACTATGTGCTATATGGTTTTAGATAAAACATCCTCAGACCCTATTTGGAATACAACTCGATTATAAGCTGCTCCTGTATAGGCATAGTCAGGTCTTCCCTGTTGGGAATGGCCGTTAAGGTTCCCCGGAATTTTTCTTTTTCTAAGTTTATCCAATTGGGGACACCTCTCCTCACCAGGGTTTCCATGGCATCCAGGATAGTCTTTATTTTTCGGCTGCCTTCCTTGACCTCGACAACATCTCCCGGCTTTACCTGATAAGAGGCGATATTTACCTTTTTGCCGTTCACTAAAAAATGATTTTGCCTGACAAGCTGTCTTGCCTGCCTCCTTGAAGACGCAAACCCCATTCTATAGGCCATATTATCAAGTCTGCATTCAAGTAACATGAGAAGGTTTGTCCCCGTAATCCCTTTCTGTTTCTCAGCCTGGTAATAGTAGCGTCTGAACTGTCCTTCCAATACCCCATAAATCCTTTTTACTTTTTGCTTTTCTCTCAGTTGAAGCTGATAATCAGAAATCCTCCCACTACGCCTCTGACCATGTTGCCCGGGGCCATAAGGCTTCCTCTCAAAAGCACATTTATCCCCGTAGCAACGGTCTCCTTTTAGAAACAGTTTCAGATTTTCCCTCCGGCATAGCCTGCATGATGAACCAGTATCTCTTGCCAAAACAGTGCCTCCTTTATTCTCATTGATCGATGTTCAATGATTATTGAATCAAACTCTTCGCCTTTTGGGAGGACGGCATCCGTTATGAGGGATGGGGGTAACGTCCCTGATTACACTGACTGTGAAACCCTCCACCTGGAGCGCTCTTAAAGCGGCTTCCCTGCCAACACCCGGGCCCTTGACCCTGACTTCAGCAGTCTTTAGACCATTTTCCATTGCCTGTTTCAACGCCCCCTGAGTCGCCAATTGCGCGGCAAAAGGGGTGCTTTTCCTTGATCCCTTAAAACCGTGTCTTCCCGCGCTGGATGAGGCAATTACATTTCCCTCATTATCAGTAATGGTTATGAGGGTGTTGTTAAAAGTAGCATGTATGTGAATAATTCCCGAAGGAACGTTCTTTCTCTCTTTTTTGGCTTTTTGCCTCTTTACCGCTCGTCTTGCCATAGTCCTCCATTCAGATATCTATTTTTTTCTTCTACCCATCACGGACCTTCTGGGTCCCTTCCTGGTCCTTGCGTTGGTGCTGGTCCTTTGACCTCTAACGGGTAATCCCCTTCTATGCCTTAATCCACGATACATGCCGAGATCCATTAATCTCTTAATATTCATGGATACCTCACGCCTTAAATCACCTTCCACCTTATATTTCTCATCAATTATGTTCCTGATGCTTGTTGTCTGGCTTTCGGTCAGCTGGTCTGATTTAATATCCCAGTCCACACCCGCATCGGTCAATATATGCTGAGCTCTGCTTCTTCCTATTCCATGGATATAGGTCAACGCAATCTCGATCCTTTTATTCCTTGGTAAATCCACGCCTGCTATTCTGGCCAATCTCTAACTCCTTTTTTCATATTTAGTCAGCCTTGTCTCTGCTTATGCCTGGGATTATCACAAATTACACGAGTAATACCCTTTCGTTTTATTATTTTGCATTTGTTGCACATCTTTTTAACTGAAGCCCTGACTTTCATTATAAAACCTCCCGCGTTCAAGAGCAGCGATTTACCGCACCCGCCCTAATCCCTTCTTCAAAAATCCCTCATAATTCCTTGTCAACATATGGGATTCGATCTGGCTGGCGGTATCCATTGCCACACCCACCACGATGAGCAGTCCGGTCCCCCCAAAATAGAAAGGCACATTGAGTTTATAGATCAGTATCTGAGGCAAAATACACACGGCGGACACATAAATTGCCCCACTGAAGGTTATCCGGGTCAAGACCCGATCGATATACTCAGCCGTATTCTTCCCCGGTCTGATGCCCGGAATAAACCCTCCATACTTTTTCATATTATCGGCCACATCCACAGGGTTAAAATGAACAGCCGTGTAGAAATAGCAAAAGAAGATAATAAACACAAGATAAACTAAATTATAAATAATATGTCCTGGGTTTAAAGCATTAACGATAAATTGAAGCCATGGTATCTCATTAACATTCAGAAAGCTTGCGATAGTAGTCGGAAACATGATGATGGATGATGCGAATATGGGAGGTATCACCCCGGAGGTATTAATCTTTAAAGGTAAATGTGTACTCTGTCCCCCATACATCCTTCTTCCTACTATCCTTTTCGCGTACTGAACCGGTATTCTCCTCTGTGCCCTTTCCATAAATACGATAAATCCGATTACGCTTATCATAAAGACAACCAGAATAATGATAAAAAAGATGCTAATCTCGCCGACCCTTATCAGTTCAAGCGTTTCTACAACACCCGGGAAAAAGCGTGCCACTATGCCCGCAAATATGATAAGTGATATTCCGTTGCCTATTCCCCTTTCAGTGATCTGTTCACCCAGCCACATTAAAAAAGCAGTACCTGCGGTAAGGGTAATAACAGCAAGCAGCCTGAAACTCCATCCCGGCACAGGAACTATCATGGCCCCTTCGGGGCCTGTCATCCTTTCCAATCCTATAGCAATTCCAAATCCTTGGATAATGCTCAATATAACGGTCCCGTAACGTGTATACTGAATGATCTTCTTCCTGCCCTGTTCACCTTCCTTTTTCAACTTCTCAAGATACGGCACCACAACGCTCAGGAGCTCCAGGATAATTGAAGCACTGATATACGGCATGATTCCCAGCGCCATCACGGACATGTTGCTTAATGCGCCGCCTGAAAACATATCGAAAAGGCCAAAAAGACTTCCCTGCCTTTCACTGAAATAGGCAGATAACGCTGAGCTGTCAATTCCGGGCGTAGGGATATGGCACCCCAATCTGTAAACAGCCAGCATACAGAGAGTGAAAATGATTCTTTTTTTCAGTTCCGGAATCTTCGGGATATTTTGAAAACCGCCGATCAACTTTTGCTTGTCTCCTTGCCGTCTAAAAAACCAATTATAGCCCTGTCAACTCTACTTTTCCGCCCGCGGCCTCAACCTTCTCTTTGGCCTTCTTGCTCGCCCTGTCGATTCTTATCTTAAGGGGATGGGATATCTCTCCAAGGCCTAGAAGTTTTACACCATCCTTTGTCCCCTTTATTATACCTGCGTCTTTGAGAACACCTGCATCCAGGTTGGTACCGGAATCAAATACGTTTAAATCTCTGATATTTATCAGATCGTATTCTTTTTTAAATATATTCCTAAAACCCCTCTTGGGAAGCCTCCTCTGCATGGGCATTTGGCCGCCCTCAAATCCGGGTCGAATTCTTCCTCCTGATCGACATTTCTGTCCTTTATGCCCCCGGCATGCGGTCTTTCCATGCCCGGAAGCAGGACCTCTGCCGACCGTTTTCTTTTTCTTTATCGAACCTTTCATCGGGGAAAGGTCATTAAGTCTCATTGTTATCCCCCTACATCATATATCAACCTTGACCATAAAGGAGACTTTATTAATCATTCCCCTTATGGAAGGCGTATTATTCAGAATTACTGTCTTGTTTAATTTGGTCAGACCCAGACACCTCAAGGTTTGACGAATCTTTTGATTCTTCCCTATACTGCTCTTTACAAGGGTTACTTTTATGGTCTCAGACATATGCATAACTCTTCGGTAACGTCATACTATCATCTAGTCGAATAATTCTTTGACACTTCTTCCCCTGCGCTTCGCAATCTCTTGGGGATTCCGCAGGGAACGTAATCCTATAAGGGTGGCCTTAACAAGATTATGAGGATTATGGGAGCCGAGGCACTTTGTTAAGATATTTTGAATACCGGCTGCCTCCAATACGGCCCTTACAGCCCCACCCGCTATAACGCCCGTTCCAGGGCCTGCCGGCTTTAGAAGCACACGACCTGACCCACATTTTCCTATGACTTCATATGGTATCGTGCCGTCAATAACACTGATCGGTCCCATGGTCTTTCTGGCTCTCTCAACTCCTTTTCTTATAGCTTCCGGAACTTCCTTAGCCTTTCCCAACCCGCCACCTACCATACCTTTTCCGTCTCCCACAATAACAATAGCGCTGAAACTGAATCTGCGGCCACCTTTAACTACTTTGGCAACACGGTTGATATGAACAACCTTTTCAATTAATTCGACCTCTGGCTCTTCTTTATACAACGCACATCTCCTTGATAATCTGATTTCGGTAACGCTTCAAAGTGAAGCTTCCCGCGCTTCCGCGCGGGGCATCAGTGATAAAATCAAGCGGAACTCCGCCGAAGCCACCCGACTTTCCATCCTCCGTAGCAGGCTACTGCGGAGGCCGGGCGCCCAGTGGGCTACGTCGCGGTCGCCTCACGCCATCTTGTCGTGCCGTAGCCTTTGGCGAAGGCTGATCCTCCCCGTGCTCCCGCACGGAGCATCTTGGCGAAGGCGAGTCAAAAAAGCCAACTAAAATTCCAGGCCTTGCTCTCTCGCCGCATCGGCAAGTATCTTCACCCGGCCATGATACAAAAAGCCGTTTCTATCAAAAACAACCCTTTTAACCCCTTCTTCCAGAGCCCTTTTCGCTATAAGTTTCCCCACTATCGAAGCCCCTTCCCTGTTGCCGCCTTTTCCGCTGATTTCAGGTCTGATATCCTTTGATAATGAGGATGCCTCTACCAGGGTTCTTGAAGCATTGTCGTCGATGATTTGAGCATATATGTTTCTGGAACTCCTGAAGACGGTTAGTCTTGGCCTTTCAGACGTGCCATTGAGTTTTTTCCCTACCCTCTTTTTTCTCTTTCTTCTTGTCTCTGCCCTGCTTATGGTTCCCATGATTTTAACCCTGCCGAAACTTAATGTTCCGGCTATTATTTTAAACCTGCCTTATTCTCTTGCTCCTGCTTTGCCAGCCTTACGTTTGACCACCTCTTCCGCATATCTAACGCCTTTTCCTTTGTAAGGCTCCGGTTTTCTGAAACCCCTGATTTTGGCGGCTGTCCTGCCAAGCAGTTCCTTATCTATACCTTTTAACGTAATCTTTGTCTTCTCGATCTCCGCATCTATACCGTCAGGCAACTCAAAAACAATTGGATGAGAATACCCCAGGTAAAAACTAGCCTTTCTGCCGGATAATACCGCCCTGTAGCCGACACCTACTATCTCAAGGCCCACCTCAAAACCCTTGCTTACCCCTGTAACCATATTGGCTAGTAAAACCCTGAAAAGTCCATGGAGAGATCTTGCCTCTTTGTCCCCATCATCTATGGAAAGCAGGATATGATCATCCTCCATACTCATCTTTATCTTTGGATGGATATTTCGCCTAAGTTCACCCTTGGGACCCTTAACTGTTATAAGGTCATCCTTGAGGTCAACCTTAACATCTTTTGGGACAGGTATAGGCCTTTTACCCGTTCGTGACATCTAAAACCTCCAATTCCTGAGATCGGATGACATTCTACTGGTGTATTAATAATTCTCCATGTACCGGTAACTGACTTTTCTACCAAACTGAACAGACGATTTCGCCTCCGATCCCTATCTTTCTTGCCTGTCTGTCGGTCATTATGCCTTTTGATGTTGAAAGGATATTTATCCCGTATCCGTGTAAAACCTGCGGGATTTTATCACCCTTTGTATAGACCCTTCGGCCCGGCTTGCTGACCCTTTTAAGACCTCCTATCACGGATTCTCCGTTCTCATCATATTTAAAAAAGATCCTTATAATGCCTTGACGCTTATCGCCCATAATTTTGAAATCTTTAATAAAGCCTTCCGATTTTAGGACCTTTGCAATATCGATTTTTTGTCTGGAACCGGGGATATCCACCGTGCTGTAAAAAGCCCTCTGCGCGTTCCTTATCCTGGTCAGCATATCAGCAATTGGATCTGTCATAGTCATCTGAACTACTCCTTAAAACCTTTCACCATTTTGATTTCACCCATGTTTTCTATCATGAATGATTCATAAAGACTATTCTACCAGCTTGACTTTATCACCCCGGGGATCTCTCCTTTTAAAGCCATGGCACGAAAACATATACGACAAATACCAAACTTTCTCAAAAAGCCCCTTGACCTACCACAAATGGGACATCTCCTATAATAGCGGGTTGAATATTTCATTTTTTTCTGCGATTTAGCTATCAGGGACTTTTTTGCCAAACCAACCTCCTTGTTAATTTCTGAAAGGCATTCCCAGAAGTTTCAATAATAAATGACCTTCGACATCAGTTCCGGCTGTTGTCACAATGGTAACGTTTAATCCTTGTGTCTTTTCAATATTATCGTATTCGATTTCAGGGAATATGATCTGTTCCTTTATACCAAGAGTACAGTTCGCCCTGCCGTCAAAGATCTTCTCCGATAAACCTCTAAAATCCCTGACTCTGGGAAGGGCGACATTAAACAGTTTATCCAGAAAATCATACATTCTGTCACGCCGCAGAGTTACCATGCATCCGATAGGCATCCCTTCACGGAGCTTAAACCCCGCTATAGACCTTTTTGCCTTCTTTATAACAGGCTTTTGCCCCGCTATGAGCGCCAACTCTTCAGCACCTTTATCAAGGGCTTTTATATTATAGATAGCTTCGCCGATCCCCATATTCAGATTTACTTTCTCCAGACGCGGCACTGCCATGATACTTTTATATTCAAACTCTTTCATCATGGCAGGTACGACTTCGTTTACATATTTATCTCTCAATCGGGACAATTGCACCTCCTTGACATCGGCTTATCCCCAACTCTATCTCTGGAAAGAAATCCTTCCAGGACTCATATACCGAATATTTGTCACGCAAAGTCATAGACGGAGATTGTTAAACTAAGACACTTTAATCGTCTAATAATTCACCGCACTTCTTACAGATTCGCATCCTTGATCCATCCTCCAGAATGCGTTTACCCACCCGTGTTGGTTCAGCGCACTTATTACAAATCAGCATAAGGTTGGATATATCGACCGGAGCTTCTTTTTCTATTATTCCGCCTCTGGATCCTTTAACTCCGGATTTGGAATGTCTCTTCAGCATATTAATCTTTTCCACCACAGCGCGCCCGTTTTCGGAATCCACCTTTATAACGTTACCGATCTTTCCTTTTTCTTTCCCCGCCAGGACTATAACTTTATCATTCTTTTTTATGAACACCTTTTTCTTGGCCACTTACTTACTCCAATAATCATAACCGATTTATAATACCTCTGGCGCCAAAGATATTATCTTCATAAACCGTTTGGCCCTCAATTCTCTTGCTACCGGGCCGAAAATTCTTGTTCCGATAGGTTCATTCTGCTGATTAATGAGCACTGCCGAGTTGTCATCAAATTTAATATAAGAACCGTCTGGCCTGCGGATCTCTTTTGCTGTCCTAACTATAACTGCTCTCATGACACTGCCCTTATTTACCTTTGAATTGGGGATAGCCTCTTTGACAGAAACGACAACAACGTCTCCAACGCTCGCGTACCTCCTCCTTGATCCGCCCAGCACCTTAACACATAACAATAATTTGGCTCCGGAGTTATCTGCCACCTTCAATTTGCTTTCGGCCTGTATCATTTTGCCTGCTCCAATGTCCGGTCACCCTCATCCCCAGCCAGGTTTACTGTCTCGGCTTTTTCGATAATCTCAACAAGCTGCCATCTCTTTCTTTTACTTATAGGCCTGGATTCTATAATTCTCACCTTATCTCCTATCTGGCACCTGTTTTGGGGATCATGCACCAGATATTTGGACCGTTGTTTTATATACTTCCCGTATGTCTTATGTTTTTTAAGACGATTCACAAGGACTACCGCGGTCTTTTGCATGGCGATCCCTACAACAACCCCGCTAAGTTTCTTCCTTACTCCGCGCTCTCTCATCTTAATCTCTTTCAACCTCACCGGAATCTTCCAACTCTCTTAAAAGGGTCTTAACCCTAGCCATATCCCTTTTGGTTTTTTTTAGCATGGCGGTATTCCCAAGTTGCCCCGTTGCCTTCTGGAACCGTAGGTTAAAAAGTTCCTGAACAAACGATATTTCTTTTTCCTGTAACTCCGACTTACTTAACTCCCTTAATTCCTTTGCCTTCACTTTTTTATCTCCTGCTGACGAATCTGGTAGATAATGGAAGTTTATGTCCCGCCAGCCTTAAGGCCTCTTCAGCGATATTTTCCGCTACGCCCTCCATCTCATAAAGGATCCTTCCTGGCCGCACTACAGCTACCCAACCCTCCGTGGTTCCTTTGCCTTTTCCCATCCTCGTCTCTGCCGGTTTCTTGGTAATCGGTTTATCCGGGAATATCCTGATCCAGATCTTTCCTCCCCTTTTTACATGTCTATTTATGGCTATACGGGCCGCTTCGATCTGTTGCGAACTGATCTTACCGCACTCAAGGGCCTGGAGACCAAAATCTCCAAACTCCAGTGTACTCCCCTTCAGGGCCTTACCTGTCATTCTCCCCTTCTGTCTTCTCCTGTATTTAACCTTCTTCGGGCTAAGCATGGTAGATTCTAATCCTTTTTATAGGGCAATATCTCGCCGTTAAATATGGTTACTTTAATACCAATTACGCCGTAAGTGGTAAAGGCCTCCGAAAAGCCATAATCGATATTAGCCCTTATAGTGTGTAAAGGCACCCGGCCTACTCTGTACCATTCCCTTCGGGCCATCTCCGCGCCCCCAAGCCTCCCGCTGCAGGCCACCTTGATACCTTGTACGCCGAACCTTATCGCCGAACTCACGCCTTTTTTCATTGCCCTCCTGAAGGAGACCCTCCTTACCAGCTGTAAGGCAATGTTTTCAGCAAGCAGCTGAGCATCTACTTCGGGCTTCCTGACCTCTTGTATATCGATGAAAAATTCCTTCTTAATCCTTTGTTCAAGTTCCCTTTTCAGGTTCTGGATATCAATTCCCTTCTTTCCTATCACCAGCCCCGGTCTGGCGGTATGTATCTTTAGCCTTACTTTATTAGAAGCTCTTTCGATTTCGATCTTCGAGACACCGGCCTGCTCTAATTTCTTCTTTAAAAACTTTCTGATATTGTAATCCTCAAGCACGAAACTGCTGTATTCTTTCCCCGCAAACCACTTTGAATCCCAATCCCTGTTTATTCCTAATCTAAAACCGACTGGATTAACTTTTTGTCCCAATTGTTGCCTCCCTAAAATCCATTAACAGCGCCGGGCTATTTCCGGTTAATCACCTTGTTCCGCCTCCAGGATAACTGTCAGATGACTCGTTCTCTTTAGTATCCTTGTGGCACGTCCCATGGCTCGGGGACGAAATCTTTTCAGTATAGGCCCGTTGTCAGCAAAGATCTTTCCTATATATAGATTATCAATATCAATATCTGAATTCTGCTGAGCATTCGCCACAGCGGAGTTTAGCAGTTTCTTTACTATACCGGCTCCCCTTTGAGGGGTAAAGGAGAGTAACCTCATGGCCTCTTCAACCTTCTTCCCTCTTATCTGATCCATAACCAATCGTACTTTTCTTGGTGATATCCTTACGTATTTTGCTACCGCTGTCGCTTCCATTACTTTTTCGTGCCTTTTAATCGGGATTTCTTATCTCCTGCATGCCCATGAAATGTCCTGGTAGGGGCGAACTCACCCAGTTTATTCCCTACCATGTCTTCCGTTACAAAGACAGGCAGAAATTTCTTGCCATTATGGACTGCGAATGTCAGGCCGACAAATTCGGGCAGGATAGTGGACCTCCTGGACCACGTCTTAATGATATTCCTGCTCCTGGTTTCTTGGGCATTCAAGGCCTTTCTTAATAGATGATCATCAACAAACGGCCCTTTTTTTAGTGACCTCGGCAATCTATCCCTCCATTTTAAAAAACTTCAGGTTACTGTGTCCTTCTCTTTATGATCAACTTGTCACTGGACTTTTTGGCTCTTGTTTTATATCCCTTGGTAGGCACTCCCCAAGGCGTTACAGGATTACGACCCCCTGAAGACTTGCCTTCACCGCCTCCATGGGGATGATCGACGGGATTCATTGCCACTCCTCTTACCTGGGGCCTTCTTCCCTTCCAGGCGCCTCTTCCCGCCTTCCCGAGGCTGATTCCAATATGTCCTATATTGCTTACCTGACCTATGGTGGCCTTGCAGTCCAGGGGAATCAAACGCACTTCGCCTGAGGGCAATTTAACTTGACCGTATCCGCCTTCTTTCGCCATCAATTGCGCATAACTTCCCGCGCTCCGTACAATCTGTCCTCCGTAACCGCTATTCAATTCAATATTATGTATCTGAGTTCCTAAAGGTATATCTCTCAAAGGCAGGGCGTTGCCAGGTTTCACTTCCGATCCCGGACCCGACATCAATGTGTCCCCGACTTGAAGCCCTGATATCGCCAGTATGTATCTTTTCTCCCCGTCTGCATAGTGCAGCAGCGCCACATTGGCCGAACGATTAGGATCATATTCAATGGTTGCAACGCGTGCCTGTACTCCGTCTTTGTTGCGCTTAAAATCGATAAGTCTATATCGACGCTTATGGCCTCCCCCCCTATGCCTACTCGTTGTTCTTCCGTAGGAGTTTCTTCCACCTGTCTTCTTTAAAGCCCTTATAAGACTCCTTTCAGGCCCCTTACGGGAAATCTCTTCAGAACTTATGTTTTTATAGAACCTGCGTCCGGGCGACGTCGGCTTATGACTCTTGATGGCCATCTAAATCTCCGATACGTATCGATCTAAAATATCTGATAAATTTCCTATCTAAAGTCCTTCAAAGAATTCAACATTCTCTCCAGGGGCTAATCTGACAATTGCCTTTTTCCAATCAGGCCTTTTGCCGGTGTTTCTTCCCACCGTGCGTCTTTTTCCTTTCATATTCATGGTCTTTACTTCCAAGACCTTTGTTTTAAACATCTTTTCAACCGCTCTTTTTATCTCTACTTTATTCGCTCTTCTATCCACTTTGAGGGTTATCTGATTATATAACTCCTTCTGCAAATTCCCTTTCTCTGCTATATGGGGCTGCCTGATAACGTTATAAATATCCATCAGGAAATCAATGCCTCCTCGATTCTTGGAATCGCCGTCTGAGTTACGAAAAGGTGATCATGCTTTAAGATATCATGGGCATTTAGACCCTGATATCTCATGACCTTTATAAAAGGCACGTTTCTGGAAGATTTTTCCAGGTTTTCATTTTTGTCTTCAGTGACAATAAGGGCCTTATTAACTGAAAAATTCTTCATTACCTGTACAAAATTCCGGGTCTTTATCTCCGGTAAATTGAAATCCTTAACAACAACAAGTCGTTCAGATTGAAGCTTATCTGTCATAGCCATAAGCAAGGCGGTCCTTCTTACTTTTTTAGGGACTTTTTTTACATATTTACGGGGTTTTGGACCAAAGGCTACTCCTCCTCCTCTTCTTATAGGGGACGAAGCAGATCCTACCCTTGCCCGGCCGGTGCCCTTCTGTCGCCAAAGTTTAGTGCCTGAACTATTCGTTTCTGACCGGGTCTTGGTAGAGGCGGTTCCCGCCCTCTTTTCGTTCAATTGGCTTATGACGACTTGATGAATGATTTCTTTCCTTACGGGAACTCCGAAGATGCTGTCATTGAGTTCCATGCTGGAAATCTTTTCTGCCTCTAAATTATACACATCGATTACGGCCATTAGGTGCTTCCGTTGTTAAATTCCTATACCTTGCTGATCTCTATTATAGTGTTTGGGCTGCCCGGTAATGCTCCTTTCAGGGCTATAATATTCGTTTCCGGTCTTACATCCAGAATCCTTAGATTCTTTTGTGTTACCCTCTGGTATCCCATTCTGCCCGGCAACTTTTTGCCTTTTGCCACCCTCGAGGGGGTAGCGCTGGCCCCTATAGAACCGGGCACCCGGTGAGAGGTACAGCCGTGTGTGTTTTTACCTCCGGAAAAACCCCATCTCTTAACCACACCGGTAAATCCCCTTCCTTTGCTCTTGCCTGCCACTTTTACGAAATCACCGATTTGAAATATGTCGTTCTTAATCTCCTGTCCTAATTCAAACGGACCCGAATCATTCACCCTGATTTCTCTCAAATGCCTAAAAAACCTGTCCCCCGCCTTCTTAAAGTGGCCCCTCTTGGGTTTATTAAGTCTACTTTCTTTCTGTTCTTGGAAACCCACCTGTATTGCCTCATAACCGTCCCTGTCCAGAGTCTTCTTCTGGATAACCACGCACGGTTTAATCTCGACAATAGTCACGGAAACTGATTCACCCTCATCGAGGAAATATCGGGTCATACCCACTTTTTTACCGAATATCGTGTTGACCATCAGGTCCATATCTCCACTTATTACTTCTTGCTTTTACAGTTTAATCTCAACATCAACACCGCCTGCCAAATCCAGTTTCATCAGTGCGTCGACAGTCTGCTGGGTCGGCTCAAGGATATCCAAAAGACGTTTATGTGTCCGGATCTCAAATTGTTCTCTCGATTTCTTATCAACATGCGGCGATCTTAAAACACAATACTTATTGATAACAGTAGGGAGAGGTATCGGGCCTCCGATTTTGGCTCCGGTTTCACGAACTGTATCAACAATCTCCATAGCGGACTGGTCGAGGATCTTGTGATCATATGCCTTCAAGCGGATCCGGATTTTCTGGTTTGTCAATGCTTTTTCGATCATATCATTTCCTTTATCAAACCGACCTGTTCGTTTATTCTATGATGTCACTTATTACGCCGGCGCCAACCGTG
>CAYQNR010000042.1:0-25379 GCA_964418945.1 uncultured Desulfobacteraceae bacterium
TCATTCGTGCTATTTGGTAAAAATGGCAGTATTGCCAAATTTACCAAATGATAATCTTCGGAAAAGAAAATTAATAAATCGAGGTATCTTCCACACTATCCGGGAAAATATCATAAAGAATAAATTCCAAAGCTTACAATCTCGTAAAAAGTCGTCACCCCGGCGGAGGCCGGGGTCCAGAGCTTATGTAACTAACGGAAAAGACTGGATTCCGGCCGGAGTTTATCCCGCACTCGATGCGGGGCCGGAATGACAAAAATAAGAACCTTAGGACTTTTTACGAGATCATCAAAGTTTATTTTGAAAATTTATTGTCTTAGATCAATCCATTTATCAAAAATGCCAGCATTGGCAAAATTGATAAATAGCAATATACTGAATAATATTAGAGAGATATAAAAAAATATATCGCTATTTAGCGAAAATGGAAATATTTCCTAATCCGCTAAATAGAATAAGATCTATACAAAACCAGCTTTTAACAACCCAATCAACCCGACCGGGCTATGAAACGCCCGGCCCGTTATCGGCACGTTATGTGCTAATTGAAACTCTGTCTAACGATTACTTGCAGTCCAAGTATGATTGAAATACAATCAATAAGTATATTTAACTAACCAAAACTGAGGGAGGATTCATGGCCAAAGGAAAAGATACTCAAAAGACAAATAAGAAAAAATCAGAAAAAACATTGAAAGAAAAGCGCAAAGCAAAAAAAGAGAAGAAAGCCCAAAAATGACTGTCAGGGATTGATGCTTAAGATGTCCCATGAAGAGAAACAAATACAAACAAACGTCAATCACATAACAAGCGCATTAAGACGGACCGCCATCTTGCTTTTACATAGGTTGAGTTAACGGTGCTTGGCAAGTAAATCGTTAACATAAAATCCATGCAGGCGGCCGCTTATGCGCGGCGTTAGCTGACTATATTTGAGAGGCGTCTTTGATTTATCGAAAGCATCAATCATGATAAATGTCGTTCAGCAATTCATGGGAAGCGAAAACACTTTAGGGCGAGTTCTTGTGATACTGTTCCTGGCACTTGGATCTCACGGTGTCGTCTTAATGGTCAAAGCACTATGGAGATATCTAATGGGATTCGCCTCTTCCAAGCCTCAATCGAAGTTCAAATCTGTTGCAAGCCTGATACAGAGCTTTCTCATTTTTATACTTTATTTCGGAGCGTTCGGGCTTATCCTTCGCGAGATGGGTGTCTCTTTAACCGCCTATTTAGCTAGCGCTTCTGTCCTCGGTTTGGCAATCGGTTTTGGCTCTCAAGGATTGGTTCAAGATGTTGTAACGGGTTTGACATTGGTTCTATCAGATTTGATTAATATTGGGAACATGGTGGAAATCGGCGGACAGACAGGAATAATTCGTTCCATTGGAATGCGTTTCATCGTTCTCGAGAATGCCCTGGGTGCAGACGTGTTTATTCCGAATCGAAGCATAATGAATGTAATTAGTTATCCTCGCGGCTATGTGAGATGTATTGTTGATGTGACACTATCGAATGAGCCTGAATCAAGAGATACGATGAAGGGATTGATCGAGGAAATTACCAGCTCCTTTGTAAAACAATTCCCGGGTATCCTAATAAAACCAGTCAGTATTGAAGGTGTTATTAAAACTGCTCCTGGAAAAGAAATTCTCCGTATCAAGTTCAGGATTTGGCCGGGGCGAGGTACCCCTATCGAAACTTTGTTCAAACAAGAATTGATTCAAAGATTTAAAATAGTTGATTCTTCTTATTCCGACTGGATGGTATCAGTAAATTACGAAGTAGAGAAAGCACCGCCAAGGTAATAATCTATAATGCGGTAGCTAACAATCTCTTCCAGCGGATCGCAAAAAGCCGCGCCCGCTGAAGAGTACGTTATCTTTTCCTACTTCCTATTGACAAATGCATCTAATTAGTGCATCATCATATGCATATTAATTGCATATAAAGGAGGCACAAATGAGAACAACTTTAAATATCGAGAATGAACTTATTGAAAAGGCATCAAAATTGACTGGAATAAAAGAAAAAACATCTCTGGTAAAACTCGGGCTTGAAGCACTCATAGCAAAGGAAAGCAGCAAACGACTCGCGAAATTAGGAGGAAGTGAAAAAGACTTGAAATCAATTCCGCGCAGGAGATCATTAGATGTCTGATTTCATTCTTGTAGACACATCTGTTTGGATCAAACACTTGAGGGAAAGTGACAAAAACCTCGTCCGATTACTTAAACAAGGATTAGTCGCGTGTCATCCCTTTATTATAGGTGAAATTGCCTGTGGAGGTATTAAAAACAGACATGAAATCATTAACTTGCTTACTGACCTGCCATCAACAGACATCCTTGATCATTACGATATTATGGAATTTATTGAATACCGCAAAATTATGAATAAGGGTGTTGGTTATGTTGATGTTCATTTGCTTGCATCAGCACTTGTTTCAGAAACTCCTTTATGGACATCCGATAAGGCATTAAAGAAAGTTGCGAATCAATTATCCATAGGATATGAAATAAAATTCAAAAGATAACCTGCAATTTAACGCGGACTGGCCTACCGCTCGCTTCGCTCGCTATAGGTCATCCGGTTAATTGCGTCGTTATATTTTAAATGGAGGGTAAAATGGAGATAAATATGATACTTAGAATAATTAACTTTACAATACTATTTGGTGCTTATGTTTCCATTATAGTATTGGCGCTTGTCTCTTTAAGAAAGCGACGACTATCTCACAGACATACAGCATTTTGGGTGTTTGCTATTTTATTCTTCAATATATTTGGGGCAATTGCTCTTTGGATTCTGAATCCTCAGAATGAAACTACTGCTATTGGTGATGCGGGTTAAATCAATATGAAATTGACTGGTATAATGCCTACGGAATAACAACCGAAGTAAAATATAACCTGTCATTCAACGCGACAGGCTACTATATCGCCGAATCAATCTTTTAAGGTTCGCGCGATATTTAATCTTTTAAAAACATTATATTGGTGGGCATCGCCTGCCCGTTAATTCTTCGTTCGCCTGTAGGTCGATTTTGACATTCGGGAAGGTTAATATTACTTTTTTAAACAAAAATAAAAGGAGCTTACATCATGCAAAACACCATCGAGATAGAACACCTTTCCAGAGAAGATAAGCTTAGAGTAATGGAGGCTATTTGGGAAGACTTATCAAAGGAGGATGAGGAGGTAGAATCACCTAAATGGCATCAGGAAGCTCTTCAGGAAACGGAACAGCGGCTAAATTTGGGAGAGGAAAAGAAAGTTGACTGGCATACCGTGAAAAAGGGTCTCAGGGAACGATTCGAATGAAAATCAAGGTTCTTTCTTCTGCAATTGAAGATTTATATAAGGGGAGATTGTTCTACGAGAAGCAAGGAGAAGGGCTGGGAGAGTATTTCTTTGATTCTCTATTTTCCGAAATTGATTCCCTGGTACTTTATGGCGGAGTCCACATAAAGGTTTTTACCATCGCATGTTGTCCAAGAGATTTCCTTACGCCATCTATTATAAGCTTGAAGGGGAATCACGAGTTGTTGTGTATAGAGTCCTTGATTTACGTCGTGACCCCAAGAAGATCAAACAGTCATTGATTGCTGGGCGAACAAATCGGTGAAGAGAGACCGGGCTTTTCCATCGGCTTTTTCAATCGCAACTTATGTAATAACCTTTTTTAATATTTATAAGTGTCTCGGTTTGACCCGCCCGGCCCCTTACCTCCCCGTTCGCAGTAAAAAGATCTTTGACATTCGGTCTATATTTGATATTATATATGGACTGGAGGTGATGATATGAATATTACAAATGATATAAAATCAATATCTTATTTAAAATCCAGAGCAGCGGATTTATTATCCCAGATTAATAAAACCCAACGTCCCGTAATTATAACCCAAAACGGAGAACCTAGAGCCATCCTTCAAGATCCCGAGAGTTACGAAAATATGCGGAATGCTATTGGGTTACTGAAATTGATTTCTCAGGGTGAAAGCGATGTGCGAAATGGGAAAGTCAAGCCACAAGATGAAGTGTTTAAGGATATTGAGAAATCACTGAAAGAAAAATTGTAATGAAACCGAAATATAAAGTTGTATGGGCTAATGTCGCCGAGTCTGATTTAAAGGATATAATAGAGTACATTTCAATAGACAGCCCTCAAAATGCTTTAAAAATACTAAAAAAGATTAAGCAAAAAGCTTCAGAGCTCTATGCCCTTCCTGAAAGAGGCCGCATCGTTCCGGAACTAAAAGACCAAGGCATATTACAATACAGAGAAATAGTTATACCCCCATGGAGACTAATATACAGGATTACTGAACGGAAAGTGTTTGCATTATCTCTAATAGATTCTCGACGGAATGTTGAAGATATCCTGTTTAAAAGATTTGTTTTTAAATAATAAATTCCGCGAACATCTCACTGAACAAGACAGGCTATTAAATCGCCTAATCAATCTCTTATATTTTGTATCGTTTTCAATGTTAATAACCTTATGGCGGGATGCCCCGCCTGCTCGTTAGTTCGGGCGTTAGGATTTAAGATTATGATAAACAGTAAACCAAATATAATTTTCCAATTCCGTTTCGAATTGGTTGGTATTGAGCCTTTAATTTGGCGCCGTGTTCAAGTTCCATCAAGATATAGCTTTTGGGACCTCCATGTTGCGATTCAGGATTCGATGGGTTGGCTTGACTATCACCTTCATGCCTTCCGTGTGCGGATGCCACATAAAAGGAAAATTACCGAAATAGGTATTCCAGAAGATTCTTATGAAGAACCAATTGTACCGGGATGGCAGATTCAAATTACTGAATACTTTACCGAGCCTGGAAAGTTGGCACCTTATGAATATGATTTTGGTGATGGGTGGGATCATAATATTCTACTGGAAGGAATTCTTCTAAAGAAAGAAGGTACCGAATATCCCAAATGTGTTGCAGGAGAACGTGCTTGTCCACCTGAAGATTGTGGTGGAGTGCCTGGATATTATGAACTACTTAAAATAATCAGTGATCCCAACCACCCTGAATATGAAGACTATAATTCATGGTTGAAAGGACATGCCAAAAATTACTATCCATATAATCCAAATGAATTCTACCCCGATCAGGTTTATTTCTGGAACCCTAAGAAACGATGGCGAATAGCATTTTCAGAGGAGTCTTAAACGAGAAAATCCTAACATCACAATTGAGTAGGGCTTTTTAAAGCTGCGCTCGTTCCTCGCTCCGCATTAAAAAGCCCCTCATTGTGGGCGTTAAAAGCCGAATGAATTATAGTCTCATCCGTGCTATTTGGTAAAAATGGCAGTATTGCCAAATTTACCAAATGATAATTTTTGAGGAAAAATATTTAAAAGATCAAGGATCATTCACGCTGTCCGGGAAAATATAATCATCACTGAGTTCCAAAGATTTTTTGAAAATTTATTGTCCCAATTCAAGCCATTTACTCAAAATGGAAGCATTTCCAAAACGGGTAAATAGCAATATATTGAATAATATTAGGCATATATAAAAAATATAACGCTATTTAGCGAAAATGCCAATACTGGCAAATCCGCCAAATAGCATAAGATCAATACAAAACCAGCTTTTAACATGCTGCTGGTAGGGACGCGCGAAAAGACCGCGCACCCCACAGTAGCAGCGTTAAACGCTAAGAATTTTTCCTGAAAATGTGTATATTCCCGTTATTACCCACTATTCTACGCAACTAATATTAGTTGCAAATTTCGATTTAATAGATTATATTACTCTCTATAAAAGGAAGGTGGATGGGGCGAAACGAAAAATTATTGGAAAGGTTAAAACAGAGACCAAAGGACTTCACTTGGGGAGAGTTGACAAACTTGTTAAAAAGTCTGGGATATATGCGAAGAAAGACTGGAAAAACGGGAGGTTCAACAAGGAGATTTGTGCACTCCACGGCTCCTACTATTACATTACATAAACCCCATCCTGACCGAATTGTAAAAAGATATGTGATCAATGATATTTTAGAACTCCTTAAAAGAGAGGGAACGATATGAAAGATATGATGGCATACAAGGGATACTATGGTTCAGTACACTATAGTGATGAAGATCAGATATTTCACGGGAAAATTGAATTTATTCGTAGCCTCGTAAGCTATGAAGGTATGGATGTAAAAATTTTACGAATAGCTTTTGAAGAAGCTGTTGATGATTATCTGGAGTTATGTGAAAAGGAGGGTAAAGAGCCAGAAACTCCTTTCAAAGGAAGTTTTAATGTTAGAACCGGCCCCGATCTACATCGAAAAGCTGTGCTATTTGCCAAATCAAAAGGAACCAATCTGAATTCAATTATTACAGATGCTTTGGAGAAATATTTATCAACACAAGGCGTTTAACATGCCCATAACCAGATGGGCGAAAAACGCGCCCCCTGGTTATGGGCAACGTTATTGTTCATATAAATTATCAACACCGAAATAATAAGCTTCAGGTAAGCTTCAAACATATACTTTATTGGTTTGGATAATACAATCAAACAAAAAATAAAGCGGAGCTTATATAAATGAATAGATTTTAACGAAGAGTTAGACCGGCTGCGTTTAAGGTCGACCAGTTCGTTATTAGGCCGTCATGCTGTAATTGTTGTAGCCAGCATAAGTTGCATCCATGGTATTGGTTCACCGGAAGATTATAAAATGTTATACAAGCTTGTATATTAAAGGGACAATAATATGGTAAAAAACAGGATTCCTGAAAGAAATCACGGAATAACAGGGGAGGCCGAAGTAGCCGAGTATGATAGATTTCAGAAACATTTCAGGGACAAAGGCGTTTTAGAAACGGATAATACTATTAAACATGGAATTTCATACGGGACAGCACTGGAAATTGGGCCCGGCCCGGGATATCTGGGCCTTGAATGGCTTAAAAAGACAAACAATACGAAACTCACAGGGCTTGAAATAAGTGAAGACATGAAAAAACTCGCCTTAAAAAATTCGGAAGAGTATGGAATGGAAAATAGAGTAGAATATGTAATTGGCAATGCAACAAAATCTTTTCCTTTTGAGAGCGCTACGTTTGATGCGGTATTTTCATACGGCTCACTTCACGAATGGACGGATCCAATTCCTGTTTTTAATGAAATTTCAAGAGTATTAAAAACCGGTGGCAGACTTTATATAAGCGATTTAAAGCCGAACATAAATTTGTTATGAAATCACTCATGAAAATGATAACGAAATCTGCAGACATTATTATTTTAAGAGAGGGTGTGACAACGTCTATTAATGCCTCTTATTTGAGAAAAGAGATCCTTGAGATACTGAAAAAAAGCGATCTTAATAACTTCAGTGTAAGTGAGCACCCTGCCGGGCTTCCGATAAAAGGAATAATGTAACTCTCTCTTTTTGTTGTAATAGGCAGGTATAAAAACAGGAAGGGTTTTCGTTAGCACATGGTTAGTACTTTCCTTATTATCAGCCTAACACCCTTGAGTTCCTGCTACCCAGCGGCAGCTATTAGTTGGGATTTGATTGATTAGGAGAAGGTTATGGCAATCGCGGAAATAAGCGTCGTTCCGGTAGGAACAAAGACACCCTCACTGAGCAAGTACATTGCACGGGTTGTGCAGGTCCTGCAAGACCAGAGCGAGGTGAACTACGAGTTAACCCCAATGGGGACTATCATAGAAGGCGACCTTGACCATGTCATGAGAGTTTTGAGAAAAATGCACGAGAGCGCTTTTAGTGATGATGTTGCCCGGGTTGTAACCACGATAAAGATCGACGACCGTCGGGACAAGGTCTCGACAACAGACAGCAAAGTTCAATCCGTGAAAAGGAAATTAGGGAGGACAGAGAGGACAATTCAATGACAGAACATCTGGTAGTATTTCAGCCCTCTGGAAATCGAGGGAACATCCAGGAGGGCAAAACCATAATGGAGGCGGCGAGAGAGCTAGGGGTGGGAATACAGAGTATCTGTGGAGGACATCAAGCCTGCGGCAAGTGCAAAATAAAGATTCAGGATTATCATGCCTACTATGAATCCAACAAGAAGGGCAAGAAGCGAATCTCGGCGCCGACTGAAAAGGAGATAGAGCTCCTCGGTGAGGATGCAATCGCGAATGGATACCGTCTTGCGTGTGCTACCCAGGTTCTCGGCGACCTCACCATCGACGTGCCTCCCGAGACCCAGGTCAATCAGGAGGTGATTACTAAGACCGCTACGCAGAAGGCCGTTACCATCAAACCAGCGGTAAAAAAACTATACCTGGAGGTACCTCAACCCCGGCTTGGGGCCTCGCAAGGGGACTGGGAAAGGGTCTCAGAAGAACTGAAGAAGCGTTTCGGCCTCGCAGACTTATCTGTCGACCATGGGGCATTGGCTACACTGCCGAAGGCTCTCCGCGACGGTAATTGGAAAGTTACCGTTACATTGTTCATGGAGAAAAAGGTTATAAAGGTAGAATCCGGGCTAGCAGAAGCAGCCTTCGGCGTAGCCCTGGACATTGGCACTACAACGCTGGCAGGCTACCTGTGTGACCTGACCACCGGGGAAACCGTTGCCAGCGAAGCCAGGAGCAACCCCCAAATAAGCTATGGCGAGGATGTTATCTCCCGTATTACTCACACCGTGCATTCCAAAAAAGGTCTGAAGGAACTGAGAAGCTGTCTCTTTGAGTCACTAAATAAGCTTTTAAAGGACCTATCCAGTGGGGCAAACATCACTCGCAAGGATATCATTGACGCCACGATAGTAGGCAACACCGCCATGCACCATATCTTTCTCAACCTTGACCCCAGGCATCTGGGATCTTCCCCTTTCACTCCGGTTCTACAAAGTCCCATGGATATGAACGCACGGGACTTCGGCTTGGAGATATGCCCTGGAGCCAATGTACACATCCTGCCAGTGGAGGCAGGTTTCGTTGGGGCGGACAACGTAGCAGTGGTCATTGCTGAGGAGCCTTTTAAACAGGATGAAATGATGCTTGTTATCGATATCGGAACAAACGGTGAGCTGGTTCTGGGCAACAGGGAAAAGCTTATTTCCGCTTCCTGTGCCACCGGCCCAGCCTTTGAAGGTGCCCATATCAAGTTCGGAATGAGAGCAGCCAGAGGGGCAATCGAGAGCATAAAAATCGACCCGAAGAGCTACGATGTCAGGTTCAAAGTAGTAGGAGAAAACCGCTGGAACGACCAGGATCCCCAGGTCAAAGCCACAGGAATATGCGGGTCCGGGATAATCGATGCCACAGCAGAGTTGCTACGCGCGGGAATTATAAACCCGCGAGGGGCATTCAACAAGAACATTTCAAATCCCCGGATGTTGTATAATGAGAAGGAGACCGAGTTCGTCATCGCGTGGGTGGATGAGACGGATGTGGGCCACGATATCACGGTTTGCCAGAACGATATCCGCTCGATGCAACTGGGAAAGGGGGCCTTGCTTACAGGCGCTAATCTGTTAATGAGACAAATGGGGGTAGATAGTGTGGACAAGGTGGTCCTTGCTGGTTCATTCGGACTCCACATCGACAAGCAGAACGCCCTGGATATGGGGCTATTCCCCTATGTTGATCCGGAAGTAGTATACTCCACAGGCAATGCCGCCGGGGAAGGCGCACGCCTCGCTCTCCTGAATACCGACAAGCGGCAAGAAGCGGCCGACATCGCCCGGCGGATAGAATACATAGAGCTGAGCCTCGAACCCGATTTCCAGAAGGAATTTGTACAGGCGCTGATTTTCCCCACACCGCAGGAGGTCAAATCCAGGTAGAAATGTGATACACAAAACGGCATCCGCTATGGCGGATGGCGTTTGCCTATTGTAATCTACTGTCCCTTACGAGCCATAGATAGGCCAAATGCTTTTGCGGAAACCCTGACTTAAAACGATATAAACCTTGACCCCACAGCCAAAGACGATATAATTCTCCTCGCTTTCGCGAAGAGAATGCTAGTACCTCTGGTCATAGACTCCGCCTGGCAACATAGAATTATGAGATTCGACAGCCAGGAGGCTTATCACATGTCCAAATCTACGTAAATACTCTGACAGGGCTATATTTATTTCGGAAAACGGCCCTTAAGATTTTAGATCTTTGATTATTAGAATGAAAATCAGGGGGTAACCTAATGAAAATTATAGAAATATTAAAAGAGAGGATGAGTTTCTCGTTTGAGGTTTTTCCACCAAAGACAGATAAAGGCATGGTCAGTTTAAAAGCAGCAATGAAGCACTACTATGAGTTCAAACCGGATTTCATTAGCTGTACATATGGTTCGGGTGGCAGTAACGCAGGCCGAAATGCAGAAGTCTGTGAAGTACTTAAGGCAGATGGCACCACAGAAGTCATGACTCATTTTACATGTATCGGTAACACAAAAGAAAATATAAAAAGTGAAATTCAACATTACCAGTCGATTGGAATAGAAAACATTTTGGCCATGCGAGGGGATTTACCAAAAGGCTGGAAAGGAACAAAAGGAGATTTCAGCAACGCTGATGGATTAATCAAATACATCAACACGGAATTCCCGGATTTCTGTATCGCAGCGGCTTGCTATCCGGAAAAGCACATTTTGGCACCTTCATTCTCATCTGATATTGCCCATTTACGAACTAAACAAGATAATGGAGCCAAATTCCTGGTATCGCAGTTATGCCATGATGTGGATGCTTTTACCACTTTCGTTGATAGAATAAGAAAGGCCGGAATCAATATCCCGGTCGTACTTGGTATTATGCCGGTTCTTAACAAGGATGCTATCATTCGTATGACATTGAGCAACGGCTGCTCAATCCCCCCCGAATTAGCCACAATCATTGGCAGGTACGGTGATAGCCCTGATGACTTCAAGAAGGCGGCAATCGAATATACAATAAACCAGATTTTTAGATTTATGGAGGCCGGAATTGTCGGATTACATATATATACATTGAATAAATATGAAGATGTTGAAACCATCATAACTTCTTCCGGAATCCGTCAAGGCGTTTAATTACTGAATCGGGGTCGGACCACAGTAATTATTTGAAGTTACAAATCGGTTTAATAAGAATATAAGAAACTCCCACCTTCAACGTTGATATTTTGATTGGCAGAATAAACTTATCGGATTTCATGAATTCTCTCTCATGTAGCAGTACAAGATATTCCACATTTTCTAAAATTGATTGTTAATTTGGGTAATCTATACCGTATGATGATTTCAGCTTTGAATTTCCAGTCATAAGGAGATTACTTCTTTATAACGAAATATAATGGCAAGAAAACAGAATCGGAAAAACACCTCAATCTTTACTCAGGAGGTTGAATTATGAATTTTCAGTATATCAGTCAATAGCGCCTCAACACCGTTTCAATAATTGGCATTTCCTGTCACTCCTTTTTTTATCTTTTAGCTTGCATAACCTTAACCACAATAGGGCGCTGTAGTTTTATCCTTGACACACAAGGCTAATCTCCATATAATTCCGTCTTAAAAAAGCAATGTCTTATCATCTCATCTTATCTCATCTGTCTTCCATGTAGCGATAGGGACATCTCCGGACAGGTATATCTGGAGGAAGAATAAGAATCTCTAATTTTCGAAAAGTCGGGACTCTGGTATAAACCAATTTATGAAAATTCGGGGTGGATTGTGAAGAAGCCGAAGTTCGAGAGAGCATTTATAATTGTTGGGCTTGCGGCTGCCGCAGCAGTGATATTTATTATTTCCTGCGCGACGATGGAGCGCGTGGTCGCCCCACCGCCCGTGATTGAGGGTGCTGAGTACATCGGGACAGAAACATGCGCTCTCTGCCACGAGAAGATCATTAAGGACTTCAAATACACGGCTCACGCACGTATTCAGATTCCGGGCGAATCGGAAGCCTGGAAGGGTCAGGGGTGCGAATCGTGTCATGGCGCCGGGAGCCTTCACTTGGAAGTAGGTGGAGGCCGCGGCAAGTTCATCGTCAATCCCGGCAGAGATCCGGAAGCTTGCTTCACCTGCCATTTTGAGAAAAAGGTACTCTTCAGATTACAATACCATCACCCGGTCATTGAGGAAAAGATGAGTTGTATCAGTTGCCACAACCCACACGGGGAGGACATTTACAAGCCCAAGGGTATGTTCGTGGCTCGCGTGAATGAGACCTGCAGTAAGTGTCACCAGGCCAAGGCACAACCGCACATTTTTGAGCACGAGGCCCTGCGGGACGGATGCACTATGTGCCACAACGCCCATGGTTCAATCAACGAGAAGATGCTCAACGAGCGTAACAACAATTTATGCCTGAAGTGTCATGCCCAGTTGTCTACCTCTGGCGCGGTTATGATCGGCGATTTTTCGCACACATCCCGATTGATGGAGGGAACCTGTTGGAGCGCAGGGTGCCATACAGCGGTTCATGGCTCCAACATCAACCCGCATCTACGGTACTGACAGGACAATTTGCCATGAGAACTCACAGGGTGGAAATCCTGCTACCGATTCTTGGCTGGCTTATCCTGGCAACCCCAAACATCTGCGCACAGGAGACAAGTGAACAATCCGAACCGAAGGGTCAAGTCATGCCAACTCTTCGCTATGTAACCGTCGATGGGGATAAGGAGAAATTTCGTGAGGATTGGTGGATCCAGGAAGATTGGTCAGCCGGTTTAGAAGAGTTTTCCCTTCAACACGTGTATGACAATGAAGTAGCTCTTTCCATAGAAGGGCGAGCGATCCTTGCCGAAGAGGACTTGAAGCTGCGCCTCAAGCTCACCAAACCGGACGTGGGATTTGTCCATGCCGGGTATACGGGGTACCGAAAATACTCTGACGGCACGGGCGGTTTTTTTGAACCCTTTTCAACCCCATCCTTCAAAGTAGCTAACGACATGCACCAGGATATTGGCAACCTCTTTATCGATGCAGTGCTGACCATGGCCAATTATCCGAAGATCGTGTTCGGCTATGAGCACCTATTCAAGGAGGGAAGCAAATCCCTGCTCGAGAGGGGCAGTGTTACTGAGGGAGGCATTACCAGAAAGATCTTCCCTGCCTTCAAGGAAATCGACGAAGAAGCGGACATCTTCAAGGCCAAGGTCGAGCACGAGATGGGCAAGGTACAGGTAGGCGACCAGCTGAGCTACGAACACTACCGTACCGAGACTACACGGTTTGCAGAGGAGCGAGACCTGGATGCCGACACATCCGAAGCCGTAAACGTATCGGAAAATTACAGCTATTATCTGTTCTCGAACACCTTCCACATGGACAGCCATGTGAATAAGAAAGTGTATTGGTCACTCGGCTATCTTTTCACAAACCTGGACGGAGGCGGGGCTTTTCGGATGTCTACCATACCTTTTGGCCCCGAGCCCTTTGACAAGAATTGGTTTACCCGCTGGTTAGATATCGATCAGGATTCGCATATCGCCAATCTCAATGCCCTATTCGGCCCGTTCAAGGATCTAACCTTTTACGGAGGGCTTCAGGCAGAGAAGACCGAAACCGCGGGTGATACAGACGCTGTGCTGCACGAGACCTTGCCTGGAGTAGGAGAAGTTGCACCCGAGGCTGCCATTGTCAACCGAACGAACAAGGAAAGCCTTGAAGAGACGGTTGGTACCCGGTATACGGGCATAAGGTACACAACCCTGTACACCGAGGCCAAGTGGAGTCAACAGAACATTTACTTGCTTGAGCGCGAACTCGAAGATAACGTCCCGGGTTTTAAGCAAACCACCGACACCGACGTAGAACGACAGCAGTACACAATAGGCTTCAATACTTCCCCGATTTCTAAAACGACCCTATCAGCTCGCTACCGCCGCAGATATTATGACAATGGCTACAACTACCTGGAGGATACCGAACCAGGCTACTCAGCATTCATTACCGCACAGGACTATGCGGGCGACGAGTTCACTACCAAGCTCACCCTTCGCCCTTCATCGCGTTTAAGAGTATCGTTAGACTATCAGCTCATTACCATCGATATCGACACCCAGTCTGACACTATCCCCCCCAGTGCAGTGCGGTCTGGAGATTACGATGCCGACATTTATAGCTTGAGCATCACTCTAATACCCATCTCGCGGTTCTATCTCACGGGACTGTTCTCATACCGAGATGAGAGGACCAGCTCTTTCGACAATGATGTGGCCTCGGTCGTCGACTATGAGGGCGATGTGCTTACCTTCATCGGCACAGCGGGCTATGCTGTGGATGAGAAGACTGACCTGACAGCGGAATACCTCTATACCCGCTCGGACAATTTCAACGACAACTCCCTCAACGGCTTACCTTCGGGCCTTGATAACCGGCGACAGGGATTGCTCGTCAGATTTTCCCACCGCATCACGGAAACCATTGAGGCTGAACTTCGCTATGGATTTTATGCTTACGACGAAAACGGAAATGGAGAGGTGGATGATTACCGGGCACATATGATCGGCATGTCCTGGTCGATGTTGTTCTAGGAGCTCCGGCGCCGTTCGTGCCGGGATGGAATGGGGATATGGGCACCGCTTCTGCACCTTAAAAGAGATTGATGAAAAATAGCACCGACGCATCATGCGCGCAGCACACTCGCCCTCATTGAAAAATAACCCCCTGTGCAGTGTAGAGCGCATGTATCGGATATCAGGAGATGAGAAAATGACGACCGTTAAAGTAACAGAGATCATTCTCATGGTTATCATAGGTTTAGCAGTGGGGTTTCATAGCGCTGCCCATGCTCAGGTTCCCGAGTTCTTGCGGCATGATGTTGAAAAAGCCGATCAGTTATTCGAAATGCGATGCATCGAATGCCATTCAATGCAGACAGCCCTTTCGAGTAGAGCCTATCGAGACTGGCGCCTGGGTATATCCCAGAGACATGGGAAAGGCTCCAGTTGGATTTCAGACGATGATGCCAGGCAAATTTTTCTTCATCTCATAGTCCATTTAGAGCCGAAGTTCAAAAACGCTGTGCAGGCAGAGAGGGTGGAACCGAAGGAGAATTGGAAGATCCTCATTTGCCTTATAAGCGGGTTCAGCACCCTTGCCCTGCTTATCGCAACGGTGGTCTTCGGGCATAGCAAGGGGCTAAGAAGAATGTGGTTCAAAGGGCATAGCTACTTTGCTGCGGCTACCCTGATTGCCGCTACAATCCACGGGGGATACTGCTTTTACATGTTCGTTTTGGATTGACAGTGAATCCCGAATATAAAATAGAAGAGGCGAACATATGACGGATTACCGAACTAAGATCGATTTACTGGGCAAGGTGCGGGTACCTGCCTCTGCCTACTACGGTGCTAACACGCAACGGCCCTTGGAGAAATTCCCTATCAGCGCACGGCGTATGCCCCGGCAGTTCATTCGCGCTATGGGAATTATCAAATGCGCGGCGGCGCGTGATTCCTGATTCGGGGTCGCCTATGAGAAAAGAGAATGGATATGACACTTAGTGATGTAATCGTCAGCTATTTGGAACAATTCGGTGTGGAATATGTCTTTGGCGTCCCAGGCAGTCCGCTTGGCCCCCTGTATGACGCGCTTGCACGAAGCGAAAGAAAGGGCGGACCCCGTGCTATACATACCCGACATGAAACGGGCGGGGCATTTATGGCTGACGGCTATGCACGTGAAACCGGCACGATTGGTGTTTGTTGTGCAACCACGGGCCCAGGGGCGACCAATCTGATTACCGGCGTGGCCTCAGCTTATGCCGATCATGTCCCTTTACTCGTAATCACGGCACAGACCCCCTTACCTAGTTTCAGCCTGGGGGCTTTTCAGGAATGCTCGCCTGATATCATGGATATCGTGGGTATGTTTGACCACTGTACACGCTACAACTCGCTTGTTACGCATCCTGACCAGTTGGAGAAGAAGTTGGCTGCTGCGTTTACCATAGCCCTGCAACCACCAAAAGGCCCTGCACATCTGAGTGTACCGACCGATATCTTCAGCGTTCCCCACAGAGGTGGTAAAGAAATCGCATTCCCCAATTTGTACCGTTTGGTAACCGAACCTGTTTCAGTACTGGATTGTGCTGCCCTGGAAAACCTCTGCCAGGATCTATACACAGTGTTAAGCCAAGACCGACAGGTGGTGCTATTGCTCGGTCACGATTGCGCGGGTGCGACGGATGAACTCATCAGGTTTGCCGAACTTATCAGGGCACCCATAGTCACAACACAGCGAGGCAAACCGCATGTCAATCCGTATCATCCGTTGGCTCGCGGGGTGTTCGGCTTTGCCGGGCATAAAACGGCCCGCAAAGCACTGACCGACAAATCCACCGCGATCATCCTGGCGGTAGGCACCGATCTGGGTGAATGGGCAACCGCCGGGTGGGATACTGTCTTACTGAATGACAAGTTGGTCCATATCCATAACACAAAGGCCTATTTTGCCCGATCGCCCATGGCACGCCTTCACGTTTACGGGACCATCAGTACCATATTTAAGGAATTAGTTGCACGGGTTCAGACCCTGAAACAAGAGGGGAAATTAGCTCTGACCGGCACGGGGAAAGATCAGGGGCTACTAGCACCATCATATCCCGAACCTCAGGAAGGATCCCCGTATGTGCCCCGGAACATCGAAGTTCAGGCACCGGAGAGCTGCGGGCGGGATAACTCCTCGCGGCCCATCAAGCCACAGCGCGTGATCTGTGAACTCGTACAGCGCTTTCCTCCCAAAACCCGTTTTCTCATTGATAATAGCAACAGCGTGCCCTGGTCAATCCACTATTTCTTTCATCACCGTCCCGAGAACTATCATTTACCGACAGGGTTCGCCTCCATGGGGTGGGCGATCGGCGCCTCTATCGGCATGGCATTAGGCGCATCCAACACACCCGTGGTTTGTTTTACTGGCGACGGCTGTTTTTTGATGAGCGGGCAGGAGATCACCGTGGCCGTGGAAGAAAGATTACCGGTAATCTTTGTGGTACTGAATGATCACGCTTACGGGATGATTAAGCACGCACATCGCCTGGCAGGTAGTGAACCTCTCGATTTTGCGATTCCGCCCGTGGATTTTTGCCAGACGGCAAAGGCAGCAGGGGCCGATGCGTATACAATTCGGCATACAGATGATTTTGAGCAGCTGGATTATCACGCCTTGTGCGACCGAAAAGGCCCCACCTTGTTGGAGGTCCATATTGACCCCAGGGAGGCGCCGCCTCTGGGGATGGCTTAAGAAAGGTGGAATGATTGCGGAGAAAATAGCACGAAATCTAAGATTCCTGTTTTCGGATAAACACAAGTTAATAAGCTAACAGCATACATGTTTACTGTAAATCGGGAGTAAGGTTAATCATTCAACGAGCAAAGGATCTCCATTATGAACGAACGCGAACAGTGGAAAAACAGGTCGATCTTTATTATGGCCGCCGTCGGCTCCGCGGTCGGTCTGGGCAATATCTGGCGTTTTCCCTATATTGCCGCCCAAAACGGCGGCGGCGCCTTTATGATCCCTTATTTTATAGCCCTCCTTACCGCCGGTATTCCGCTGATGATTATCGAATACGGCCTGGGCATACGGACACAGGGTTCAGCCTTTATCGCTCTGGGAAGAATACGTAAACCCCTCCGATTTATCGGCTGGTTCGCCATATTAAGTGCCCTGTGCATTAATATCTATTACTGCATGGTTCTGGGCTGGGCCTGGAATTTCCTGTTTGATATTTCCGATATCTCTCAGTGGGGCAGTGATCTTGTGGCCAGCAAACAGCATTTTTTTAAAGGTATCCTCCATCTCTCCGATGGACCTTGGCAATTTGAAAAGCTTCACTGGCATCTTTTGTTGGGGCTCTTAACAACCTGGGTGGTCATCTGGTTTATCATCAAAAGCGGATTATTGAATATCGGCAAAGTTTTACTGTTCACCGTGCCGTTTCCGGCCATACTGGTATTAATCCTTTTGGTGCGGGGCGTGACTCTGGATGGTTCCGCTGTCGGTCTTGACTATTATCTTGCCCCTAACTGGGAGAGACTCCATGATGCCGATGTGTGGCTGGCCGCTTACGGTCAGATCTTCTTTTCCCTCTCTCTGGGTTTCGGAACCATGATCGCCTATTCTTCGTTTATGCCAAAAGATACGGAACTGCCCAACTCTGCCGCCATCACCTCATTTGCCAACTGTTGTTTCAGTTTTCTGGCAGGCCTGGCCGTGTTCAGTGTGCTGGGATACTTTGCCGTTGCCACCAATGTGCCCATGGAAAGCGTCACGGAGTCCGGGCCGGGGCTGGCTTTTATTGTCTATCCGGCGGCGTTGGCCAAGCTGCCTGTCTGGGTCAATTTTTTCGGTTATCTGTTTTTCGTGGTGCTGCTGCTGTTAGGCATTGATTCGGCCTTCAGCCTGCTGGAGACCGTCGGCGCGGCGCTTTCGGACAAATTTGCTTTTTCCAGGACAACCGCTACCACCATTACGGCCATCTTCAGCTTCATAGCCGGGTTCCCCCTGGCGACCAGCGCCGGCCTGTACTGGCTGGACATTATCGACCACTTTCTGATGGCCTATGTCATTACCTTGGTAGCGATTATCGAATGTCTGGCGGTAGGATGGATTCTGGGCGCAAAAAACTTTGCCAGAGAAGTCAATCGTACCGCCGAGATCAAAATCGGCGCCACCTTTTCTTTCCTTATAAAATTCTTCACCCCCCTTATTCTGGGGGTAACGATGGTGCTGTCCTTTATTAAGGAGATAAAAACCCCCTATGAGGGCTATCCAATATCAGCGATTCTGGTGATCGGCATGGGTACAATTGGCCTTATCACTATCGGCGCGGGTCTGTTGACCGCTGTTAAAACAAAAAATGACGCGGATCTTGGTCTGTTATAATCTTTCAATTTGCAATCATAACGAGACAGGAGGCATGTATGAGAATATCCGCAGTAATCATGGGAATCATCGGTGTCGCGCTGCTGTACGGCGGATTGACTTACTGTATCGGCATCGCCTGGTATCATAGCACGCAGGGAAAAGCCTCTACCCAAGATAACAACATAAAATAAACACGACAATAAAAAATCTAAAGGGTGATTTTGCTCCCTGTTCATTGTTCCATGCCTTTGCATCATCCAAATAGGGATGACATCCTCCACTAATGCAGTCACTAACATCCAGTTGCCCTACCGCTATACCGTTTGTGTCCATTACCGCAAACCAAATCTTCGACACGCGTGTTTGATATAATCTTAGGGTAATGTTGACAAATATGGGAAAGCGATCTACTTTGATTTAACCGGATGAACCTTAAAACAATGGTTTTTGGAAGGCTTTGCACTAAGCTTTACAGGTAAAGGTATTTGGATAAAAACAAAACGGCTTGAGAATGAAGGGAAAATGGCTGAAATAATAGTTTCTACAGGCAGGGGCGGAACCGGAAAATCCACTTTCGTGGCTTTGGCAGCTAAGTATTTGAGGCCTCCTATATTACTTATTGATCTTGATCCAGATGAAAGTCTGGCAGACATGCTGGGGTTTGATCTAAATGAACATGGCATAAGCACCGTATCCGATAAGCTTTACGCTATTCTCGAAGAATCCAAGACTGGTGGGCAAGCCCTTTCCTTTGAACTTGAGAATATGGCCTCTACAATCGAAAATGAGTGTCTCTATAAAGCGGATAACGGGATAGACCTGATTGTCCTTGGTACTAAGTTGACCAAGGGATGTTATTGCACTCCTGACGATCTACTTAAAAATGCTGTCCCTAAAATGCTTAAGGGATATTGCAATGTGGTAATCGATTCACCAGCAGGGCTGGAACACTTAAACAGAAAGGTAGTATCGGAGGTTGATGACTTTTTCGTTATATTGGATCCATCTTCCAAGTCACTGCAGCATATTGGCAGAATAAAGGATATTACCGGTGAATTAAAGATTACCTATAAGAATTTTTATCTGGTAGCAAATCATGGATTTAATGAAGAAAACCAAACATATTTTGAAGACAGCGGTGAGACCTTTTTAGGTAAAATCGAATTTGACTCTGATGTGGAAAAATACAATCTTTCGGCCCAGTCTCTTCTGAATTTACCGGAAGACTCGCCAGCTTCTTTATCAATTAAGAAATTATTGAAAAAGACTGATATATCTACACTATAATTATATATCTCTTATAAAGATGTCCATTTTAGTCAAAAGTACTTTGCAAAGTTTTTATGATTTAATCAATATGCTGTGGAGAAAGAATGGGGAAAAAACTTGTTGCTACCGGTAGAGGCGGAACAGGAAAAACGACATTCACGTCATTAGCCAGTCGATTCCTGCCTCCACCTATATTCCTTATTGATCTTGATCCGGACCAGAGTCTACCCGAAATGCTGGGTATCAATTTGAAAAATGAAGGCATTAAAACCGTTTCAGAGAGTCTTTTTGATACTATTGCTGGGAGAAAAGATGGAACCGGCGGAACAATGTCTGTTCAGGATAGGATAGAGTTTTTACTCAATAGTGAATCTTTATATGAAGGTGATAGTTTCGACCTTTTTGTCCTGGGCACCAAATTGACTGAAGGCTGTTACTGTGCACCAGATGCAATTATCTCCGGCGCTATTCCCAAGATAATAGACTCGTACAACTATGTGATGATTGACTCCCCCGCAGGCCTAGAACACCTGAATAGAGAAATAGTCTCAGATATAGATGACCTGTTTGTCATACTAGACCCATCTTCAAAGTCACTTAAACATATAGAAAGGATTAAAGATATTACCAGTTCCATAGGCATAAAGTACGAGCATTTTTATTTAGTTGGAAATTATAAGTTCAGTGAAATTGCCCAAAAAAAGCTGGAAGCCTCGGGTGAAACCTATCTTGGTAATATTGAATATGATCCTGACTTAGCACAATATAACCTTTCAGGGCACTCACTCCTAGACCTTCCGGAGGATTCGCCGGCATGCAAATCAGTTAAAGAGATATTAACAAAAGCAGGATTAGTAAAGTCGTAGCAGCATTGATATACATACTTCTGGCATTCTTCAGGAGGGAGAAGATTCCGAGTCAAAGGTAACCAGCCAATTCACCGCACGGATGATTTGCGATGTTACGGAATTAAATGCCATGAAAAGGATGGGAACATACAAAAAATAACCCGCTGCAAGACTGCCAGCGAGTTACTTTACGATCCTCGCCAAGAATAGAGTACAGTGTTACATCAATCTATGATTCTATTTATAGCTGGGGTGCAGGTGGTTTTTCTTTTTCACCACCTCTTATGGATTTTACAAAATCTATCAGTATTACTAAAAAGGCAAATGATCCAAGAATCGCAGGGATAATATACACGTCTTTATAACTCAAACTACCGAACCAATAACCAAAAACCGGAGATCCCAGCCATGCACCGATCCATCCTAAGATCACCTTAGAAAGGAACGAGTTAAATCCAGGCCTGATATAATATTTGCACAAATAATGTAAGACCCATGAAACGACAATACTGATTATCAGTAAAATAAGAAAACTGACAAAGTTCATCCCAATCATGCTTGTATACCCCCTTTCTTAGATTAAATCTTGATGGTAACACAGTGCTCTATCACAGGTGGAGATGCGCGTTAAGATGCTTTATCGACATAAGGAATCGAGATACGAGAATCTTTAACAATATAAACATCCTAAGTTATGGCGTCAATGTAAAATCCCTTGCCTAATCCATTATCAAATTTCCGGCCCCTGTCCTCGTTCTCCTTCCAAACTAAGTCCCAGTGCCTCTGCTAATAATTCGTTCAAATCCATAACCTTGAGCCTATCTTCGAGGTCCGCGGACTTCAGGGCATCTTCCAGCATAATCAAACAGTAAGGGCAGGCAGTGACCACCACAGCGGCGCCGGTGTCTGCTGCCTCCCTGATGCGAATCTCTGAGAGCTTTTTCTCTCCTTCAAGCTCCTCCCACATCCTACCACCGCCGCCACCGCAGCACAGGCTATCCGGACCGAAATGGGCCATCTCCACAAATTTCACCCCCGGGATAGACTTGATTATCCTTCTGGGTTCTTCATAAATATGGTTATACCTGCCGAGATAGCATGGATCATGATACGTGACTTTGTACTCAAGAGAACTTTTCGGCCTGATCAGACCTCTGTCCAATAATTCCGCTAATACCTGGGTGTAGTGTCTTACCCTGTATGATACCCTTTCTCCGGCTTTCTTAAGATCCTGATATCCTGGATATTCATTCCTAAACATATTGAAACAATGAGGAGAGGAAGTGACTATATCCGTGATCTTATATTCTGAAAAGATATCCAATACCTTTTCCATCTGTTCCTCGAAAAGCCCGTCTTCACCCACCCTTTTGGCAATATCCCCGCAACATGTCTCTTTTTGACCCAGTGTGCCGAAATTTACACCCGCGTAATTCATGATCTTCACAAAGGCCCTGGCCAGACTCCCGGCTCTGGTATCAAAAGAGGTGGTGCAGCCGACAAAATAGCAGATCTCGGATTTGGCTCCTTTGGTTAGATCGGGAATATTCAGGTCACCTGGCCATTCATCTCTTTTCTTTTTAGAGCGCTCCCATGGATTATCATACATATATAAGGTTTCAAGAGACCGGATCAGAAGGGGAGGTACACGGCTGCCTTCTTCGATCTCGGCCGTCCTGACACGCCTTATGGGCTCAAATGCATCTATATGGACCGGACAAACCTCTAAACACGCCCCACACGTGGTACAGTGCCAAATATGCTCCGGAGGAATGTCACTTCCTCCTGAAATGGTCTTTAAGAACCTTTCCCGAAACCAGCTTATCCTGTAAAAAGGATTGAACCTGAGTTTGGTGGAATCGTTGGCCTGGGAGATAAATTCGCGAGGGGAAAACGGTTCCATAGCGGATGTGCAGGGACAGACCTCATTACACCTTCCGCAGTCGGTGCAGGCAGAGAATCTGATCATGTCCCTAAAGGAAAATAACAGACCATCCGATGGAATATCCACCGCAGATATAAACGGGCCCTGCTGAGATGACAGATATATATTAAGAGGACCGGCTAATGAATGAAATAATCTGCTGAATGGAAAATACGCGATGAGAAAGAGGCAAAGCAAGGAGTGCAGCCACCAGATAAATGGATAGAGTGCCATGGCTCGATCACTGGAAGACACCATAAGAGACAAAAACAGACCGGTAAAGGAATAGGCCTCCCACTCCGGCCTTTGGACGGCCAATCGCGTGCCTTCAACCATAAAACCCGTCAGCACGCAAAACAGCAGCAGGACCAAAATCCAGAGGTCCTGAGACGTATTGTTTAGTCTGGAGGTTTTCAGGATATACCGCCTTATCAGGGCCATAAATAGCCCGGTGATCAACATAAGGCCGAGGATCTCCAGGCAAAAGGAATAGACAAGGTAGATATCTCCGGACAGGAAATGGATAATCCAGTAATCTGTTGTTGAAAAAACAGTACCTAAGAAAAGGCCGATAAAACCCCACATAATAAACATATGCATCAGCCCGGCAAAGATATCTCCCTTAAATATCCTTGCGCCCAAAAGACTGTCTTTTAACAGATCAATGACTCCGGCTTTCGACAGCCTGAGCCTATCCCTCTTTATTCCCGCCAACCAGATATAGGCGTGAAGATAAAGACCAATTATGAAAAAAACCACGCTTAGCCCTGCAAGGACATAAAAAAGCCATATAAGGTCTATCCCCCAAAAATGGATCCGCTCAATCTGCATAATACCACCGCCTCCTGGCAGGTTCCGGTCTGATCTATGGACTAGGGCTCATTTAATATCAAAAGCTCTTTCAATGGACAAGGCATTTTTCTGCGGCCACAGATTTCTCACCTGTAATGAAAGACTGTTTGGAATTCGAATGTAAACAAAATATTTACAGAAAATGATTTTTATGCAAATAATACCACATATACTTTTGCCCTACTATCCGATACGCATTTGTTATCCTGTAATATTCCATCATTCTGCGGTAAACAAATAATGGAGTTCCCATGACTGATAAGACTTGCCCAATCCCTGAGCCTTTCAGCTCCATGCTAGGAACAATTATCTTTCTTACCCTCATATTTTTCCTCTCTTTCATAAGCCGATTTATATTCGCGCCGTTAATGCCTATTATTTCCGATGATCTCCTCATAACCCCTTCCCAAGCAGGATCAATATTTCTTTTCGTTTCAGTGGGAGTTGCAATCGGCTCACTTTGCTCGGGTTTTGTTTCATCCAAGATAAATCATAAAGGTTCACTGGTCGTTTCCATTCTCGGAGCTGGAACTATCCTTATGGTATGTGTCTTTTTATCCGATCTATGGATAATTAGGTTGGCAATGATATTTCTCGGCATTACGGCGGGTCTTAATCTTCCGTCAAATCTGGCTGTCCTTACCGCAACCGTTAACAGGCCCGACTGGGGCAAGGCCATGGCAGTCCAGCAAACAGGCCCGCCCATTAGTCTGATATTAGGACCGTTGCTTATAGTCCTTCTTTTACCATGGATGTCCTGGAGATTGATTCTGGCATGCCTCGCAGTATTTATTATAGGCACCGGCCTGGTCCTGATCCTATTCGGGAAGTTTGGTGATTTTCCTGGAGATCCTCCAAGCGCATCAAATGTCAAGCTTGTCCTCGCAAAGAAATCTTTCTGGATAATGATAGCTTTGTTTGCGCTCGGTATCAGCGGACATGTTGGTCTATACACTATGATTCCTCTCTATCTGGTAACCGAACATAATTTTGGTTTTGAATTAGCTAATACAATTGTCGGTCTCTCCCAGGTATCAACCCTCTTCATGACGTTTTTCAGTGGGTGGGTAACGGACAGGCTTCATGAAAAACGCACGATCTTTCTTTTCCTATTAACTGCAGGGGTATTTACAATACTTCTCGGAGTTCTGTCGGGAACATGGCTTAAGGTTATTATCTTTATACAACCCGCCATGGCCGTATGTTTTTTTCCTGCTGGATTTGCGGCTCTTTCCCGCATTGTTCAGCCCAATATCCGGAGCCTTGCTACTTCCTGGGCTGCTCCTATCGCTTTCATTATCGGAGGCGGACTATTTCCAGCAGCATTAGGATACATGGGACAGGCATTTTCATTCGGGCTGGGTATTTCACTTGCCGGCATAATAATAATGCTGGGTTCTTTACTTGTGATCTTTCTGGATCTGCTGGATGAAATGGAAGAGGGCTGCTGAGTTTATATAAATTTGATGGATCTATGGGATTTCTCTCGGCTACTTTCGAAAAAACCCTTCAAGTTTAGTACCCTGTCCCGGAGGAATTATTTACAATGAATTATATTAAAACCATCCGGGACAGAACGCACAACGGCCTATTTTTACTCCGTATCCACAACGATCATATCCTTGATTGATTCAAATAGTTTCTTTCCTATGCCCTTGACCTTCATTATGTCTTCTATTTGAGTAAACTGTCCATTGT
>CAYQNR010000043.1:0-25326 GCA_964418945.1 uncultured Desulfobacteraceae bacterium
ATGCTGCTGCGCTCCCTACACCAGCGACGTTAGATGGCAAAATATAATGGGGTCAAGTCTACTCTTGACTCATGTTAATTCGTTCACTGTGTAAAAAGCATAAATTGATCTGGAAAAAATGGACATTAAATAGATGTTTTGATGAAAATCCTGTTATTATACTTGAAAAGAGTAAAGAGTAGACTTAACCCCATTACACAGCTATGGGAATTCAGAATATTGCTTCTATAATTTTCTTATTTTCAAATAAAATATTCCCTGTGTTCCATTTTTAATATATTATCAATTCGTTTTATTTTTGTTATTTATAAAAACAATGTGTCTCTGGTACAAAAATATTTTAGCGAGTAAATTTTTAACCCGTCGCTTTACTCGGAATTGTGTTCTACCTTGCTCTACACAAACCGGTAAGCTTTTCGTTCAACACAAAGAATAAGAAAGGGGGAAAGGATGATGCGTATCAGAAAAGTGTTTATATTTATTGTAGTTGGAGTATTTGCTCTATTGTCTTTGAGTTGTGCCCAGCCGGCTGTTCAAAAACAACCTGCTCAGGATGTTCCCAAACAACTTGCTGAAGAATTATTGCTTCTGACGGAGACTGACAAAACCCTTGAAAGTACCTTTGAGATGGTGAAACAGCTGCAAATGGATCAATTAAAAAAAATTCCACTGCCAAAGGAATTGTCCGAGGAAGACGCAGAAAAGATTGCCTCTATGCAAGAGAAAATCATAGATATTATTAGTGAGGAGATGGGATGGGATAAGATCAAGGAAAATATTATAGATATTTATGTAGATGTGTTTACCAAAGAAGAATTAGAGGGCATTATTGCGTTTTATAAAACGCCTGTTGGACAGAAGCTTATCAAGAAACAGCCTGAGCTGATGCAAAAATCGATGCAGATTGCCCAAAAACAACTGACTACGATAATGCCCAAGGTACAGAAAGCAATAAAAGACATGCAAGAAACTCTTAAGGACTCAGCAGGAAAATCTCAATAATAAGAGTGTGTAACAAATCACTGCACCCGCCAAAAAACGCCAGCTTTTTGGCGGGTGAGTTCTAGCGTTATACACAAATCAGGATTTTCATTTGTTTATTCTTAGGGAGCCGAGTCATGAAGAGGAATATTTATGTTATTATCCTTTTTGTGCCATTTTTTTTAGGGACATCATTTGTTAGTGGGAAAGAACTGGAAGATCCATACCTCTGGCTGGAAGAAATTGAAGGGGAAAAGGCTCTTAAATGGGTAAATTCCCACAATAACACTACGACGACAATACTGAAAAAACATCCTGAGTTTAAGGAAATTAACAAAACAATACTTGAGATACTCAATTCCAAAGACCGTATTGCCTATCCATCAATTAAAGGAGATTACGTTTACAACTTCTGGCAGGATGACACAAACGAACGAGGTATATGGCGCAGGACCAGATTGACGAAGTATATTAAAAACGCCCCAGAATGGGAGACAATACTTGATCTTGATGTTCTCAGCAAAGAAGAAGGAGAGAGATGGGCTTTTAAAGGTGCGACTTTTTTATATCCGGAATTTGATATATGCATGTTAAATCTTTCTCGTGGGGGAAGTGACGCGGTTGAAATTCGTGAATTTGATCTTCGCAAAAAGGAATTTGTTGAAAATGGCTTTTATCTATCTGAAGCAAAAGGAAATGTTTCATGGATAGATAGAAATACATTAATTGTATCCACGAATTTTGGAGAAGGGACAACAACGAATTCCGGTTATCCCCGAATTACAAAAATCTGGAAACGCGGCACATCATTGAGAGAAGCAAAAACACTTTTTAAAGGCGAAGAAACAGACGTCGGTATTTTTGGATTTGCAGACAATACACCGGAAAGACAATATATAGTAGTTGGTCGTTCCATTACCTTTTATACTTCAAATCAATTTGTTTTAGAAGATGACAAACTAGTCAAATTAGATATTCCTGAGGATGCTCAATTCCACGGCTTTTTTAAAAACCACTTACTGGTAGAGTTGAAATCAGATTGGAACATTAATGAAAAGACATATAACCAGGGTTCCCTTATCAGTATTGAATATAATAAATTCTTAAAGGGCGATCGTAATTTTAAGGTCATTTTTGAACCGGATATACTTTCCAGTCTGGTTGAAATTTCAAGGACTAGAGACTATTTGCTTATTAATAAACTTACAAATGTCAGCAGCGAATTATTCAAATATTTTTTGAAAGATGGCAAATGGAAATCTGAGAAAGTAAATATCCAAGATTGCGGAACTATTTCTATAATTTCGACTGATGACTTTTCTGATAAGTATTTTATTAGTTATCAAAATTTTCTAACACCAAGTTCTCTTTACTTTGCACATGATAACGATCAAAAGATGATAAAAATAAAAAGCCTGCCTCATTTTTTTGACTGCAACAAATTTGAAGTAAAACAATTCGAAACTAAATCGAAAGACAATACTCAAATTCCATATTTTGTGATTCTTTCAAAAAAAACCAAATTTAATGGGTCAAATCCAACTTTGTTATATGCATACGGCGGTTTTGAAATCTCAATGCAACCTGGATATATCCCGATAATTGGTTCGTCATGGTTAGAAAAAGGTGGAATTTATGTCCTGGCTAATATTCGTGGTGGTGGAGAATTCGGTCCAAAATGGCATAGATCTGCTTTGAAGGAAAACAGGCAAACGGCTTATGACGATTTTATTGCTGTTTCTGAAGATTTGATTAAAAGAAAAATAACTTCCCCTAAACATCTGGGGATTATGGGAGGTAGCAATGGCGGGCTTTTGGTTGGCGTAGCCTTCACACAAAGACCCGATTTATATAACGCGGTTGTATGTTCAGCTCCTCTTCTGGATATGAAACGATACAACAAATTACTTGCGGGAGCGAGTTGGATGGCTGAATATGGAAATCCTGATATTCCAGACGAGTGGGAATATATAAAACAATATTCTCCTTTTCATAATGTATTGGCTACTAAAAAATATCCGAAAGTATTTTTTACTACAACTACTCGTGATGATCGAGTACACCCAGGGCATGCTCGAAAAATGGTTGCAAAAATGGAAGATCAAGGTCACGAATTATTTTACTTCGAAAATACTGAAGGCGGGCATGGTGCGGGAGTGACAAACGTACAAAGAGCATTTATGATGAGTCTTGAATTCACATATTTACTAAAAAGGTTAAGATAATCATAGATTTGAAATATCTATTTAATTATAGAAAGAGCCCAGCGGAATTGCACCTTGGTCATTGATAATTGGCTGATACTAAAGTAGCATCAGCTATTATGAAATGTCCTCGCTGCGGCAGTGAAAAATTAAAAGGAAGACTCTTGGAGTTTTTCTGTTTAGGTGTTCCCATGCCCTAGTCAAAAAGAACAAGGAATGCCATTGATAAATAATCTACTACCAGGTATGCCCTAATTACCTTTATCTATAAGGATAAAAGATGAATCTTTTGATCTTGGGTTCGGGAACAGGGATACCGCTGTCTTACCGGGCATCACCTTCTCTGGCCCTATTTACCGGGCATAACCTGGTACTTTTCGACATCGGCCCGGGTGCTATCAGACAACTGAAGAGGGCAGGCGTAAACCATGATAGGATAGACCATATTGTTATAACCCATTTTCATCCGGATCATACCGCCGATCTAATACATTTCCTTTTTGCAACCCGAAATCCGAAGGTCCTGCAAAGCAGAGACCCTTTTGTTATCACAGGTCCGGAGGGGCTTGAAAAATTTCTTGCAGGACTCCGAAACGTCTATGAAAAATGGCTGGATATACCCGGCGAACTAATAACAATAGAGGAACTGAATACCAAGGGACCGGATAGAAGATCCTACCCAAATTACGACATCCTTTCCACTCCCGTCAAACACGCTCCCGGCAGTCTCGCCTATCGTGTGCATGGCAAAAAGGGTGAAAGCTTCGTCTATTCGGGTGATACAGAATACTGTAACGAGATTGTGGACCTAGCAAAGGGTTGCGATCTCCTGATACTCGAATGTTCATTTCCGGAAGGAAAACCGGTGGAAGGACATCTCACACCTTTGCTCGCAGGTAAAATCGCCACTCTGGCGGGCGTAAAAAGGCTATTGCTCGTTCATTTTTATCCTGAGGTACTGGCAACGGACATATCCAGGGACTGTCGCAGGGCCTACAAAGGGGAACTTATTCTAGGAAGAGACATGCTCCGCATCATGGTCTGAGGAGCATGTCTCGGAAATGTTTTTCCATAAATCCGGATATTGATATACGCCTCCCGCGGTTGGCCATACCTCCAGAGGAGGGCGAAGGCTAATCGATAACTTCATATGCCATTATCTCCGATGTCTTGCCTTTCACACGCTTTGCCCCCAGTTTATTAATGTTAAATTTCTCCTTAACATGCTTGAATGTCTCTTCTCCTATCAGTATCTGATTGGGCTGGGCTATTGATTCCAGTCTGGAAGCAATGTTAACTGCGTCGCCTATAACAGTATAATCCATTCTCTTTGGGGAGCCCATATTCCCTGCTACCACGCGACCGGTATTAATACCTATGCGGACATTAAACCTCTTTCCAGGTTCCATCTCGCCCATCATGGCGGTCAAATCTTGTCTCATCTGCAGGGCGGCCAGGATCGCCCTTTCGGCGTCCCCTTCTTTCTCAATGGGAGCGCCAAATACCGCCATGAGTGAATCCCCGATATATTTATCAAGTGTCCCCTCATAATCGAAAATTATATCGGTCATCCTGGAAAAAAACTGATTCAGGATCATATTGATTTCCCGCGGCGGCATTCTCTCGGAAAGATGCGTAAACCCTATGATATCGGTAAAGAGGATAGTGGCGGTGAGGTCTTTAGGCTCCATAATGTCGTCCTTTGTTTCCTGACCGCCTTTCAGAATCATCTCTATAACCTGAGGAGAATGAAATCTCTCCAGCCGGCTTCTCATCCTCTCTTCTTCTTTGATCTGTTCGTTAAGACTTGCTTGTTCTATTATCATGGCCATCTGGCTGCTTATGGTCTGGAGAAGCTGGAGGTCCTCCTGATTGAAATGATTATCCAGCCTTGTACTCTCCAGCTGAATGACGCCGATAATATCATCCTTTTTCCACAACGGCACGCATATAGCGGATCTGATCTGCCGGATAAAAAGGCTTTCCCCGTGATTCAAGCGAGAATCTTTCATGGCGTTGGATGTCAGAAGAGACACCTTATCCTTAATTACCTTGTTAACTATAGTCCGGCTTGCCCTCAATTTCCCCCTCTTCTTCGTCCGGTCGTCTTTGTATTTCACTACAACCGGAATAAGCTCATCTTTATCCTTGTCTCCGGTTAATATAAGGAACCCGTAATCTGCGTCTATAATCATAAAGATAAGATCCATTATCTTACTGAGTAGCTCGTAAAAATTACCAAAGGAATTCAATTGTCTGCTTATTTCGTAAAGGACAAAAAGTACCTTGTTACTTCTCTCCAGACTTGTGAAATCTTCTTCAAATCTTTGCGCTTCTTCGATAGAGACAGCCGGACTATCCGACCTCCTGGGACTTTTTAACAGCAGTTCGCCTGAGTCCTTGAAACCCACTTGAGAGCTGCTTCTAACAATCTTTTGATCATCCTTTTCATCATCGGACTCAGGTAGAATTACTACGGAATCCGTAACGGATGGTTTTTGCTCCTCCTTTGTTAGAAATGTCAATTTTATGGGCCCTATTTTAACAAGGTCATCATGTTGCAACGTGGTGGACTGTATTAATTCGCCATTAACCTTCGTGCCGTTGAAACTTCCCAAATCAACTAACGTGTAATCATCATCACCTCTTTTGACCTTAGCATGATTGCGGGATACGGTGCTGTCATCAAGGACTATATCATTGTCCTTACCACGCCCTATAGTAATTTCATCCTTTAAGATGTTGTAATTATATCTCCTGCCGTCTCTATTCGTTATATTCATTATGGGCATGTCAAATCCCCTTTTTTAAACAGGAAAATAGTATATACCTCTGATAAACATGCAAGAACCATTGATAATATTAAAAGGGACATGCTTATATTATTGTTAAAAGCGACACCTAATGCTTATCAAAGGATAATAAAACGACTGTGATATTATCCAAACCTCCTGCAAGGTTCGCCTGCAAAACCAATGAGAATCCCATCTTATAAAGGGACCGGTCTTTAATGGATGTTATGATCTCCAATATCTTATAATCATCAAGCATGACATACAAACCGTCCGAACAAATCAGGTATACATCTTGCGGAACTATTTCGGCTACGGAAACATCAATCTCCCAACTGCTCTTTAGATGTCCCAGAGCACTTGTCAATATATGCTTCTTTGGATGCCTTCGGGCTTCCTCCCTGCTAAGCAACCCGTCTCTCTCCCCTTCACCTACCAGGGAATGATCCTTGGTCATCTGCTCTATTTTTCCATCTCTTATCCTATACAAACGGCTATCGCCCACATTAACAAATATAAGGTTTTCTTCTTCTATAACAGCACCCAGAAGAGTAGTTCCCATACCTTTCATGGACAAATTATCCTTGCTGAGTTCTTGTATCCTGTGATTCCCGAAAAAAGTCGCAGCCAAAAGCCGGTTTTGCTCTAAACTCAAATCCTTTCTATGTTCGATAGGCCACACCATTTTGGGGTTTTTCCGTGAGTTTATGACGAATTCTTCCACACTGCTGACGGCCAGTTTACTCGCTACCTCGCCATAGGCCTGTCCACCCATCCCATCGGCCACAAGAAAAATCCCATCATCCTTATTGCAGAGAAAACTATCCTCGTTGTGCTCGCGGGTCCTACCGGGGTCTGAAAATCCAAATGCATCAAAGTCCATAAATCACAGCTCCGGGATCAACAATCTGATAGAGATAGATATGAACTCATTACTCCTGGAGAGCTATATCAATAATATCCATAATATATATATTTAATTTAGCGGAGTCGATGAACTATGCTGCCAACCTCACTCCACTGTTGATGATATTACAGGGAGAGGGAGTATAGAAGTTTACCATAACCAGTTCCCTTCTTTATCCCATCGACTGTTCACTCTCACCTCAAGCTTGGATAACACATGATGAAATAGAAAACGCCTATTTCCTTTGAAATAACCGAGCTCCTGATCATACTTGTGGGGTTTATAGCCTTTAGCCAGGGCTTCTGAAAGGGTCATAGTCTTGGCTGTTTTGCCTTCTACACAAATATAGTCAAAGTGGATGGAGTGGTATAATTTATCTTCAAGAGTAACCACGATAACCGCGTTGCTTGGCATTGTTTCCTCGACAGTTATGTAGATGCTCAGGAACATGCTTACAACAATAACGCTCATTACAATAATAATAATCTTTTTATGTTTTTTCCCCATTACCCAAGCTCCTGCAAAGACCAGGTAGAATTAAAAAAAGACAACAACCTACCCTCCAATATCCGCCGATTTCAGGAATATAATCCAGAGAAACATGGCATAACAGATTCATATATACTCTGAACCAAGAAGTCAATCACTAGCATTTCCAATCCTCAGCCAGGCATCATATGACCTTGTTGGTGAGGACTCATTTTTCAATTCTTTTTGCGGTCATCCTTTACCGGGTACGGGAGCTTAAAAAACTGTACTCCCTCCTCCCTTAGCAGGTTTTCTTCAGATTCGGTTGCCGTCCCCCTTATATTTTTCTCTTCAGCCACACCGTAATGTATCTTCAAGGCCTCTTTAGTAAAATTTGGACCCAGATCATCAAATTCTTTATTGATATAATCTAACATCTGCTTTGCGAGCCTCTTATAATCTAGTGGTGGGTTGTCTCCTCCTTGCTCCATTACCGGTCCGGAGACAGTTTTAACGGCAACGGGAGACAATACTCTTGTTATATTCATGTCACCGCAATAAGGGCAACTGATCATGTCTTTTGCGTTCTGTTCTTCAAAGGATTGTATATTATCAAACCATCCCTCAAAAATATGGCCTCGTGAACACCTTAAGTCAAACGCTATCATATACTCCCTCAAAAAATTGCTTGGTACCACAGGGAAACCCAGCGGCTTTCCCATGAAATTACCTGCATCTTATATCATTCTCCTGCATGAATATCACGTCCATCCTGACACTATATCCTGATATCCCTCAATTAGTCCTTGTACTCCCTTGTTCTAAAATCCTGAGTGCGGTTACACCCTTCGACCGACAGCTGGCCTTGTCGAATCAGGTTAGGATTCCTATTCTATTTCGGTCAGCAGATCGGTATTTTCATACATATCCTTCCGTAAGAGATCCGACAGAATCGAATAGACATTGCCGGGGGTACCGGTACCGATTGACTCACCCTCAAAATTAACCACTGGAAGTATATTTATGGATGTTCCCATAAGCATAACTTCTGAGGAAAAGCGGATGTCTGCAGGTGATATGTTTTCAAAACGAACCCCCTTTATAATCTTATCTTTTACCAGAGTATCCGCCAGATCCATAACACGCATTACAGTCGTCCCTGCAAGGGTATTTTCAAGCGGGGGGACCTTAACGTAACCATCCTTCGACACAATACCGATATTTTCCGTAGATCCTTCACCGACAAAGCCATCATCATCAATATTAACCGAATATTTGTACCCCCCATTGATTGCTTCCATCTTCATCAACACGTTGGGAAGGTAATTGCACGATTTTATTGAAGCAAACAATGATTTTTTCGCTGGCACCTTGCTTAATGCTAAAGCAATACCTTCTCTATAATCCACGTCAGGCACTTTATTATAACCTACTATGATGATGTATAACTGACTTGCAGTACATTCAAAGGGATTTGTGGAAAATCCTCCGGGCCCCCTTGAAATTATTATTCTTATAATACATTCTTTCTCGCCCCCTATCAGGACAAGCCTTTTTATAATATCCCTGATCTGGTCATACTCCCGGGGGAACTTGAGGGAAATAGCGCTGGCAGAGGATTCCAGCCTTTTAAGATGTGCTTCCATCTGATATATTTTGCCGTTTACACACCTTATTACGTCGAAAACCCCGTCACCTCGGTGAACTAGATGGTCATCAGCGGGGACCAGCATGAGAGCTGGATCCGTAACAACCCCATCCAGCCAGCTGGAATACATCGCTAGATAATTAGCCTGCCACGGTCTTTTTTCAGGCCCCAGGCTGGGGAAAAAATTCCCCCTCTTAATGAGTTTAAGGTTAACTGTCATTCCGTACAATATATTTCAGCTTTTTTCGGCCGGCTTATGGCAAAAAGGCCTTTGTTAAGAATCCCTTATATATTAAAGGTAAACAAAATAACCTGAAAAATCAATTATATTTTACTCAGGTGCACAGACTTGTTCTTCCGGGGCAGAGCCTCCTAAAAAGTATAAGCGGGCTAACGGATGTCCGTGAATGCTTGGCGCTTGCCAACAATCCACAAAATAAGGTATATTTTCTCAGTTACAATAGTCGATCAAACGTATGCCCTCCGGGCTCGGGATTTACTTTTCCTGATAAACACAAGAGAGGTCTCAGAGATGAAAGAACACCAGTATATTGTTGATGAACTCACCCTAAAAGACACATGGAGGATGTTTGTTATTCTTTCCGAATTTGTGGAAGGCTTTGAAACCATGCCAGAGGTATACCCCGCTGTTACTTTTTTTGGTTCAGCCCGAACACGCCCCAATAGCCCTGTCTATAAAATGACTGAAAAACTGGCACAACTGCTGGTAAAAAACGGATTCAATATTGTTTCCGGCGGGGGGCCCGGGGTTATGGAAGCAGCAAATAAGGGAGCTGTTAAGGCAGGAGGCAAATCGGTGGGGCTTCATATTCATCTGCCCCGCGAGCAAGAACCCAACAAATACGCCAATATCAGACTCGACTTCAAATATTTTTTCATAAGAAAAGTCATGTTTGTTAAATACGCTGTGGCTTATATCATAATGCCGGGCGGATTTGGGACCCTTGATGAGTTGTTCGAAGCCTTGACACTGATTCAAACCAGCAGGATAAAATCCTTTCCCGTCATTATGATAGGCTCGGAATACTGGAAGGGGCTTCTCGATTGGATGAAAGGCACCCTGTTAAAAGAGAAGTCAATATCAAAAGCAGACCTTAATATATTTCATCTTACTGATGATCCGGAGGAAGCCGTGGCTATCATAAAGAGGAGGATAATAATCTGATTTTAGATAAGCAAGAACAGGAGCAGCTGAGACGGAATGCCATGGATTTTGGTATAGATTTATCACAGCATCAACTGTCTCTTCTGGAGACGTTCATGGCAGAACTGCTTGATTGGAACCAAGGTATAAACCTCATAGGGCTGTCCGATCGAAATAGGATAATCAATGAACTCTTGCTCGATTCCCTCATCCCGCTTACTTTCATCCCGGAGATCGGCAAATTACTTGATGTGGGTTCAGGTGCCGGATTTCCAGGGATTGTGATAAAGATCTGTCGCCCCCGCCTCAAGACTGTTCTTCTGGAGGCCAATCATAAAAAAACAGGCTTCTTAAAACAGGTAGTCCGTCTACTTGAATTGAACGATATTGAGGTTATCAACGGACGCATAGAAAGGAACGGGTTTAAGCTATATCCGGACGGCTATAATATTATTACGGCCCGCGCCCTGGCCCCTATTGAGCGTATCATAGAATGGTGTTCACCATTTTTATGTAGTGAGGGGATAATGATAGGTTTTTTAGGCAACGAGGCAGAAATATCGCTTGCAGAGAGCAGATACGCGATGGAAGACAACTCTCTTATGGTGGATCGGTTAATACCTTATTCTCTGCCCGGCATGAGGTCCGGCAGAACCTTGGCCGTGTTAAAAAAACAGCCCTCATCTCCTCTATAAGACAAGAAGGCCGCAAAAAGATTGTAGGCCTGAACATAGTGAAATTATCGGGGTCTGAAGATTGTCGAATGACCCTCTCAGACCCTGATCTGGAATGAAGTCTAGTCCTTCTGGTATTTGAATGAAACATTAATTCTTGCTCTATAGTTCTTTACCTTTCCGTTCTCAATGGTGAGATCCATTTTAGTTACTTCCGCGATTCGCAGATCCTTAACGCTCTCTCCTGCTGTTTCAATGGCGGTTTTAGCTGCTTCCTCCCATGACGTATCGCTTGTTCCAACCAATTCAATAATCTTATATGTGCTCCCAGCCATATCTTCCCTCCTTATAAGTTATAAGGTTTACGATTGCGCTCTTCAGAAAAATATTTTCACCTCCTTTCAATCAAAATTTTTTGAAAACTCCTTTTATATTAATAAAAAATATTTTTTTTATCAAATCAATATTAACTATAAATATAAATGTCTGATTATAAAATATGACAATTTGGATTAACCATTACCTATGCCTTAGCTTTAGAAATCAATACACAATCTTTGAAATGCCTAAGAGTCAATACTGATAAGGGTTTCGTAATTACGAACATAATATGAATCAGGCCTGATTTTATGTGTGACATATACTTCCCGAGATTAGAGTCCATGATTTTTAACGTTTAGATACTTACCATGATTTATAATTAAACTGTCCTTGAAGGATTATATTTACTTGACTTTTTATAATTTATCTAATATATATATGAATCAACAACCATAACATATTAACTTAACAGAAAGGAGATACTATGGCTACTGCTAATCAAATTAAGTACAGAATGGGGCAGGCAAAGAAAAAATTGACAAAATTGAACAAAGAAGTCACATCTGCCAAAGCCAACATTAAAAAATTAGAAGCAGCACTAAAAAAGGCTAAGGTTGCCCCAAAGGCAAAACCGAAGAAGAAAGCGAAAGCTAAAAAGAAAAAGACAGCTTCAAGAAAAAAGAAGAGATAAATTGCCTAAAGAGAAGTAACGGTTTATCTGTTTCTGCCCGTAATTAGTTACGGGCAAGAGGAGGGGGTGGTATACTGATCAACAAAATCAGTAAACAAACCCCCATTTCTTTAGTTGATTGAACATTTTCCATCTGTGGCTGCCGGGCCAGAAATAACGTTTGCAGGAAGGACAGAAATGTAATTCCTTTATATTCTGATGAAGGATATAGTCCGGTATACTTTTGCTGGCATCATCAAAAGAAGCCTCTTGTAAAGGAGTGTTGCACAGTAAACACCGGGTGAACCATCTTTTTTTTATGTCCCCAGCAAGATATCCTCGGGCTCTTATCTCTTCCAATTGCAGGGGTACTTTATCCGAGAGGATAAGCAGAGAATGGGGATACATTTGGATAAGGGGGTAGTGTCTCGAAAGAAGCAGGCGTCCTTCGTTGACTAGCTGTCTGATAGTTTCATCTTCATATACTGGCTGGTAATGGGTATCAAAGCCCATTACCCTTAGCCATTTAGCAAGCTTGCCTAACATTGCATCAGCTAGAAACCTGGCCTCAGGGGGTGGCATAATACCTTCGCCTCCTGTCTATCTCCAATTGTAATATGGGCCGTGTGACGCGAAGGGACAATTCATATGTCCCGGCGTTCTTCATACCAGTCCTGACCACTGAGTCACTTATGACCCAGCCGGTAGATTCAAGCACATTGACTATATTTAATGGTTATTATAGACTATTTTCCATTCATAATCCCGAAAAATTATGGATTATCCGGCAAATAAGTAAACTTAATGATACCATATAGCAAGATTGGTGATGTTTGGCCCATGGGCCAAACCAAGTATTTATATAAAGTCCTTTCCCTACTCATTAACCGGATGAACCAGAATTATGGCATTTGGTCCTTCCCCCTTAACCAGGAGAGGGTTGCCGATAATTTTAAGATTATTCCAATATCTTAACGGAGAAATACCACGTGGACAAAATAAGAATTGAGGGTGGTGTCTCTCTCAGGGGCAATGTAAGGCTCAGCGGTGCTAAGAATGCCGCTCTTCCGGTAATAGCCTCCTGCCTCCTCACAGGGGGATGGCACCGAATTCGCAATATCCCTTCCCTCAAAGATATCACCACAATAGAAACTATTATGTCCGGTATAGGGGTAGACTTCCGGAAAGACAATGACATTCTGAGCATAAACTCCGACAATATAAACGAGTGTGAGGCGCCATATGACCTTGTAAAAACCATGAGGGCTTCTATACTGCTTTTGGGCCCCCTTCTGGCCCGTACAGGCAAAGCCAAGATATCCATGCCCGGCGGATGCGCCATAGGTGCCAGGCCGGTTAATCTCCATCTCAAGGCCCTGGTATCCATGGGGGTAGATATGTCTCTGGATCACGGATACATAAATGCCAAAACGGATCGTCTGAAAGGCGCCGATATCTTTTTCGACATTCCCTCGGTGACAGGTACGGAAAATATTATGATGGCGGCTGTAAAGGCGGAAGGACCGACTATCCTAAAAAACGCGGCTAAAGAGCCGGAAATAACCGATCTAGCCTGTATGCTCAGGAGCATGGGCGCCCGGATACAAGGGGATGGAACGGACACCATTGTAATTAACGGTGTGGAGGACTTGACACCTGCCGAGCATGATATCATCCCTGACAGGATAGAAGCCGGAACCTTTATGATAGCTTCCGCAATGACCAAAGGCGAGATAAAAATATTCGGCTGTCGTCCCGACCATCTGTCTGCTGTTATTGAAAAGCTGAGATCAGTTGGAGCGGATATAGAAATAACCGACAATTGTCTGTTCGTAAAGGGGCCGGAGATAATAAAAAGTGCTGATATAAAGACTATGCCCTTTCCAGGGTTTCCCACCGATCTCCAGGCCCAGTTCATGACACTTATGTGTATAGCCAGAGGTTCAAGCGTGATAGAAGAAACAATATTCGAAAACAGGTTTATACACGTCAGCGAATTAAAGAGAATGGGAGCGGATATCACCATAAACGGCAACCAGGCCCTTGTGCGGGGCAAGGACAGGCTGCTGGCAGCCCCCGTTATGGCCACGGATCTTCGCGCCAGTGCCAGCCTTATCCTGGCCGGACTTGTAGCCCAGGGCGGCAGGACGGAAGTAAATCGGATATATCATCTGGACAGGGGATACGAGGCACTGGAAAGAAAATTTCAAGGCCTGGGCGCCAGGGTCTGGAGAGAAAAAGCCTGAGATGTCTCACCGTCCATTAATTCCGGCGCTTCTCTCTCTTTCAGCCGGAATATTGATGGGCAGAATCACCCTCCCGTATTATCAAACCCTGATATTCCCCCTCTTTATCTTAATAGCCCTGTCTTCGATAACCTCCCTTATGGTCTCATCTATATTCAGGCGTTATCTTTTTCTTACCATATTCTTCCTCCTAGGCCTTCTGCTGATCTTGAACACTAAAGGTCATTCAGACCTGTTACAGCTTGCGCAGCAACGCGAGAAAGTCGTGCTGGAGGGAACGGTACTGAGTCCATCAAGGATTACCCGTGATACTATAACCAGACTGGAGGTGAAGGTCAGGAGTGTGTTGGCTGAACACAGGGTAAAAACAATAGATGAAAAGGTCTCCGTGACCGTATACGGGGATCCCGTCTATTTCCTGCCGGGACAGAGGATACGTTTTCCCGCAACCTTACGCACCTTTAACAATTTCAATAATCCGGGTCGTTATAACTATAAACTGGCGATGGAACTGAAGGATTTTTCGTGCAGTGCTTCGGTCTCCGACGGAAGATATATAGTTCCCGTGGGAAAGGGTTCTCTGGGTTTCCCTCTGGACATGATTGAAAAAGTACGCAGACCCATAAGGGATTTTCTGGTCCGGAACCTCTCAGAACCGAACCAAAGCCTCTACAGCGCACTTATCCTGGGTGAAAGACAGGGTATAGACTCTGAACTCCGGGAACCTTTTAATATAACCGGGCTTGGACATATCCTCGCTGTTTCCGGGTTACATATAGGACTTATTGCCTGGTTATCTTTCTCGTTGTTCAGGTGGCTTATGTCCCTTTCCTACAGACTGACCCTATGGATCGATATCCGAAAAGCGGCAGCCGTTATGACCTGCTTCCCGGTAATCGCTTATGCGTGTATGGCGGGTTTTCAGGTTTCGACCCAGAGGGCCATGATAATGGTCCTTATCTACCTCCTTTCAATAATAATCGGACGTGAAAAGGAGACATGGTCCACCCTCGCATTTGCCGCCTTTATGGTCCTCGTCATCGATCCAGACGCGATCTTCAGCATCTCCTTTCAATTATCCTTTGTCGCGGTCATAGGGATATTGTGGTTTGTCCCCGGCATCATTAAGAGGATGCCCAATCCTTTTGCGTCATCAGGACGACAAAACATCCTAAGCCGCATATATGTATATGTTTCAGGACTAATTGTGGTAACCCTTTGCGCCGTGGTTTTCCTTATTCCCTTCACAACCTTCTATTTCCACAGGATATCCCTTGTGACTATTCCGGCCAATCTGATGACCGTTCCCCTGCTAGGGCTGTGGATACTGCCCCTGGGACTTCTTTCATCCCTCACCCTGTATGTCTCACCCTTGCTTGCTGAATTTATGATTGAGCTGGGCTCATGGGGCCTGGCCGGAATGATAAAGATCATTCAGTTTTGGTCCAATCTCGACTGGGCATCTTTCTGGATCGTAACACCTAACACCTTTGAGATTATATTATTTTACGGCATAATATTTTTCGCCTGCTTCATCAAGGGCAGGCCATGGGCAAAGGCCGTTCTCGCTATTCTTATATTGATCTGCTGCGCGGATATCTCATATTGGGTATATGAGACCCGTTTTAATCCTGATTTAAGGGTAACATATCTTGACGTGGGACAAGGCAATTCCGCTCTGATACAATTCCCCGGCAGGGAGAGGATGTTAATAGACGGGGGAGGCTTTCAAATGAGCAGCTTTGACGCGGGCAGGATGGTGGTAGCCCCTTTTCTTTTTCATTCAAAGATCCTTCGGGTGGATTATATAGTACTAAGCCATCCCCATTCTGACCATATGAACGGCTTGCTTTTTATAGCATCCAATTTCAGTCCGGAGGAATTCTGGCATAATGGAGACAGTGTTGACACGCCGGAATACCATAAATTAATGGAAATCATTGAATCGAACCGGATAAAGATGTTTTTACCCCGTGATCTTTATGAAGAAAGGGATATATCGGGTGTAAAAATCCGATTATTACATCCTTCTAACCTAGTGAAGCAGGTCGGGATATCCTCTTATGACGGCAGGGACCTTAATAATAACTCCCTGGTGTTGAAAATTACTTACCATGGCACATCCCTGCTGTTTCCCGGTGATATTGAAACGCAGGCCGAAGAATCACTTGTCTCTAGCATGGGTACCGACCTCAACAGCGAAATCCTGCTTGCTCCCCACCACGGCAGCAAGAATTCCAGCACTGGCCCGTTTCTCAAAGACGTGCGGCCGGAGATATGTGTAATCTCTTCGGGCAAAGGAAACCGCTTCGGACTTCCCCATAGTGAAACAATAAAAAGGCTGGAGGATATAGGGTGCGGGATAATACGCACTGACGAATCCGGAGCTGTACGATTTATAATAAGTGAGGAACAATATAAGATGAAGCGCTTTCTCGAATAATTCGCGCTCCAAGACATGCTTTTGCTTCTTTTTCCTGTTGGTCATCAGCAAGATTACTTCTTTTTTTGACTTCATCCTTTTTTTATTTTAAAATAAAAACGTTTCATCCGGTTAATGATTACGTAAAGAAGTAAAAGATTGAATCTTATTATAAGTACCTTAATGGCCCATGGGGCTCTCTTTTAAGCACCGAAAACATTAACAGCATATTAACTACGAAAGGTGCAACCCAGGCGGGCGGAATGCTTATGAGATAATAGAAAATTCTCGAGACCGGCCAAGTCTGCACAAGGCTACCCGCCCGCCTCGTCTTGTTCTGTGTAGGGTCATAGCACATAAACGAGTTCGCCGCTTAAAAGAGAACCCCATGTCCCATAATAGCGCAAAATATTTAGATATCATTAACTGGCGTACTCATTAACCGGATGAAACATAAAAACTTGAGGTAAAAAAATGGATCAAAAAGAATACGAAAAAAAATATAAGAACTTGAGGATCCTCAAAAGCATTCAGGATTATCTCAAATCGGATAATGACACGTCCACATCCGTATACCCCATTAATATCCCCGACGATCTGCTCCTGCAAGTCCTGAAGTCCCAGGGCCCCGAGGCCGCGGATGATCTCATACACCAGATATTCGAATTGGGGCTTACCATCTGGAGTGAAAGACTATACACTGAAGCCTTCGGGTCTACCCAGTCCTTAAACTCCTTTATTGAATTAGTCAAAAAAATAAACAAAGAATCAACATAGAATACCCCGAATAATTCAATCCCGCTTTCTGTGTAATTATCTAACCACTAACAGCTACCACCTAATCACTAATAGCTTATTCGATCCTATAGGCCGGTTCCTTTATATGGCTTTGCCTGCATCTGGGACATTTACTCGGCGAATGCAGCTTTCTTCTTTCCTTGAACACAAATCCGCAGTTTAGGCACACCGCAGGTTCCACCATAAATTTGAGGGGTGGCCGCACGCTTTTCCTGACATGTTCAAGGTGGTGCAACACCTCTTTTGTGGAAATATGGGCCTCCCCAGACAACTCCTGAACTGTATATGTGCCCTGGGAAAGCAGTTCCATCAATCTTTGGCGGTGGGTGGACATTGTTCAAGCTCATACCTATTTTTTACTCGATCTGGAAATCGTATCTGACCGTCGAAGCACGGGTTGTTTTACCGTTGAATGTCCTTTCCATAAAGATAACGAAATCATTCCGGTCGATCAAAAGGATTACGCTGGAGCGTGTGCCGTAGTCGGGACTCGATATAAAAACAGGAGAAAGCATTCGCTCCCGTTCCAGGCCCACACCCGTGTCCGGGAGCTCGCTATCAGTGGCAACGGTGCGATCACCAAGCATGTCAAAAAATTCCTCAGGTTCGGGAAGCATAGTCTGCGAAATAAGTCCGGCTAATTCGTTTTTTCCTTTCACCACCTTGGGCCACGGTGTATCCAGGAGGTGATTGCTCAGGCCGTATATGCCAGGACTCAGCTTTCTAATTCCCTTGCCCCTGTTCGAATACCAAAAAAGTTCATCTTTCCGGCCGAGGATGAGATTAAACCCGTTATAACGGTTTGCATCTTTTATTATATTATCCAGATATGTGCGCGGACTTTCCCTCCCAAGCAAGAACTCGCTGACGAGCCTGCCCCGTGAAGGCGCGTCTCTCTTAGGAGAATTCGCTTCCCGATAATTGCTGACCCCCGCCAGCCGGCCGTTTTTTGTGACACCGAACCATGTCCCCCCCGCCAGCAAGTCTTTCCCCGCCAGCAAATGAGGAGCTTCATCCCAAAACGCCGCTGGTGCCGCGGGCCGATCATAGTATTCATCCCTGTTGCCCACAAGGATGAGTTTATATTCCGGATGGCTGTTAAGGCCGAAAAGAATCAGACACATAAAATTCAGCGCATGCTCTTTTATATAGAGGGTTATCAGATCCGCGATGCCACGGCGAAGGCGCTGTGAGCACGCATTTGTACATTACCCGCCTTACTGAAATCAAGCTGCCAGGCCTTCTCCATAATAATTTGCCTTCAGTCAATGTATCTGTTATGCTAGTATTATAAAATCAATTATTCAATCATAATTAAAAAGTCCCTTTTTTGCCGGGGTTGTGCCACTTATGTGGGCCATTCAAAACATTGTTGGGCCTAACGCAAAATGAAATCCGCAACAAAACAAAACATAGTGAAATCGTCTATCGGGGTTTTGCTGGCAATATTGCTGTTCTTTTCCTCCGGGCTAAAGATCCCGATGCTGGACACCGCCACCGACGCCTACTTTCGTGAATCAATAACCAAAGCGGGAGTGGCCTATGCCACCTGTAGACTTATCAACGCCTCTATTTCAATTGTTAAGGATTCAAGCCTCCAGTTGGAACCTGCTGGTGTGGGTGTATCATTGGCTGTGGGACAAGCCTTAGACCCAATTGATGATATGACTGAGCGCTTGTCCGATGTGCTTGTAACGGCGATCATTTCATTAGGGGTTGAGAAACTGGCATATGAAATAGGCGTATCCATTGCGGCGCCTATACTTTCTATATTTCTCCTCGTCCTGTCTTTCCTGATATGGTTCAAGAATGAAAGGATAATATCCCTCCAGAAATCCATAATGCGGTTTCTATTAATAATCCTGATCCTTCGCTTTTGTCTCCCCATATCGTCTGTGGCAAATGAGTTTGTTAATAAATATTTTTTCACTGATCAAATATCAGATGCCAATAAAGAGCTCGCACTCTACTCTACCGAGATTGATAAATTAACGGATTTTTCACTCCCGGATATTGATGGCGTCTTGGGAACTGTCCAGAACAGCGCCTCGTTTCTTAAAAGAAAATCAATAGAGTTCAAAAACGCACTTGCGGCCACACTCAGCAATATGGGAGACATAATAGAAAATCTCCTAAAACTTACCTTCCTGTACATCGGCATCTTTTTGATTCAGGTTATTATTTTACCATTGCTGGTATTCTGGTTCCTTATAAAAACCGTAGGCAGCCTTTTTCACACGAATATTCCACTAATCCCCTATCATTCACCACCGCTAAAAGATGAGACTTCCCCACAAACCAAAACAGGGGAAGGATAAATGCTACCACGGATTTCAAAGGTGGACTTAGGCTGTTTTATGGCCGTTTTCCCGGCTCAAAACATTAAGACCTGTTGTATGTTATAGTAATTATATCTTGACAAATTGTGATACCTTGGACATAAACTGGCTTAAAGTAAGCTATTCCCGATCCAGTAATCTCCCAGTCACTATGTCTACGGGGAGGACGCGCCCATAGCTCAGCGGATAGAGTGACGGACTACGAATCCGTAGGTCGGGTGTTCGAATCACCCTGGGCGCACCATCTCTTCCTCCAAGACAGCCCCTATTTCCTGAAAATCAACATGGTCTTATGGTGAGCTTGCCCTGAGCAGAGCCGAAGGGAATCACCCTGGGCGCACCATTAATATCAAGGACTTAGCTGGTTTTCAGCAAGTCCTTTTTCTTTCCGATCGCCCTCTGTGTGAGACTTGTGTAGAGAATAAATAAGACCTGGAAACATTATCGACATCTGCTATAGAATAGCTTTACATAAGCGAAATAATAAAATATAGTCTAATAGGATTGATAAAGGGAGGGTATGTCTGTAGAGAATAAAATGAAATGAGACAGAAAAAAAACAAAAAAATAAAGGCGAAAAAAACCTGTCTGATTTGAAGGAATGCCTCAGTTAAGGAAAGAAAATCAGAAAAACCACTGATAATCGACTATAATGAAAATTGATCTTTTAAGTTGTGCTACCATCCTGAGTATATTGTCCTTCGTTGAATAAACTCATTCCACTTCGTAAACTACTCAAACTCATGTCCAACGCCAAGATCACTGGTTGCAGGGGTTTTCCAGTAAACTTGTTCGTGATAATAAAGTCTGTTACACTAGAATTTTTCATAGCGGCTCAGCCCCCTGCAATCCAGTGAATTGCCATGTTGTAGCCAGTTATTCAATTATTGTCTTATATAATTCATCTTTAAAATCTTCTTTTTTCATTTGATTACCAATTTTTTCACTTTTCTCTTTGAAACTTCTATTGTTAAATAATTCTAAAACTTTCAGTTCGAGATTTTTATTGGTTATTCTACTTATTTTAACACCTTTTGGTCCAACTCCAATATCATAAATAATTTTATCCCAAACAAACTGGTCAATAATATGCGGGATTATCATTGTTGCACAACCATATTTTATTGCTAAATGTGTTGTTCCAGCACCACCATGATGAATAACGGCATACATTTTCGGAAAAATCCAATCATAAGGAATTTGTGACACAAAACAAATCAATTCTGAATTGAATTTATCGGGTTTAATTAAACCACCAGATGCTGTATTTATGATAGCTGGTATTTTATTCCGTTCAAGAATTTCAAGAATTATTTTAGTTTTTATTTCAGGCTCAGGATTAGTCATTGAGCCGAAAGTGATAAACAATATTTTTTCATATTTTTCAATGAATTCGGTTAGTTTTTTTTCCGGTTTCCAATCTGTCTTTCTCTTTAATTCTTGATGTCCTAAAATTTTAACATTACTTTCCCAGTAACCTGGTCGCGGGAATAAACTTGGCGAAATTGTATAAATATATTTTCTATTGTGAATTATGTTTTTTAGTTGCTTTAGTGTAATTTTATCGTTGATTTGTAGCATTTTTTTAATAATCATAGTTACTATAACTGCCCCATAATCATAAAGTTTAAATGTCAGTTTATTAAATAATTCTCCATAATTTTTACTAAAAACAATCAATGGATGCCCTTTTACATAATGCCCATATGGGATAGGACTTACACATATTGTTTTTCCTCTGTTTTTACATTCCCATATTACCGGATAACCACCTGTTGGATGATTAACTATTCTATCCGGTCTTTCTTGTTTAACAAGTTCGTATAATTTAAGTTCTTTTTCTTTACCCGCGCCTTTTTGATTTCTTGCATGTTTGATAAGAACAATGATTTTCTTAATTCCAGAACCTCCCCCCATCAATGTTCTAGCTGCATCGCTTTCAAATAAATCATCGCCTTTTTTTCCCAAAGAAGCGAATTCCAAGTTACAACTTTCTGTCAGTTCTCTATATCGTTCTGAAAATGCACAAAAAACCTGATGTCCTTTTTCTTTTAGAATTTTTCCAATTGCTAAAAAAGGTTCAATATCTCCTCGTGTTCCTATTGATGTTAAAATTATTTTCATTGATAGTCTCCTAATTGGCTACAACGCCAATGATGAGCAGTGCCGGATAAATCGCAAAAGGGTATAAAAAAAAGATAAATTTTATTTATAGCAAAATCATTTAAAAGTGGCACAGCTTTAGGCATCTGCTCCATCATTTTGTTATATGCTTTCTGCTGCCTGATCCTCTATCCATCATAATTAGAGTACCTCCCAATATCATAGCAGCACATAGAATTTGTCCCATAGTAAAGGGGCCTAATATAAATCCCAATTGAGAGTCGGGTTCTCTTACAAATTCAATAAGGATCCGTACCAAGCCATAGCTAATAAGATATAAGGATAAAAGAAAACCATCAAAGAATTTTGTTTTCCTTAGACTCCAAAGAATTATGAAAAGGAGTATTCCCTCAGAAAATGCCTCATAAAGTTGAGATGGATGCCGTAGTTGGTGCGTTGCGTCCAAAGGAAAATACATCCCCCAAGGTACAGTGGTAACGCGACCATAGAGTTCACCGTTAATAAAATTTCCTAATCTGCCAAAAGTGTATCCTATGGGGATAGTGGGGATGAAGAAATCTGCAAAAGGTAAAACGTCCATTTTGTTCTTGCGACAGAAAAGAATTAAAACAAGGAATAGGCCAATCATACCTCCATGGTAAGACATTCCAGAAATGCCAGTATAGTGAAAACCATTTGAGACATCAAATGGAGAAATGATTGTTAGTGGGTTAGACACAAAGTATCGGAAATTATAGAACAGAACATATCCTAACCTGCCGCCTATTAAAACGCCCAAAATAGCCCAAAATATGAAATCAATTATAGTCTGTTTCGCATATTCTAATTTTTCGGTTTTGATCCTATACAGGGCTAAGGTATAAACAGTCAAAAATGCGACAATATACATTAATGCATACCAGCGAATTTCTATTGGACCAATCGAAAATAATGTTGGATCGATATATTTTGGAATATCAGACCAATGAAACATGGGAAATCCTTATGATGTATTTCAATGGCATTGCATATAACGCTGAACTAACGGGCAGGCGAGGCATACCACCATAAAGGGTTTATAAGAATAAGAACTGCGAATCTTTGAAGGTTGATTCGACGAAATAAACAGCCTGTCCTTGTTTAATGATTTGTTGGGGCTCTCCTTTTAATCCAGATCAGAGGAATACTTACTATCGCAAAAACAAAAAGAATCCAAGCTACAGTGAACCATAATTTCCCGAAGTTAGTCCAAACAGCACCGAGGAATAGGAAGCAATATAGGGCAAGCAGAATAGAAGCTATGGTTAATGATACTTTTCCCCATAATTTGTTCTTTGTTGCCCCGATTCCAGATAGCGTTGCGAAAACGAAGAAACCTATGGATTTGATGTAACTCAAATTCGCACTTGGACCTATATCAAACCCCTCCCGAAACCAAGCGAATAGAAGTCCGAGTACGCCTACAACTCCAAGTAGAATCCAGCTTATTGATATTTTCTTTGCAACGACTACTGCCATCATGTCCTCTTGCCCCAACGATTGAACTGTGCGGCGTGGCTTTTTGCGTCCGCACCAGTGACAGGTTAAAAGCAGGTTTTGTGTTAAACTATTCCTATTTACCGGATCTGGCAATATTTCCATTTCCGGTAAATAGCACTTTATTTTTTTATATCTGCCTAATATAATTCAATAAATTGCTATTTATCAATTTTGCCAATGCTGGCATTTTTGATAAATGGCTTGAGTTGAGACAATAAATTTTCAAAATAAACTTTGATGGTCTCGTAAAAGGTCCAAAAGTTGTTATTTTTGTCATTCCGGCGAAGGCCGGAATCTAGTCTTTGCAGGTAGTTACATAAGCTCTGGACCCCGGCCTCCGCCGGGGTGACGACTTTTTACGAGATTGTAGACTTTAGAATTTATTCTTTATGATATTTTCCCGGATAGCGTGAATGATCTCTTGATCTTCTTAATATTTTTCCTCCAAAAATTATCATTTAGGAGAAATGCTAATATTAGCCTTTTCCCTAAATAGCACGAATGAGTCTATAATGCATTCGGCTTTTAACGGCTTAAATAACGTGCCGCGCCAAGGTGTTCCGAAAAAATTGAAACAGGCCCACCGCGGTCACGTTAATTTAAAGGTTAGCCAATTTTTTGGTCGGAACTCATTAAATATCAAAGTTCCCTTTTCCCATTGGTGGCCTCATTTTAAAATTGATGATATTACTGAAACTAAGGAGTTTATTAAAATCACTACTACGATCCTTAAAAAAGTCATTTACATATAAGGTTGCGAAATAATCCGAAATTGGGCTACGTTCCTTACTTTTCAATGCTATTACACCTGCAACTTTATTCGAAAAATCAGGGATGAGGAAGAAGCCATCCTTTTCTCTACTCCACGAGTGTCTATTTTGGCTAAACATTTCAAATTCGGTTCCAAAAACAGCATCGCAAATATCTATGTCTTCGTGTTTGTCTGCATCCATTGCTATGAGGTTAATTATATTATGATTAACATCCCATTCGAATGCTCCCGCAGCGTTTATTAAACTCTGTTTTATTTGATCTTTAGCAAGCCCAGTTTCTTCAACCATATCCATATCACCGGAAACACCTAAGGTAAGATAGGAAATTTCACTTTTATTAGGATACCAAAAATCAATAATAGCTTTTGGATTTTCATAATTCGGAAAAGTGTATTTCTTGCCCTCTTCAGGATTCGAAGATTTGTTGGATAAAAAATCAATGAGATCAGGAATGTCTTTTTCAAAAAATTGCTCAGACAGATCACAACCGAAAAACATACCTATCTCTATCTTTTTTGCTTCGTCCTTTATTTTTTGTACGATTTTATTTTGCCTATTTTCTCTTTCCAGATTGGAAAGCCGTTTCATTTGTATCCAGTATGTCAATTCATCTAATACGATTTTAAAATCTGGGGGTCGTCGTAACCCTTCATCAGGCTCGTAGGAAATCTCCGAATCTTGCTTATGATATGAAGCTAGTTTTACAGCAAAATTATGCTCTGCAAATGTATCCCATATTTTTCGCCCGCCCTCTAAAAGCCGATGATTTAATTTCGACATTAGCCTATCTTCCAAAATATTCATATTGGAAGCTAAGTTCTGAACATCAGTATCTGAAGGTTGGTATTTTGTACCTTCAAAAACTTCGGTGGCAAATTTCATGAAATCTGGTGACATATTATTCTCTCAGATATTTTGGCTAACATATATATTATGATGCTGCCGGGTTTTCACGGAATTACTAGCAAAACTTGAATAATATTAATTTAATGATAAAACGCTCAATATGACAACATTAGTAATTAAATCAATATTATAAACGTCATTTTTCAAAAAAACAAAATGTAAAAATGCGTCTTTTTGTTACAATTATGCGGGTTAGGTTGCTGAGAAATAAATACAAACATTTAGATATTTCCATGATATGAACTCGGTTTTGTCATTCTATTTTCTTATAGCCTGACCATCATCAATATGTGACATGATTTTTTTAATGAGTAGTATATAATTTATAGTATATTCGATTATTTCAGGATATATATCTCGCTTAATTCTT
>CAYQNR010000044.1:0-13164 GCA_964418945.1 uncultured Desulfobacteraceae bacterium
ATGTTAAGATCAAATTAGTAATATATTAATGTTATGTTAGAAATTACAGTTCCCGCAATTTGTATAACACTAAACCGGTAGCGGATCAAAACCTGAGGGACACATCTCCGCTTAAGATCCTCTGCTCCCGGCCGTCGATTCTTCTTATTATCATGGCCCCCTCCTGATCAATCCTTAACGCTGTCCCTTCAACCTCTTCACCCTGAAACTGGATATAAACATCTTGGCCCAAAACCAGTGAAAGGGCATTCCACCTTTCGTAAAGATACTCTATCCGTCCCGTCAGCACATCCCTGTAATACTCATCGAACCTTGTCAATATCTCGGCAACCAGCTCATTTCTGGAAACCACGCCTCCTGTCTCCTTAAGAACACTGGTGGCAGGGTTTAGCAAACCCTCCTCTTGTTCCGGCATCCAGTTCACATTAAGACCTAGGCCCAGGATAACAAATTCCACCAATCCGTGTTTCTGGGAAAACTCCGTGAGAATGCCGCCTAATTTCTTGCGGTCTATATATAGATCATTGGGCCATTTGATCATCATGTGCAAGCTGGTTCTTGCCCTTATCCCGTCTATTACCGCGATGGCCAGTATCATGGTCAGTACAAAGACCTGGTTCACCGGGAGAGCGGGCCTTAACAGGAAGGAACAAAGAATGTCTTTGTATCCAGGCGAAATCCAGCGCCTTCCCATCCTGCCTTTCCCGGCGGTCTGTTCCTCAGCCAGCACTATTGTTCCATCCGGAGCGCCTGTTAACGCCAACTCCTTGGCCAATACATTAGTGGAATTTACCGTTTCACGAAAGACCATGTTTTTTGAAAAGAGGGAATCTCCCACTCTGCTTATTATGGTCTCCGGACTAAGGGGATCTCTATGTTTATTGCTCTTCATCTTTCTTGAAATCCACCCAAGGGGCCTTGGGAAAGTGTATGTATTACAACGTGTGCACTATGAGATATGTCAGATAACCAAAATAACACAATATCAGCAGAAAACCTTCCCTTCTTTCGACTGTAAGTCCCTTTCGCATAAAAAACCAGGGAAGGAAACCGGTAAACACCATAACACCGTAATCAATAATCAGCCCGCTTCCAAAAAAACCGCCCGGGATAGCTATCGGCCTTACTAGAGCCGCCGCACCCAGAACACTGAGGAGGTTGAATACGTTGCTCCCCACCAGATTTCCTATGCTTATGTCCATCTCTTTTTTTATTGCAGCCACCACGGACGTGGCCAACTCCGGCAGTGAAGTCCCGAAGGCCACCATGGTCAATCCTATGAACTTCTCACTCGCTCCCAACAACTTCATGATCTCAACCGCCGAATCCACCACAAGCTGTGCCCCGGCTACTACTCCGGCTATCCCCGCTATAATAAGGACAACCTGTCTTGAACTTGATGTTACATAACCGATGCCTTCCTGTTCCGATTCAAATTGATCAACCCCCTCTGCACGCCCATCTCCAGACTCCTTAACAGCCACATGATAGTTAAAAAAGGTGTAGATTACCACGCCGCTGAACAATATCGCCCCGTCAACTCTCCCAAGCCCAGAATCTAAAGACAAAAACAGAAGGCAAAAGGATATGCCGATCATGATGGGGATGTCTCGATTAACCACCGATCTGTTGCACGTGACGGGTCTAAATAAGGCGGAAATTCCCAGAATAAGGGCGATATTACAGATATTGCTCCCTACCACGTTTCCTACTGCTATCATGCTGTTATCTTTTACGGAGGAGACAAGGCTTACCACAAACTCAGGTGCGGATGTGCCAAACGCGACTACTGTCAGCCCTATAACCACCGGGGTTATCCCGAGTCTTCTTGCAAGGCTTGATGACCCTTTTACCAGCCATTCCGCCCCGTAATAGAGCAACAGGAAGCCTATGATACAAAACAGCAGGTTCAGCGCCATCACCCTTTCCCTTAATTCTCCAGTTCCCTTTTTAAGCCCCTGGTCATGAGCTCCTTAACCGCCGACCTTGGATCTTTTCCCCTATAAAGGACTTCATAGACCTGATTGGTGATGGGCATATCCACATTCATCTTTCTAGCCAGCTCATAGGCTGAAATGGATGTCTTTATTCCCTCCGCCACCATATTCATGCCCTTTGTTATCTCCTCCAGCCCTATTCCCTGACCAATCTTGAGCCCTACCGTCCGATTCCTGCTGAGGTCGCCAGTGCAGGTAAGGACCAGATCTCCCACACCCGATAATCCTGCGAAGGTCATAGGATTAGCTCCCATGGCTACACCCAGCCTGGTAATCTCAGCCAGGCCCCTGGTGATTAAAGCCGCCCTGACATTCAGACCGAAACCCAGACCATCTGCCGCGCCCGCAGCTATGGCGATAACATTCTTCAACGCCCCGCACAATTGAACCCCTACCAGGTCGTTACTGACATATACCCGAAAAGACTGTGTGGAAAACAGTCTCTGGAGTCTTTCGCCGTAAGAGTGATCCCTGCAGGCAATAGTAACAGCCGTAGGCTGTTTAATAATAACTTCTTTGGCAAAGCTGGGCCCTGCCAGACATGCCAAGCTATCCATGTACTCTTTTGGCAACACCTCTTCTACGACCTGTGACATCATCTTGAGGCTGTTATTCTCGATACCTTTGGTCGCCGAAATCAGCCCCATGCCGGGACGCAAATAGGGCCTCATGTTCTGTAGCATTTCTCTAAAGACATGGGACGGCACTACTATAACAACGAGTTCTTTATCACATATGGCCTCCTCAAAGGTCTTTACCGGACTAAGGGAGGAAACCAGCGGCCTTCCAGGAAGAAACATCTTGTTAATCCTTTCTTCCCTAATCTGGGTATAGACTTCTTCCTCCCTTACCCACAAATCCGTGGATAACCCCTTTTCCGCCAAAAGATTGGCCAGCGTAGTTCCCCAGGTCCCGGCCCCTATTACCCCTATCTTGGTGATCTCTGTTTTGGACATAAGCGGCAACCTCTTTCTCTGGTATTATCCTAACATATCCCTCCTGCTTGTCCTTTCAGTAACACTTTATCCCCATACACTGCAAGAATAACCGAAAAGCCAAATAAACCATCTAAAATTTATCCGGCTAATGAGTAAGCAAACAAGTAAAAGATTAAACCTTCTCCGCCTTCGCAGAAGACCACGTGCTTGCCCGTGGGTGAATGCGCAAATGATCGCTTGCTGCGGCGCGATGTCACCCCCAGGTTAGGCGGATAACCGCGTCGTAGCCGGAGGCGCCCGTCCTCCGCAGTAGCATGCCATGCTACGGAGGATGGAAAGACGGGTATTTTAATGGGACCAAGGGTTTACCCGTAGCGCTCCATTATAAGTGCCTTAATGGCCCATGGGCCATATAGCTCAAAATATTTGGATATCATTAACTAGCGTACTCATTAACCGGATGAAACTCATCTAATCTCTGTACGATTAATGAGGATAGTGTTTTTGGTCTGCCCCCGGTGAAGGAAAAACGGGAATAGGTAATAGACTAGTATAAAGTGTCCAGGAGCTTGAGGTCTTTCAAGGAGTGGAGGATAGACTGCTGATCCGTGTATAGCCTGACTTCGGACACAAACATTCTCTGGGCAATTAAGATATTCACTCAGGAGGGCATTTCTTAATAATCATTGGTCTTCCATGAGTTTTGCGACACCCACCACTTTTTCTCCCTCACTTAGGTTGATCAACCTTACTCCCTGAGTATTTCGTCCTATGACGGAGATGTCCTCTACCTTTATCCGTATAATCTTGCCCTGTTCGGTTATGAGCATCAACTGTTCGGTATCGTTTACCTGATACGAGTACACAACCGGTCCGTTTCTCTTTGTGGTCTTGATAGTTAGAACCCCTTTTCCTCCTCTGGCTTGCCGCCTGTATTCTTCCGTCTTGGTGCGTTTACCAAATCCGTTTTCCGTTACCGTCAGAATGGTTGCCCCTTCCCCTATGGCCTCCATGCCTACCATTTCATCCCCCTCTTCCATCCTTATTCCGATATTACCGGCAGCAACCCTTCCCATGCTCCTAAGATCTGATTCCTGAAACCTGATGGCCTTTCCCTGGCGGGTGGTGAGGAAAATGTCGTCCTTCCCGCTTGTCAACCTGGCACATATCAATTCATCATCTTCATTTATCTTTAATGCAATGATGCCCATCGTCCTGGGACGGCCGTAAGCCTTGAGTTCCGTCTTCTTCACCAATCCTTTTTTGGTAGCCATGACCACATAGTAATCCTCATTGAATTCCTTAACAGGCAGGATAGTTGCCACCTGTTCCCCTCTCTGGAGTTCAAGGAAATTCACAATCGCCTTACCTCTTGAGATCCTGCCGGCCTCGGGTATTTCATGAACCTTTTTCCAATATACCCGCCCCTTATTAGTGAAAAACAACAGGTAATTATGGGAAGAAGCAATAAACAGATGTTCAACAAAGTCCTCTTCCTTGGGAACCACACCCGTCAGGCCTTTTCCCCCACGGCGCTGTGCCCTATAAAGGCTTATGGGGTTTCTCTTGATATAACCCCTGTGGCTGATTGTGACCACCATGTCTTCATCGGCTATCAGGTCCTCAAGGGAGATTTCCCCGACTTCGTCCAATATCTCTGTTCTTCGACTGTCTCCGAATCTTTTAATTATCTCCTTCATTTCGTCCTTGATGATCTGCAGCACCATGGCCGGACTTTCAAGGATGGCCTTAAATCTGGATATATCCTTTATAAGTCCGTTATATTCCGCGTCTATCTTCTCCCTCTCAAGGCTGGTCAGTCTGTGCAATCGCATATCCAAGATGGCCTGAGACTGCACTTCCGTAAGATCGAACTGGGATATCAAGCGTGTTTTTGCCTCTTTGGGATCAGACGATGCTCTTATTAGGGAGATCACATCATCAAGAAATTCCAGCGCCTTTTTCAGGCCTTCAAGGATATGCGCTCGTTCCTCGGCCTTTCTAAGTTCAAATTTAGTCCTCCTGATGATTATTTCTCGACGGTGACCTATAAAATGATCAAGTATCTCTTTAAGGTTTAAAACCTGTGGCCTCCCGTTTACCAGGGCCAAAAAGATAATCCCGAAGGATGTCTCCATTTGGGTAAACTTGTATAACCGGTTCATAACCACAAGGGAATTAGCGTCCTTCTTGACCTCTATTACAATCCTCATCCCCTCTCTGTCTGATTCATCTCTGATATCCGATATCTCCTCTATCTTTTTTGCCTTTACCAGTTCTGCTATCCTTTCCAGGAGCTTGGTCTTGTTAACCTGGTAAGGTATTTCCGAGATGATAATCCTTTCCTTGTTTTTACCAACCTTCTCCACAAAGGCCCTAGCCCTGATCTTTATAATGCCCCTGCCCGTTTTGTAGGCATCCAAAATACCTTTCCGACCAAGCATAAAACCACAGGTGGGAAAATCAGGTCCCTGAACAATTGCCATGAGGCCTTCCACACTAATGGTGGGGCTCTCAATGACCGCTATTATAGCCTCGCAGACCTCCGTGAGGTTATGGGGTGGTATATTGGTTGCCATGCCCACGGCTATGCCTGATGAACCATTTACCAGTAAATTCGGAATGGTCGCAGGTAATATAATGGGCTCCAGAAGAGAATCATCATAGTTGGGGAGAAAGTCCACCGTCTCTTTTTCTATATCCAAGAGAAAGTCCTGTGCTGACTGAGTCATTCGCACTTCAGTATACCTCATGGCGGCCGGCGGGTCTCCGTCAACGGAGCCAAAATTACCCTGGCCATCAACCAATGGATACCTGCAAGAAAAATCCTGTGCCATTCGTACGATAGTGTCATATACCGCAGCGTCACCATGCGGGTGATATTTTCCTATCACATCCCCCACCACCCTGGCGGACTTCTTGTAGGGCTTGTTAAAGTAATTTTTCAGGTCATGCATCGCGTATAACACCCGTCTGTGAACAGGCTTCAGACCGTCCCTTATATCCGGAAGTGCTCTGCCCACTATAACGCTCATCGAATACTCCAGATAGGACCGCTTCATCTCATCTTCAATCTTCACAGAATCAAAATTTATGTCCGACACCATTTTCTTTCTCCAAAAAGCAGGCGAATGACACCGGGGCAATGTTTAGCGCCCCATGCCGTTCGCCTTTCTCTTATTTTTCTTTTTACCTTATGCCTTGGCCCATGCGCCATGTGCCTTTCTTTTTTATATATCCAATTCCTTTACTTCCAGTGCATTATTCTGTATAAATTCCCTCCTGGGCTCAACCTTCTCTCCCATCAATACGGTGAAGATATCGTCAGCCTCTACCACATCCTCTATCCTTACCTGGGTTAGTCTCCTCTTTTGCGGATGCATGGTCGTAGCCCATAACTGCTCCGGATTCATTTCACCCAGCCCCTTATATCTCTGAATAGACAGCCCTTTTTTGGCTTTCTCCAGAAGCTCATCAATAAGTTCCTGGTGGTGATGGATTCTCTTTCCATCTCCCTCACCGCTAATTATGTACCCACCTCGCATCATTCCGCCCAGTTTGTCATGGATGCCGATCATGCTTCTCAATTCCCTAGAGGCAAGTAACTCCCAGCTTACAAATACCGATTGGCCGCCGTTTTTAGGCTCTGTTACCTTGAATTCGTACTCCCCGTCCTCTTCGCTCATATTTACATCACTGATGCTGAAACCTTCTTTTTGAAGATCCTGGAAGATCTTTTCCATAAACTCCCTATCTTTGAACAACTTGTGATCAGTTGGACCCTTGGAAGCCAAGGACACAATAAACTGAGGGCTATAGCCACGCTTAACAAGTTTCTGAAGGTTGTTCTGATACCTCATTATCCCCTTAAGAAGCGTCACCAGCCTTTGTCCTTTTATCTGTTCTCCTGCTTCCAGCGTTACTTCTTCACTCTCTGCTATGCGCCTCAAAAGAAAATCATCAAGCGCCTCTTCATCTCTTATATAAAACTCCTTTTTGTTCAAGGCTACCCGGTAGAGAGGCGGTTGCGCAATGTACAGGTATCCATTTTCTATCAAATCAGGCATCTGTCTGAAAAAGAAAGTCAGCAGCAGGGTCCTGATATGGGATCCATCCACATCCGCATCCGTCATAATAATTACCTTATGATATCTTAAAGCTTCTATATTATACTCATTGTCTCCCACCCCTGTCCCCAGGGCCGTAATAATAGTACGTATCTCTTCGCTGGATAGCATCTTATCAAACCGCGCCTTTTCTACATTCAGTATCTTCCCCTTTAAAGGTAAGATGGCCTGATTTCGCCTGTCTCTTCCCTGTTTTGCCGAACCACCCGCTGAATCTCCCTCCACCAGAAATATCTCACAAAGACTCGCATCCGTCTCCTGACAGTCAGCTAATTTCCCCGGCAGTGAATGATCTAAAAGAACCCCCTTTCGTCGAGCAATATCCCTGGCCTTTCTGGCGGCCTCTCTGGCTCGGGCCGCTTCAGTCACCTTTCCTAAGATGGCCTTTATTGCTCGGGGGTTTTCTTCAAAGTAGCTGCTCAGTCCATCATTTACCAGGTTCTCAACAAGTCCTTTGACATCACTGTTTCCCAATTTTGTCTTGGTCTGCCCCTCAAATTGTGGATTGGGTAGTTTAACGCTTATAACGGCGGCCAAACCCTCTCTCACGTCATCTCCGCTCACTTTTTCCTTATTGTTCTTGGTCTTTGAAGACTGCTGGAGATACTGATTAATACTTCTGGTTATGGCGGACTTGAAACCGATAAGATGGGTGCCCCCCTCAATTGTATTTATATTATTAGCGAATGTAAAAATCTTGTCGTTGTAAGAAGTGTTGTATTGGAGGGCCACCTCTACTATTACTTCATTTTTCTCTCCTGATATATAGATAGGCCTTTTATGAAGCACCTCTTTGTTTTTATTAACGTGTTCTACGAATGAGATTATTCCCCCCTCCTCAAAAAAATCCTTCTTCCTTCCTGTGCGTTCATCAGATATCTTTATCCTGACCCCAGCTGTAAGAAAAGAGATCTCTCTCATCCTGGTGGCAAGAGCATCGAAATCAAATTCCGTGTTTTCGAATATCTGGGCGTCTGGCCTGAATGATATCTTTGTTCCTCTCTTCTTCGTCTCTCCGATAACCTTAAGCTCACTTTTAACAACACCTCGCTCGTATCTCTGGAAATATACCTTGCCATCCAGAAAGACTTCCGCCTCCAGAAACTCGGATAGGGCATTAACCACGGATACACCTACTCCGTGAAGGCCGCCTGAGACTTTATAGCTCTTGTTGTCGAATTTTCCACCGGCATGAAGTCTTGTCATCACTACCTCTAATGCCGGGATTTTTTCAGTCCTATGGATTCCAACCGGGATACCCCGGCCATTATCAACGACACTCACTATATTGTCGTTTAAAATCTTAATATTAATGTAATTACAGTATCCCGCCATAGCCTCATCAATACTGTTATCCACTACCTCATATACAAGGTGGTGTAATCCCCCCAAACCGGTATTACCAATATACATCGCCGGTCTTTTCCTTACCGCTTTAAGGCCTTCTAGTACCTTTATATTTTCGGCACCATATTTTGTAGATATATCCAACATCTTAAATCCTCATAGGCATAATCAAACCCAGAAAGCCGCTATCATCATCGCCTTTAATTATACACGGACTCGCATTATCAATGAAACCAACCTCCACTTCTTCACTGTACATGGATTGAAGAACTTCTATAAAATACCTGGAGTTAAACCCCATCTCTACACGTTTATCATCAAATTCAACCCCTATATTGTCTTTGACGTCTCCTAGGTCTGGATTCACCGAAACCAGCTCCATGTTGTTCTTTTCAAGCGTAATCTTTACGCCCCTATAACTCTCGGAGCTTAGTATCATCATTTTCTTCATGCTTTCCAGAATCTGTTGTTTTTTAATCTTTATGTTATGTTTGAGTTTTTTCGGAATAACCAAATTATAATCTGGAAATTTGGTTTCTAACAACCTGATAATAATAAGGGAATTTTCTTTTTTAGCTACGCAATTATTCTGTTTAAAGCCAATACTTATGTTCTCTTCTCCGGACGCCAACCTATTTAACTCCAGCATACCTTTTTTGGGTATCATAACTCCTTTATCAATATTGATATCCTTAATCTTTTCATCATATTTATCTACCAGAGATAAACGATGTCCATCGGTGGCAACCATTCTGAGAAAGGTGTCATCATGTTTCTTTATCTTCTCTATGAATACCCCTGATAACTTAAATCCCGCCTCTTCCATAGTAACAGAATAAATGGTTTTATCGATCATTTCACTTAACATGTCTCCTGGTATTTCAATCGTAGGAGTATTCTCAGACTCAATAAAAATAGGATATTCTTCTGCAGGCATAGACGCTAGATTGTATTGCGTCTTATTGTCCGAGATAAATATCCAGTTATTCTCCTTTTCCTTCAAATATATACTATCACTGCTGCTTTCTTTTAATATTTCAAATATCTTCCTTCCAGAGATAGTGATACTCCCTTTATTAATAACTTCAGCAGGTACTGTTTGTTGAAGACTTATCTCTAGGTCTGTGGCTGATATATTGATATTAGAATTACTAGTAGATAAGAGGATCATGGAAAGAATAGGCATATTACTCCTCTTTTCTATTATACTCTGTACTTTTGAAATGGCCTTAAAAAATGTGTCTCTGTTAATTCTTATTTCCATATCACCCTCCTAAAATATTAATTATATTTTTTTAATCTATATAAAGAAGTATTAATAGATGCGGTCATTTTGTTAATAATTGGATTAGCTCATCAAAATAACAGACAAAATTTTAAAGAAAAAATAGAATATGTTTGCAAAATTTAAAAAATTTTATTTGCATATTATCATAAATGGCCGAGTGTCTGTAGAAATAAAAGAATATATAATAAAAGTTGTTTATAAGTTGTTGATAGATTTTTCCTCGCTCGTATTTCATTCTGTTCATGTCATATCATAACATATAAATCAGGTGCATTGTCTGGAAGATAGTCGCTAGATGTGACTCATAATACTATATTAAAAGAGTTTCTATGTTATTTAAATCACCTTTTACCTCTTTTTCCAGCTTTTTTATTTTATTTATCTTTTTTGACGCATAGATAACAGTTGAGTGATCCCTGTTACCGAATTGGTAACCTATCTGTTGGAAAGATAGGTTTGTATATTTACGGGATAGGTACATTGCCAATTGTCGTGGATACGCGTATACCTTTTTTCTCTTGTCCGATATAATATCGGAGGGTGATATATCAAAATACCTAGCTGTAAGAGATTGGATGTCTTTTACCCCAATATTTGTATTATCAATATTATTGCTGATCATTAAATAAACGAGAGAAATGTTTATATTATCATTATTCAGTTGTAAATATCTTTGAATGCGTATAATATTCTTTAAAATAATTTTTATATTATTACTTGATCTCAATAGTAAATAAATTATATCATTTGGTATTTTTACTTTATATTCTTTTATTTTGCCTTTAATAATGTTATACTTTGCTTTATAATCAAAATCACGGAGCTCTGCCAATAACCCAGAGCCCAACCTTGACTTCAGTTGAACATTTATATTTAGCATCTCCGGCCGCCTGTCGCCGGTTATGATTATTTGTTTTCCCTGTCCGTAGATATGATTAAAGATATAAAGAAACTCTTCCTGTAACCAGGTCTTATTGATTAAATGTTGTATATCATCAAATAGTAATATATCGAGATTTAGATATTTATGTTTAAAAACATTTAGTTTATTATTGGTTAACAGATCCTCGAATTCAGAAATGAACGATTTGCAAGACGTATAATATATCTTTACCGCTTGATTCCTACGAATAATATGATTGCCCATTGCGTTTACAAGATGGGTTTTCCCGGTACAGTTTCTGGAGAACATGTAAAAAGGGTTATAATGACTTCCCGGGTTATCGGACACCTCCACGGCTGAAGAGAAAGCAAACCTGTTAAAATCACTGATAATATAATTATGAAAATTCATGGATCTGTTTAGATTATTATCAATCGACATCCTTTTTGTATGATGTTGTTTTTGAGGTCTTTTGGATAGAGATTGTCGGTCTCTTTTAAGGTCTCTAAAATGTACTTCAGGATTCTCTCTTAATATGTTTTTTAAAGAGAGGTATATATCTTTGAAATAATTATCCTTTAACCAAGTAGCCATGAATTTGTTGGGGGCATCGATAACAACAATATTGTTATCAAGGATGTTACAACTAGTGTTGGAGAACCAAGTTTTTATTTCAAAAGGGCTGATTTTTGAGCTAAGGGCATCAATAACTTGATCCCATATTTTATTTTTTGTTGTCATAACAATAACATAAGCAAAAGAAGTGTAATTATTGGACGTGCTGATAATAGAAGGTTTTAGGCGAAATATCAAACAAAATCTATCCTGGGCTAGATGCAAAAAGTAGGCGTTTTTAACTTGGCTTCTCCGTAGCCGTTGGTCGACATTGGCCGTGCACCATGGAATTTAGCTTATTTACCAGAATTAGAGAAGATTATGGTCTTGTCGAAGGCAAATGTGGGGCTTTAATGCGGTTTGCGAAAATTTCTTGACAAGAATTGAACAATTAAACTAGATTTAACCTTTACGCCTTATTTGAGAGGCGTTATTTTTGTTTATTTTTTTTTGCCTACTTTGTTTTCATTTTCATAGACCATAATAAACATAATTTTATTAATAGCTTTAAAGTTTAACAAGATTTGGTTTATTAAGCTTTAATTATTATTGTAAACCAAGAAGGAGGTATACAAATTGGCCTTTTCAATACCAAAACAGCCCTATTCAGGTGTTATAGGCGAGACTACTATCGGTGTGGGTGACGCAGCCATTACCCTGGGAGGAGAAGATTGTTATCCTTTCCATCTCTTTGAAGGAAAGATGCCTAATGCCCCCAGGATTGCTATGGAGATATGGGATTATGACCCATCCGACGAATGGCCGGCCGCAGCGATTGAACCGATGAAAGACGTTCTCTCTGACCCCGTAAAATGGGCAAAGAAATGTGTTGAAGAATATGGGGCGGATATGATTGTTCTGCAGTTAAAGACCACCGACCCCAACGGGATGGATGGAAGCCCCGACGAAGCCGCCGCACTGGCTAAAAAGGTATTAGATGCCATCAACGTACCACTAGTTTGTTGGGGCACGGCCAATAATGAGAAAGACGAAGAGGTAATGAAAAAGATCTGTGAAGTCTGTGAAGGCAAGAATGTTTCTTTGTCTCCCATTGAGGAAGGATGTCATAAAGGGGTGGGCGCCAGCGCCCTCGGTTATGGCCAAACAGTGGTGGCGTCTACACCTATTGACGTGAATTTGGCCAAACAGTTGAATATCCTTTTGGGAAACCTGGGCGTAAATATGGATAAGATTATAATCGATCCAACCACGGGCGGGATCGGGTACGGCATGGAATACAGCTATTCGGTGATGGAAAGAATTAGAATGGCCGCCTTGACTCAAGAAGATGACAAACTCCAGTGTCCCATGATCAACAATATCGGCAACGAGGTATGGAAATGCAAAGAGGCAGGGCAAAGTATGGACGAGGCCCCGACCTTGGGTGACCCGGAAAAGAGGGGTATCCTGATGGAGGTTGTCGCCTCCGTCTGTTTTCTGCTTGCCGGTTCCGAGGTGGTTATTTTGAGACATCCGGAGACCGTACGTATGGTCAGGTCTTTTATTGATTTAATGATAAACGGAGGAATGGCTTCTGATGTTGAGGCCATATCCAAAAGGATGGAAGTTGAGGAGCCGGACCTGATATCTCTTTCTCCGGAGCCTAACTTGGATTTCGGTGAGGCTAAAGTCCTTCCAGGATCTGAAAAGGAAAACCCGGCTAAAAAGGAAAAGCCCAAACCCAAGAAAGAGAAGAAAGCGCCTGCTCCCAAGGAGGAGAAAAAGGTTGCGGAAGAGAAGCCAAAGGAAAAGGCAAAGCCCAAGGTAGATAAAGAAGCAGAGGCGAAGGCCAAGGCGGAAGAGGAAGCCAGCGCCAAGGCGGAAGAGGAAGCCAAGGCCAAGACGGAAGAGGCGGCGAAGGCCAAGGCGGAAGAGGAAGCCAGCGCCAAGGCGGAAGAGGAAGCCAAGGCCAAGACGGAAGAGGCGGCGAAGGCCAAGGCGGAAGAGGAAGCCAAGGCCAAGGCGGAAG
>CAYQNR010000044.1:13264-25129 GCA_964418945.1 uncultured Desulfobacteraceae bacterium
ACGGAAGAGGCGGCGAAGGCCAAGGCGGAAGAGGAAGCCAAGGCCAAGGCGGAAGCAGCAGCCAGTGCTAAGGCAAAACAAACTGAGGACCTTCAGGCCTTGAGATACAAGAGGGCCCAGGAGGGTGAGAAACGAGAAGCGGAAAAGGATGTTTATACAGGAAGAGAAGCGCCCAAGACGGCAGCCAAGGATCAGTTGGATTTGGTTGAAGGTTTGACAAAGAATCTCGAACGTATCCATAAGCGCTACTAGATGCTGGATACTGGTCATTTGATACTGGATGGAGCTTTCAGCGGTCGGCTTTGAGCATTAAGCCAATGTATTTTTTTTTACAACTTCTTGCCGACCGCTGATAACGAATAGGTAACACCACTAATTCTCGAGAGGAGGAACCGCGTAATGACTATGGAAGAAGTCAAAGCCAAGGAAAAGGTGAAGAAAAGCCTTCCAAGGTCTCAGGATCTAACCATTGATCCTGGATCCGCCAGGATGATCGACAGGGCCAGGGAGATGGAGATAGATACCATTTTTGACCGGGCCCAGACCATGAAGGCATGCAGCATCGGTGCACAGGGGACATGCTGTAAAAATTGTTCCCAGGGTCCCTGCAGGCTCCCCTTACCGAAGGGCGGCATAGAGGGAGAAGATACGCGCAAAGGTCTGTGTGGTGCTACACCCGAGACTATAGCGGCCAGGAATTTCGCGAGAATGGTAGCCGGAGGAGCTGCCGCGCATTCCGACCATGGACGGGGCGTGGCAGAGACATTCCTTGCCGCGGCCAGAAAAGAGACCGAAGACTATAAGATAAAGGATACCAAGAAACTGCTGGAGGTCGCGCCAGATTTTGGGGTTGACATAACTGTGGAAGGGGAAGAAGGAGAGGGGCTTCAACGGGATATTGACGAGATAGCGGTTGAGGTGGCCGAAAGAGCCCTTGCCCAGTGGGGTCAGCAGACAGGGGAGGTGTGCACGGCAAAGAGGGCGCCTCAAGCACGGTATGAACTATGGAAAAAGTTGGGTGTTGTTCCACGGGGTATTGATAGAGAGATCGTGGAGATCATGCACAGGACACATATAGGTGTTGATCAGCATTATGAGAATATTCTCGAACAATGCACCAGGGCCGCCATTGGTGATGGATGGGGGGGGTCAATGATAGCCACGGACCTGCAGGATATACTGTTTGGTTGTCCCTACCCGGTAAAGAGCTCGGCAAGCCTGGGTGTGCTAAAAGAAGATCATGTGAACCTGGTAATACACGGACACGAACCACTTCTGAGTGAAATGATTGTCCAGGCGGCGGAATTGCCGGAGATGCAGAAACTGGCTAAAGAAAAAGGGGCAAAGGGCATTCAATTAAGCGGGATATGCTGCACGGCCAACGAAATACTTATGCGGCACGGGGTCCCCTTGGCTGGAAATTTTCTCCAGCAGGAACTCGCCATTATAACAGGTGCTGTGGATGCGATGGTGGTGGATGTTCAGTGCATTATGGAGAATATAGCAAATGTTGCCGACTGTTTTCATACCAAGATAATCACAACCAACCCCAGGGCTAGGATCGCCTCAGGGCATACCATACACATCGAATTTGATGAACATACCGCGTTTGAAGATGCCAAAAAGATCGTAAGAACCGCTATTGAAAACTTCCCCAACCGGGAGAAGGAGGTAATGATACCGGATAAGGGCGTGGATCTTGTGGCGGGTTTCAGTTACGAGGCGATTAACTATCACCTGGGAGGGACCTTCCGAGGTTCCTATACCCCACTTAATGACAACATAATAAACGGCCGTATAAGGGGAATAGCTGGCGTTGTGGGCTGTAATAACGCCAGGACCACCCACAATCAAGGGCACGTTACCGTGGTTAAGGAACTTATAAAGAATGACGTGATCGTTTTGACGACCGGATGCAATGCCATAGCCTGCGCCGTGGCAGGGCTCCTTACGCCTGAATCCGCAAAGGTATATTGCGGCCCCGGCCTGGCAGAGGTTTGCGAGACAGTGGGCATTCCGCCGGTGCTGCACATGGGGTCATGTGTTGATAACAGCAGGATCCTTATGGCAGCCGCTGAAGTTGTTAAGGCGGGAGGGCTGGGCAAGGATATCAGCGACCTGCCTGCGGCGGGGTCGGCCCCCGAATGGATGAGTGAGAAGGCAATCAGCATAGGGCACTATTTTGTCGCCTCCGGTGTGTACACGGTCTTCGGTGTTACCATGCCCGTGAGTGGTGCCCCGGTTTTTGAGCACTATCTGTACAAAGAACTGGAGGATATCTATGGAGGGATGTGGGACCTGGAAGTTGATCCGTATGAGCACGCCAGAAAGATGATAGCCCACATAGATAAGAAGCGCAAGGCGCTGGGGATAGATAAGGCGCGTGAAAGGGTGCTTATGGATATGGCCGACAGGCAGAAGCTTGAAGCGGCGTAATTATAAAAAAAACCCTTAAGAAGGGAGGAGGAAGTATATGTCAAAACTAGTAGCGTTTGCAGCAATTCAGGGGGCCTACAATATTGTTTCTAAGGCGGAGGGTACATATAAGAGGGCCCTGGAGACCCATGGTGGTAGTCAGAAGTTGGAGTTTCCCAATACCGCCTATTTTTTACCCATTATATATTCCCTTACTGGCATAAAGGTGACCGACCTGGACTCGGCAAGAAAACCTCTTGATTTTGCTCGGAAACTTTTACCACCTCATATTAAAAAGGATTGCCATTTACCCTATCTGGGGCCATTGCTGGATGCCGGCATGGCGGCCCTATTCGCAGAAGAGATAGTAGAGGCGATCCGGTATGTGGAAGACCCTGATTTTTACCAGCCTGAGGTGGAAGAACCCGACGTGGAAAACGGTAAGATCTGGCTGGGGGCGGCGGATGACGCTATCATGAGAAAGCGGGGTGTTGAGTTCGTGGATGGAACAGCCCCCGGCTTTGCTGCTATTGTGGGGGCGGCGCCGGATTCCGCCACGGCAAAGAAGATAGCTGAGGAATACCAGCTAAAGACCATATATGTCTTTATGGCGGCGAATCAGAACGGGACCACCTTCGCGGAGCAGCTTATCGAGGAAGGGGTCCAGATCGGCTGGAATACCCGGCTGGTTCCCTTTGGTCCGGATATATCCGCGGCGGTCTTTGCCTTGGGGTTTGCCAACAGGGCTGGGATGTCCTTCGGCGGGGTTCAGCCGGGAGATTATAAGAGGATGCTGAAGTACCAGAAGGATCGTATTTTCGCGTTTGTTAACGCGCTTGGAGACGTAAATGCCGAGTGGGCGGCCAATGCCGCGGGGGCCATAAACTGGGGGTTCCCCACCCTGGCGGATACGGATATCCCCGAGGTCCTGCCAACCGGCATATGTACTTACGAACATGTGGTAGCTAACGTTCCCCATGATGAGATGACTTCAAGGTCCATAGAGACAAGGGGTCTCAAAGTCACCATAACAGACATAGATATCCCCCTTGCCTACGGGCCGGCCTTTGAGGGTGAGAGGGTCCGAAAGGGTGATCTCTATATTGAGATGGGCGGCACCAAGACACAGGCCACCGAGCTTTGCAATATGGCGGAGATGAATGAGATAGAGGACGGGAAGGTTCTCCTGAAAGGTCCGGATATAAGGGATCTCAAAAAAGGTGACAAAGTGCCGTTAGGTATCTATGCGCAGGTGGCCGGACGAAAGATGGAGGTGGATTTTGAACCGATCCTGGAGAGGCAGTTTCACCACCTTATAAATTACGCCCAGGGCATCATGCATATCGGGCAGAGGGATATCACCTGGATCAGGGTGGGGGATCAGGCCTTTGAGAAGGGTTTTAGCCTTAAAGACATAGGCACAATCCTTCATGCCAAGCTCCATCAGGACTTCGGGAATGTACTGGATAAGGTACAGGTGACCTTGTATACGGAAAAGAAAGACGTTGATGAATTGACCAAAAGGGCACGAGAGGAGTATGCGGTAAGAGATGATCGGGTGGAAAATATGACTGATGAGACTATTGAAACATATTATTCATGCACCTTGTGTCAGTCATTCGCCCCAAACCATGTATGTGTTATAAGCCCGGAGAGGACAGGTCTTTGCGGCGCCTATAACTGGATGGATTGCAAGGCCTCCTATGAGATTAACCCCACCGGCCCCAACCAGCCGGTGGAAAAGGGTGAATGCCTTGATCCCAAGTTGGGCCAGTGGAAGGGGGTAAATGAATTTGTGTATAAGGCATCCCGGCAGGCCATAGACCATTATAATTTTTACAGCATAGTACATGACCCTATGACCACCTGCGGTTGCTGTGAGTGCATTGCGGCGGTTCTGCCGGCCTGCAACGGAGTTATGACCATGCACAGGGATTATACCGGGCAGACACCCTCGGGCATGAAATTCACCACCATGGCGGGGGCAGTAGGCGGTGGTCAGTCAACCCCTGGTTTTGTGGGTCATTCCAAGTATAATATCACCCAGCGCAAGTTCATTGTGGGAGACGGTGGTCTCCACCGTTTGGTATGGATGCCCAAGTCATTGAAAGAGGAGATAAAGGAGCGCTTTGTGGAGAGGGCAAAAGAAGAGGGCATTCCTGATTTACTGGATAGGATAGCAGACGAAACAGTGGGACTAACCGAGGATGAGATTCTCCCGTTTCTCCAGGAGAAGGACCATCCTGCGCTGAAGATGGAATCTATGGTGGGTTAATAAGAGCAGTCAGCCAAATGTGAACGCTGATAGCTAATAGCTTAAATGAAAAAGGAGTCTAATATGGGTTTGACTGGAATACAGATCTTTAAACTGCTGCCAAAGACCAATTGCGGTGAGTGCGGAGTTCCCACCTGCCTTGCCTTTGCTATGAACCTGGCTGCGGGCAAGGCCGAACTTGATGCGTGTCCTTATGTGTCTGATGAGGCAAGGGCGCAGCTGGCCGAAGCCTCCGCTCCACCCATAAGACCCGTTTCAATAGGTGTTGGCACAAGGGCCTTTAAGATCGGTGGTGAAACGGTGATGTTCAGGCACGAAAAGACCTTTTATAATCCTACAGGGATAGGTGTACTAGTGAAGGCGGATATTGATTCCGAGGCCCTTGATAAGAAATTGAAGGAGTGGAATGCCCTGCAGTACGAGCGGGTCGGTCTAAACCTGCGACCTGAACTGGTTGCCCTTAAGGATGTAAATGGAGACAAAGATTCCTTTGCCTCAGTGGCCGGCAAGATAGCCAGGGAGAGCGAGTTCGTGCTGATCCTTATGACGGACAAGCTAGACGTCATGAAGGCCGGGGTAGAAGCCTGTGCATTTAAAAAACCCCTCCTGTATGCGGCTACCAAGGACAATGTGGATGATATGGGCGGCCTTGCCAAGGATACCGGGCTCCCCCTTGCTGTGAAGGCCGGCAGTATTGATGATCTTATTACCCTAAGCGATAAACTTACCGGCATGGGTCTTAAGGACCTTGTGTTGGATTCAGGCTCAAGGGAGATGAAGCAGGCCTTTGGGGATCAGGTAGCCATTCGAAGGGCGGCCTTGAAGGCAGGGAACCGTTCCCTGGGTTTCCCGACTATCACCTTCCCCTGCGAGATGGCCGGGAACCTTGACATGGAGACGCTCATTGCCGGCTTGTTTATAGCAAAATACGCAGGTATTTCTGTCCTGTCCGATTTCAAGGGGGAGAGCCTTTTCCCACTATTGCTGGAGAGATTAAATATCTTCACGGATCCCCAGAGGCCTATGATGGTCACTCAGGGTATCTATGAGATAGGGGGCCCCGGCGAAGATTCACCGGTGATGATAACGACCAATTTTTCTCTTACCTATTTTATTGTCAGTGGCGAGATCGAAGGAAGCAGGGTGCCGAGCTGGCTTCTTATCCTGGATACAGAAGGGCTTTCTGTTATGACGGCCTGGGCTGCTGGAAAATTCTCCGGAGATGTTGTGGGGGCCTTTGTCAAGAAATGCGGCATTGCTGATAAGATAAAACACAGGAAGGTTATCGTACCGGGTTATGCGGCATCCATAAGTGGAGAGATGGAGGAGGAGCTCCCGGATTGGGAGATCATGATAGGCCCCAGGGATGCCACGCTTATAGCGAAGTACCTTAAGGATAATTGGAAGGTTTAAGCGATGTGAGATATGGGATGTGGGATGTGAGGTATGATGTGGGATGTGAGGTATGATGTGGGATATGGGATGTGGCTTTGAATCGCACATCACAGATCGCAGATCACAAATCAGTTTGTTTTTGCTATAAACCAGTGTGTTTTCAGTAGCTTTCAAACAATGATACTGTGCAAAAAAATGAAGGGGGTGAGCCCATGCTGCTTATTGGAGAAAATCTGAACGTGATTAGTACGGTTATAGGCAAGGCGTTTAAGGAAAAGGACCCGGGACCTATTGCCGAAGAGGCAAGGCGCCAAAAGGACAAGGGCATGGACTGGATCGATATCAACCTGGGGCCTGCCAGAAAGGGAGGCCCGGAGTTGATGGAGTTTGTGGTGAAGACCGTCCAGGAGGAAACAGGAGCTTCAGTCCCCTTGTGTCTGGATACCTCCAATATAGAGGCCATAGAAGCAGGTCTGGCCGTTCACCAGGGCAAGGCCATTATCAATTCCATTATGGCCAGGCCGGAGCGGTACGAAAAGATGATCCCTCTGGCGGTCAAGTACAAGGCAAACATGATCGCCCTTATGTGGGGACCAGAAGGTCTTCCCAGAGACGAACATGAGAGAGGAGCCCTAGCAGCCGAACTTATCTATGCTGCAAATGAGGCCGGTGTCCCGAATGAGGATATTTTCGTTGACGGTATTGTCACGCCGGTAAATATTCAACAGCAACAGCTTGTGAGTCTTCTGGCTTTTCAGGAGATGCTTCAGGAGATGTTTCCCGGTGTCAAATCCACATGCGGCCTTTCCAATATATCCAACGGCCCGCCAGAGGGATTAAGGTCAATCCTGAATATAACCTTCATGATCATGCTGGAGAGGAAGGGGATGTATTCATGTATTGCTGATGCCTATGATGACCGGCTGATTGCCGTAGCGAGGGGCAAAAGGCCGGAGATTGTAGAGGTGGTTCACAAGGTTATGGATGGGGAGGCCATTGATATAGGCTCGCTTTCCAAGGAACTGCAGGGTTTTGTGAAGACGGCAAAGGTAATCCTGGGAAACACCCTATACTCGGATTCGTGGTTGGAGCTGTAAATAAGCTTCCAGCTGTCAGCTGTCGGCAGTCAGTTAAGAAGCATTTCAAGATAATTGAGGAACCTCAAGAGGGGTTCCTCTTTTTTGGAGTGGATCCGTTAAATCCCGCGAAGCCCGGCGAATCGGACTTAGAGGTGAAAGAGATGGTATCCGGAGATAATGTTATGATTGGAAGAGACAAGGATTAGGTCTTGACTTTTTTATATTATAAATTTAAAGAATAGTTTGTATATTTAAACCCTAATTTACTATATTAATATCAATATCCATTCTATATTCGTCAAACAAGCCTATAGGGCAACAGAGCGGGACCAGAGCCTGTGTTTATTTATCTTAGAGTGAGGGTCAATCCATGATGAAATTAAACAAATCCGTAATATCTTTATCTTGTATATTCTTGGCGGTCTTTATTTTGCTCATCGGTGAGATCGGATCCGTGGCCTTTGCGGATAACGGAGAAGAGGAATCATTCGGGGTGTTAATAAAGGGGTTTGATTTTATCAGGGCCAACAAGCCGCCGGAATCGGACGAAGTCATAGCAGTTAAGAAGAGACGACAGCAGATCCAGGATATGTTTGATGCGGAAACGGAGCTCCTGGATCAGGCCTCTGCGCTACCCCGGGAGAATATCCAGGATCACATTAGATTTCTGGAAGAGAGTCTGGAAGATTTGGATGGAGCCATAGCGGAGAGGGGGGATACATATGTCCCTTCCTCTGTGCTTCATGAACTCGTTGCAGAGTATAGATACCGGGACATGACACTGGATGAAATGAATGAAGTCGCTGATCTGGTAACCATCGCCTATCAGGAAAGGGGTTATATCCTGGCAGAGGCCTATGTGCCGGAGCAGGAGATCGAAGACGGAATTCTCAAGATCGCCATTAGTGAAGGAGAGGTAGGGGAGATCAAGGTTTCAGGGCAGAAGTATTATAATGAAAGGGTGATAAGGCGCAATTTCCTGGAGCAGCTAAAGCATGGGGTGGTCAAGGAAGAGCTGCTTGAAAAAGGTCTTTTATTGTCACAAGATCTGCAGTCAGCCGAAACGAGGGTCGTACTGAAACCGGGCGAAGAACCGGGATCTGCAGATATTGTGTTACAGACGGAAGATAAACTGGCCTTTAACTGGACGCTTGATTTCAACAACTTCGGCTCCAGGCTGGTCGGCAAAGAACGTTACGGCACGTATATCGACATAACGGATCCGTGGTGGGGGAGCACTCTTTCTCTGAGGGGGGTCACTGGCAATGACCCGAAAGATTCCCTGCTGTTTAAAGGTGATTTGAGCATTCCTTTTGGTGCTTATGGGACAAGTCTTAATCTCGATTATCTGGAAGGCAGCTATGTGGTCGGCCAGGAACTGGCGGACCTGGGGTTAGACGGTGATACTACTATCTATGGACTAAGCGTTTCACAGCCTATTCTGCGGCAAAGGAATCAAAGTCTGACTATGTCTGTGGGATACGAAAACAAGTATACAAGGTCCTATGCCCGCGACGAACTGGAGAACCTAGATGATCTGGATGTCTATTATGCGACACTGGATTATGATAGCCTTGACCGTTATCTGGGGAAAAACATTATTACATTGGCATATCATTGGGGGTCTCTCAACCCTGATGACGCTGCGCCTTATACTCGCGCAAACGCTGAACACAGGTTTCGTCGATATAATCTCAGCCTGGCCCGGATACAGAAAGTCTACGGAAATATCAATTTCATGCTGAGGGGCATGGGGCAGATCTCAAATCAAAGCCTGCTTCCCATAGAAGAGATGGCTATAGGAGGGTATGGCACGGTGAGAGGACATGATGCATCATTGTTCCTGGGTGATTCGGGTTTTACCATATCCGGGGAGCTGCTTTCTGCGCCGCCTTATATCGCGGATAAGATCCTCTTTGGACAGAGAATCAGTCAGATGGTCCAGTTATCGCTCTTTTATGACTATGCCCGCGTCTATTATTCTATACCTCAAAGAGGGGAATATACCGATGAAAGGCTGAAAGGATATGGAGCGGGTATCAGGCTCTATTATAAAGATCTTTTCAGTTTTAAGTTCGACCTGGCACGGCCGACCAAGAAAAAAGCGGAAACCGAAGATAGTACATACCTGTATTTTATGGGCACAATAGATCTTACTAGTGATGAGTTTCTACAGATATTTAGTAAGGCAGGAGATTGATGGAAAGCCGACAGCATTGAAGAGGAGATAGGAGATGTGGGATAGGAAACGTGAGATATGCGATATGCGATGTGGGTAGTGGGATGTAAGTAATGTACAGAAAAAGGCCGAGGATCTTACAAGGATCTTGAGATCTATAAAATTGCACATCAACTTGGTGTTGAGATACATCGATTTAGTCTCGATCTTCCCAAGTTTGAGCTTTTTGAAACAGGGTCCCAGCTTAGGAGGGCATCGAAATCTATATCGGTAAATATCGTTGAAGGCTATGGGCGAAGGAAATATAAGGCGGATTTTATACGTTTTCTAATCTATTCCCATTCGTCCTGTAATGAGACTATAGAATGGCTTGAGTACATAAGAGATTGCCATGATGATTTGAGTGATAGATCCGCGGAACTTCTAAGTAAACTGGATGAACTTGGTAGAAAGATTAACAGTTTTATAAGCGCAGTTAATAAGGGGCATAGAGCTTAGTGAGTAATGAGATGTGGGATGTGAGTAATGGGTAGTGGGTTTTAATCGCAAATCGCATATCCCAGATCGCAAAACGCACATCGCTATGTTATTAGCTCAATAGATTTGCGTAACTGGGTATATAATATAGCTACCAATTTTTGCACAATATAGAAACATGAGGTGGGCCATGGCAAAGTATCTATTTCGTATATGTAAGAAAGGAATCTTGTTTTTCCTGCTCTTTATGATCTATTCCATGGTGGCTCCATGGAACCTAAATGCTCTACCCAATGGTGAGCAGTTAGTGTCCGGCCAGGTGGATATATCCAGACCGGATGAGCGGACCATGGATATAGACCAGGGAAGCAATAAGGCCATTATCAATTGGCAGGATTTCAGCATAGCACAGCCGGAGACAGTGAATTTCTATCAGCCGAGCGCGTCCTCGTCTGCGCTCAACCGGGTGATAGGTGTAGACCCATCCCTTCTTTATGGCACGCTAAATGCCAACGGAAGGGTATATCTCATCAACCCCAACGGGATACTTGTAGGCCCCACCGGCAAGATCAATGTCAATTCCTTTATAGCAAGCACCCTGGACATGGCGGACCAGGATTATCTTTCAGGTAATTTTACATTCTCACAAAATATTAGCCAGACCCTATCCTCTATCCTTAATCAGGGGACTATCCGGGCAGCTGAAGGCGGTTTTGTGTCCCTGCTTTCTCCGGCCGTGGAAAACCAGGGGTCGATCATGGCCAGCCTTGGCAAGGTATATATCGGCTCAGGAGAAAAGGTCACCCTCAATTTCGCGGAAAACGAACTCATCAGCTTTGCCGTGGACCAGAGCGTCCTTAGCGAAGTAATCGGACTTGACGGCGAGCCCATTCAAAACAGCATAAACAACACGGGAACAATAAGCGCCAATGGCGGCGAGGTGATCCTCAGCGCACGTACTGCCTATGACGCCATCAAATCGGTAGTCAACAATGAAGGCATAATAGAGGCAAAATCCCTCAGCAATGTTAACGGTAAGATCGTCCTGAATGGTGGAGACCAGGGAATCGTTGCCAATAGCGGTGTACTCGATGCCTCTGGCCGTTCTTCTTCCTCTATGGCGAGCGGCGATTCAACTATTATCCTCCCCTGTGAGGGGGGGACCAAGGGGGGGTCTGTGGATGTCCTCGGCGACAAGGTCGGCCTCTTTGACTCAGCCAGCATAGACGTATCCGGCGACCTGGGCGGCGGAACGGTCCGTATCGGCGGTGACTTTCAGGGCAGCAACCCCGACATCCGGAACGCCTCCCGCACCTATGTCGGCCCCGATGCCACTATCAATGCCGACGCCACCACAGAGGGTGACGGCGGCACGGTCATCGTCTGGGCGGATGATACAACGGAATTTAATGGTCAAATTAGCGCACGGGGTGGATTCAATTTTGGAGACGGTGGTTTTGCAGAGGTGTCAGGGAAAGAACACCTTTTAATAACAGGGCATGCTGATTTGAGAGCAGAAAATGGTAATGCTGGAGTACTTTTATTGGATCCTGGTTCTGTCAGTATCATTGATGGAGATAATACAGGGTCTGGGCCTGACACATTTCATGATTTATATATTGAAGAACAATTAGTCCTTTCAGATTTTCAGATTCAAACACAAAACGCTACATCAGGAGATGAGGATATTACAGTTGCATCAGATGTGTCTATTAGCTGGAGCACTAATCTCCTGACTCTCGATGCGGGACAGCATATCACCCTTGGAGGTACGTTTGATGGTAATAGCAGTGGTTCTCTCAGCCTTTTGGTTGGTCAAGATAATGCAGGAGGCACCCTTGATCTTAATGGGGTTACCTTTACTAATGTGACTGTCACGGCTGATGGCGGAACTGGGACCAATACACTTATTGGCGCTTCAGCTTATATTATATCAGGTTCAGATTCAGGTACATTTGATGGATATAGTTTCACTGATTTTGCGAATTTAACAGGTACGGGGAGTGATGACACCTTTACTTTTACGACTGGTAGTTTGAGTGGTG
>CAYQNR010000045.1:0-24702 GCA_964418945.1 uncultured Desulfobacteraceae bacterium
CATAAAGAATGTTACCTGTAATGAACACTTTTTCCAAGGACATTTTCCGGGCAATCCTGTAATGCCGGGGGTTTTGATCATAGAGGCGATGGCCCAGGTGGGGGGCGTCCTGGCCCGTCTTTCCATTAAGGATAGTTCGCATAAGGATAGAGATCCCTCCATATATTTCATGGCCATAGACAAGGTAAAATTCAGGAAAATCGTGGTACCGGGGGATCAGCTTGTGTTTGAAGTGAAACCAATCCGAACAGGTTCCAGGGTCTGGAAGATTGCAGGAAAGGCCTTTGTCGATAACACCCTGGTAACCGAAGCGGAATTCGTGGCACAGATAGGTTAAGGAGAGATGGATATACATCCTTCCGCGGTGGTAAGCCCGGATGCAGAACTGGGGCAAGGGGTCAAGATCGGCCCCTTCAGTGTGATCGGGAGGCATGTTGCAATCGGTCGTGACACGGTCGTGGGTGCCCATGTGGTAATCGAAGTGAATACCAGGATAGGAGATCGAAACCAGATATATCCTTATGTGTCAATAGGATCACCTCCCCAGGATATTGGTTACAAGGGAGAGGATACACGCGTTGTTATAGGCGATGATAATATAATTAGGGAATATGCTACCATTAACAGGGCCACAACCAAACAGGACCGGGTGACCATAGTGGGCAATAGAAACTATATGATGGCCTATAGCCATGTCGCCCATGATTGTATCCTGGGCGACAACATAATCATGGCCAACGCAGCCACCCTGGGGGGACATACGGTAGTGGGAGATCATACTAACTTGGGCGGACTGATGGCCTCGCACCAATTTGTCAGGATAGGGGCTTATGCCTTTGTCGGTGGAAAGACAGGTCTCCCCAAGGATATACCCCCCTTTATGATCGCGGCCGGTTCAAGGGCAAAGTTGTACGGTCCCAACCTGATCGGGCTGAGGCGCCATGGTTTTTCCAAAGAGGTTATGGAAGGTCTCAAAAAGGCCTATAGGATTATATGGCGTGAGAGTAAAAGGTTTGATGAGGGTATAGCGAGGGCCAGGAAAGAGGTGGAAGCCTTTCCGGAGCTAGACATGCTCTTGGATTTTTTTAATGGTTCGAAAAGAGGGATTACCCGCTAGGTTTTAGGGCATGGAAGAGAAGGAAGCTATCGGGATTATTGCCGGTGGAGGCAGATTCCCCATTATGGTGGCGGATTCAGCCAGAAAAAAGGGGTTTCGTGTGATAGCCGTTGCCCATAAGGGGGACACGGATCCTGAACTGGTTGATTCCGTTGATAAGATAACATGGATTAAACTGGGGCAACTGGGCAGACTGATCAGTTCTTTTAAAAAAGAGAATGTGAAAAAGGCCCTGATGGCCGGCACCATTACTAAGAGCCGCATGTTCGGCAAAGTGATGCCGGACCTCAAGGGGTTGTCCCTGATGTCAAAGATGGCTGTGTTACATGATGACGGCATTTTAAGGGCAGTTGCCGGGGAACTGGCTAAAGAGGGCATAGAGATAGTCAGTTCCACCCAGTACCTTCCGGAACTATTGGCGCCCAAGGGTTGTCTTACCAAGAAAAGACCGGGCGTTAAGGAAGAGTCAGATATAAGGTTCGGCTGGGAGGTGGCCAAAGAACTGGGGCGTCTGGATGTCGGCCAGTGCGTGGTGGTAAGAAATAAGACGGTACTGGCCCTTGAGGCGATTGACGGCACCGATAAGACCATAAAGAGGGGTGGAAGTATCGCGGGCAAGGGCGCCGTTATAGTAAAGGTAAGCAAACCGGATCAGGATCTGCGATTTGACGTGCCTTCAGTGGGACCTGAAACCATAAAAGTCATGTCTCAGGTCAAGGCGTCTGTTTTGGCTATAGAGGCGGGAAAGACATTGATTTTTGACCAGGCGGATATGTTGAAGGAAGCGGATAAACTGGGTATATGTGTGATTTCTTATCCAGCCGAAGATCGCCGGGTTCATGGAGATATGAAAGGTGGAAAAGGATAGAGTCAGGGTCTGCGTGATAGGCGTAGGGCATCTGGGGGAATACCATCTTCAGAAATACAGGGACCGGTCGGATGTAGAACTGGTGGGTGTTGTGGATACCAATCCGGTTCGGGCGGATGAGATAAAACGGCGTTACGATGTCAGGGTCTATGAGAACCATAGAGAGATTTTGCCCAGGGTGGACGCCGTAAGCCTTGCCGTACCCACGGAATCTCATTTTGAGGTTGCCAAGGATATCCTCAGTCAAGGCGTTCATCTGCTTATAGAGAAACCCATAACATATATGCTAGAACCGGCCGACGCGCTTATAAAGATGGCCGGTGAAAAGGGCCTAATCCTCCAGGTAGGGCTTGTTGAGCGTTATAATCCGGCAATCGTCAAGATGGAGTCCATGCTGAATCAGCCCCTGTTTATAGAGGCTCATCGCATGAACAAGTATACTACCAGAGGCACGGATGTTGATGTTGTGCTGGACCTGATGATACATGACCTGGATATCATCCTGCATATATTCCCGTCGGAGGTTAAAGAAATACACGCGGTGGGCATGTCGGTTGTCACGGGAAAAACGGACATTGCCAACGTGAGATTGATCTTTAAAAACGGGGGTGTGGCCAACCTTACTGCCAGCAGGGTTTCTGAAAAAATAATCAGGAAGATAAGGATTTTTCAACCGGACGCCTATCTGCACGCGGACTGTTATAAAAGGGAATTTACCATAACCAGACTTGACAATGGGGCCGGAGATCTTGCTAATCTTCCTTATCTTAAGACCGAGAAAGAGACCTTTCCAGGCAGTGACCCGCTTGGGGATCAGATAGGTTTTTTCGTGAAGTCCGTAATCAACGGCGTCGGGCCGATTACGACAGACAGGGATGAAAGGAAGGCCCTGAAGATCGCCCTCGAAGTTATTGATTTGATAAAGGAAGGATGCAGGAAATTCCATCCTGTGAGCACCTGATACCGGTTAATCAATGGCCCATCAGCTTGATGTGTCTGACAAGAGAACAAAACATGTCCTTATAGTAGCAGGAGAGGCCTCTGGGGATCTGCACGGAGCCAATCTGGTGAGGGCAATTAAAGCACCTGACGGTTCCAATATCATGTTCCGCGGGATCGGCGGAAAGGAAATGGAGAAGGCCGGGGTAGAGATACTGGTCTCTTCAAAGGATATGGCCGTGGTCGGATTAACAGAGGTCTTCTCAAAGCTGATTACTATTATCAGGGCATATCTGCTGCTGCGATTCATTTTAAAAAATAATCCCCCTGATCTCCTCATACTTATCGACTATCCCGGTTTCAATATAAATCTGGCGGGTACTGCCAGGCGTTACGGCGTGCCGGTGTTATACTATATAAGCCCTCAGATATGGGCGTGGCGAAAGGGGAGGGTAAAGAAGATAGATCGCTGCGTTGATCGGATGGTAATTGTCCTGCCTTTTGAAAAGGAATTCTACCATCAAACGGCAAAGGAGATGAGTGTCGAATACGTGGGGCATCCCCTTTTGGACAACATACCTCGGAACCTGGATAAACATAAGATTAAAAAAGAGCTGGGGCTGGGCGAACGCGATATCATACTGGGGCTGTTGCCCGGCAGCAGGGATGAAGAGGTAAAAAGGGTTTTACCACCCATGCTGGGTGCGGCCGAGATCTTATCCTCCCGGTACCATGACATAAAATATGTGTTGCCGATAGCGCCGACGGTCTCCCCTGATGTTATACGAAACGCCGTAAATAAGTCACCCCTTAATAATATTATTATCTGGGTCCAGGATATCTACAAAATATTGAGCGTGTGTGATCTGGCCATGGTAACATCGGGGACCGCCACGCTGGAAACAGCCATTATGGGAGTACCCATGGTTATCGCCTATCGGATGTCAGGGCCCTCATTCTGGATCGCCAGGAGGGTGGTAAAAGTGCCTTGCGCCGGCCTTGTCAATCTGGTGGCAGGGAAAAAGGTCGTGCCCGAGCTTATTCAGGATGAGGTGACACCCGAAAAGCTGGCTGAAAAAATACTTTCTATCCTTGAAAACGAAGAGGTAAAAACCACTATGATTAATGATCTGGGGATGGTAAAAGAGAGATTGGGCACCCCGGGGGCCTCTTTAAGGACAGCGAGGATTGCGCTCCAAATGATGGAAGAAGATTGATTCTCCCCCGCCAGGCCGTGGGATAACAGGGGGTGGAGCAACAGCTATAGATTTGAGAGAATAATATGGCCAGAACGGTTTTTGTTATTGATGATGAAAAGAACATACGTCAGTCATTGGAAGGTATCCTGACGGACGAGGGATTCGATGTCCAAAGTGAATCCAGCGGGGCCAGGGCGGTGGAGATGATTGATGAAGTAGTGCCTGATGTGGTCCTCCTCGATATATGGATGCCCGGGATGGACGGTATCGAAACGTTGGTAAAAATAAAGGAGTCCCATCCACATCTACAGGTGATTATGATGTCGGGGCATGGAACCATTGAGACTGCCGTTAAAGCCACCAAACTGGGTGCATATGACTTTATTGAGAAACCCCTGTCGCTTGAAAAGGTCCTTTTATCAATCAATAACGCCCTTAATTATTATCAACTGGAAGAGGAGATAAGCCTTCTCAGGGAAAGGGATAAAGATCGATACAGCATAACAGGGGACAGCAAGGCGATAAGGGAGATGAAGGAACAGATGAGGATCGTTGCGCCCACCAACGCGTGGGTGCTTATCTCGGGCGAGAACGGCACGGGTAAGGAGTTGGTGGCTCATACTATCCACAGGATGAGTAAACGCAGTAATAAACCCATGGTTGAGGTGAACTGCGCGGCCATCCCCGAAGAACTGATTGAGAGCGAACTGTTCGGCCATGAAAAAGGGGCATTTACAGGGGCCACAGTGATGAAGAAGGGCAAGTTTGACCTGGCTCACGAGGGCTCCCTCTTTTTGGATGAAATAGGGGACATGAGCCTTAAGGCACAATCCAAGACCCTCAGGATCCTCCAGGAGCAAAAATTCGAGAGGGTGGGAGGGGCAAGGACCATACAGGTGGATGTCCGCGTTATAGCGGCAACGAACAAGGACCTTGAGGGAGAAATAGGAAAGGGGACATTCAGGGATGACCTCTATTATAGGTTGAATGTGGTTCCCATAAAGGTCCCTCCTCTCAGGGAAAGGCTTGATGATATCCTGCCACTGGCTGAGGATTTCATGAAGTCTATATACCTGGATGCGAACCTGGAAGCGAAGGAGTTCTCAGACGAAGCCATCGAGATATTAGAGAAATACCATTGGCCGGGAAACGTCAGGGAGTTGAAGAACCTGGTGGAGAGGCTGGTTATTATGTGTCCCAATGATGTGATCAAGGCAGACGATATCCCCTCTCCCTTTAAACAGGAGACGGAGCACCCGGAGAAAGACGAGTCATTGATGACGATTGAATCTTTTCAAGAAGCCAAAACCCAATTTGAAAAGGCCTTCATCGCTAAAAAATTAAAGCAATTCAAAGGAAACATCTCTCAGACGGCCGAGGCCATAGGTGTTGAAAGGAGCAACCTCCACAAAAAGATCAAGTCTTACGGGCTTGAGGGCTTTAGATAAGGGCCTCCTCGATCCTTTTCCATATCTCTTCTTTTCCCTCCCCTGTCTTGGCGGAAAAGACAGTCGGCCTTCCGGAGGATAATTCCTCAAGTTCCTTTTCCATTTGGCGTGCCCGTTCCAGGGATTTGTGGCGTGATAGCTTGTCTGCCTTGGTAAGGACAGGGATAGAGGTTATCCCGTATTCCTGCAGCCAATTCAGCAGGTCCCTGTCGCCTTCGGCTAAATCCCTTCTGATATCGATAAGGACCACCACTGCTTTGAGGTTGGAGCGATCCCTGAGATATGCCTCCACCATCTTTCCCCACGAGGCCCTTACTTCAAGGGGCACCCGGGCGAAACCGTAACCAGGGAGGTCGACCAGATACATCCGGTTGTTTCGTGTCTGGAAGAAGTTTATGGCCCGGGTCCTTCCCGGCGTGGAGCTTATCCTGGCCATCTTTTTTCTGTTGACCAGGACGTTTAAAAGGGATGATTTCCCCACGTTCGATCTGCCGGCAAAGGCAATCTCAGGCCTGTCCGCTGGCGGGTAATGGCTTTCCTCGAAGGCGCTTTTAAGAAATGACACATCCATTTATCAAAAACTGATTTATGAATTAAAAAACAGAATAAAAAAGACCCTGATTGAACAGACAATACATATAATATTCCCTTTCAATTAGGCAACAATTAAAAACGAAGACTTTACCATAAAGCAACACTATATTTTGATTCAGATATCCATTAGTATCACCGCTCGTCTCTTTTCAGCTTTTTTCATCATATCACATACTATTAACGGTTACGTATATAGCAGATATTCAAGATTTATAGACTATGGGTGAAAGAGACAAAAGCTAACAAGAGTCAAGAGCAGATTTGACCCCCTAAGGATCTGGACTTTGTTCGGTGCCTGTGTCATAATATGGACATTTAATGCTTATCCATAGATGGCAGTATTCCGTAATCCCTGACTGACGATCAACTTGAAGGAAGGACAGTAAAGATAATATGAGTCGAAAGAATCCCCGGTTTAAAAGAGAAAGACGTAAGAATTCTAGATCAGATATTCAGATATGGGCTGTGGAGAAGGATGATAATTCAACATCTTTTCATCTATTAACGAATCTTAGTATCACAGGATTTTTTATTGAGAAGAAACTTCCTCTACCGGTTGGATCAATAATAGATCTTGAGTTGGAATTGGATGGAGAAAAACTACCCTTGCGAGGTAAAATAATAAATAATTATGAAAACCCGATTGCCAAACATTCAGGGGCCGGGGTGCATTTTGTTGATATGGATAAAAGAGTCAAAACCAAAATTGAGAAGTATCTGAAAGGTTTGGAGAAGACAAATTAGATGTTTATACAAGCCATAACCTTACCGCACGCGCTGCGCTGAGGCTGAGCTTCGCTAGATAATATATAAATGGTTTTTATTATCAAGACTCTGTTAGTGTAAGGTTCTTCATATGTCAGAGTTGGAGCATCAACGATTTGGAAAATACTTGCTGCTGAGTCGGATCGCTCAAGGCGGTATGGCGGAATTGTACCAGGCCAAACTTATGGGGGACGAGGGTTTTGAGAAGCTTATTGCCATTAAAAAGATCCTGCCTCATCTGTCTGAAGAGACAAACCTGGTTAAATCTTTTATCGATGAAGCCAAGCTTGCCGCGTTTCTACAGCATCCTAATATTGTACAGATCTATGACTTTGGAAGTGTGAATAGTACTTATTATATCGCAATGGAATATCTGTATGGCAAAGACCTGAAGTTGATTACAGAGCGATACAAAGAGAAGGAATTGCCACTAAATATTGAAAACGCCTTATACATTACGACTCAAGTTTGTGCAGGACTTGATTATGCCCACAAGCTTAAGGATTTTCATGGCAAACCGTTAAATATCATTCACAGGGATATCGGCCCTCATAATATCTTTATTACCTATGACGGACAGGTAAAAATCATTGACTTTGGTATAGCCAAAGCCGCTATTCAGAATACGAAGACCCAGGATGGCTCCATTAAAGGGAAAATGGCGTATATGTCACCGGAGCAGGCCCTTGGGGAGCCCATTGACCACCGGTCAGATATTTTTGCCATGGGTATCCTTCTCTATGAACTGGTGACACATAAAAGGATGTTCGAGGGAGATGCTTTCAGGGCCTTTGCCAAGGTACGTGAGGCTGATTATACACCCGCGGGAATAGTGAATAAGGCCCTTCCCCGGGACCTTTGCAGGATCATAGATAAGGCCCTAGCAAAAGATCGTGAACAGCGTTATCAATCCGCTGAAGAATTGCTCACTGATCTGGAAAAATGCATGTATGGGCTCTCAATCAGCCCTTCATACAGGAATCTTTCCCAATATATGAAAGATCTCTTTGGGGAAGAGGCTGAAGCTGAATTTGAGACAATAAGAAAGATCATTGATGCTGATTCCATGATATCATTGGAGACAGACAAAACTATTCGGCCTCAAATTGAAAAGACGATAGTCTTGGCGGAAAACGATCTACCGTCTAAACGAAAAATGCATAAACCACTGTTCACGTCTTATGTGTTAATTCTAATTGCTGTGGGATTTTTAGCGACTCTAGCTTTTGTAAAAGGTCCTGAACCTTTATTCAATACCTTAAAACAGACTTTCTTTTCCGGGGTTTCTGGCGATGACTCAACCTCTGAAACGGAGGACAACATTTCATCCCTGGCAGATCAGGCTAATATTGCCGCTTTAAAAGAGTCATCCGTTTCTGACGATCTGACTCGATCTGTTCAGAGTGTTGCTGATTCACCAAAGTTGAAAGAAGGGATCAAGCTGCTTAAAGAAGAAAGATTTGCTGAGGCATCTGTCCTGTTTGAGGATATCTTAACAACTGAACCCCTTGATGATGAAAGGGTATCCGAACTATATTCCCGGACTTTAGTTGGCCATGCCTCAAAAATTTCAAGTAAGGAGCCTGAAAAAGCAAAGGCATTACTGCTAAAAGCTGTCAAACTTGTTCCAGGCAGTGCCCAAGGGCATTATCTTCTCGGTCGTATTTATACATACCAGAAGGATTTTACGAGTGCTATGGCGTCATATCAGGCAGCTGTCGAACTGGATCCACAGATGCCTGATGCCTATTTTAACCTGGGTTATATCTATGCGATTAAAAAAGATTATGTCAAGGCCCAGGAGATGTTCAGCCGGGTTGTTGACCTGTCTCCTCCGTTTTTGGATGAGGCACTCTATAATCTCGCGATTGTTCAGAGGAAAATGGGAAATATTCAAGGCTGTATAAAACACCTGGAACAGGCAATCATTGTAAACCCTGAAAACGAACAAGCAAAAAGGTTACTTCAAACATTAAAATAAAAAGAAAGAAAAAAGGGATAATTATCATGATGAGAAAGGCAGGTCTGGTTATATTAGTATTAGGGGCCCTTGTTTTTATCAATAGCGGATGCAATTTGCTTGGCATGAAGAAAAAAGAATGGAAGCCGCCTGCGCCCCAGAAGACGCAGTTTGTTCATACAGTAAAATATTCCGGAGAGACACTTAGTATTATTTCCAAATGGTACACCGGAGACGTCAACAATTGGGAGATCCTGGCAAATGCTAACCCCCATATCGATTACAATAAAATGGTGTCAGGCAATAATATCTTTATTCCCGAGAACCTGCTCAAGAACAAAAAACCGCTAACTAAAGAGTTTGTAGATTCTTTTTATAAAAAAAAGAAACCGACTTCAAAAACCGAAACCCCGCCCGAAAAGGAAGAAGAGTTTGATTTGTTTGGGCCAAAGTAGTGTTTGAGGATATAATAAAGGTTCTGATATCCATTTTTATCGAAAACATGGGGTCGCGTCTTCACTCTTGACAGATTTCGGATTAATCATCTATCTACAAGCAGTACTAAATGGAGGCCCACGGGAAAACCGGGGTCCCATTAAAATACCCGTCTTTCCATCCTCCGTAGCCCGTCCTCCGCAGTGGCCTGCTACGGAGGATGGAAAGGCTACTGCGGAGGACGGGCACCTCCGGCTACGACGCGGTTATCCGCCTAAACCGGGGGCGACATCGCGCCGTAGCAAGCGATCATTTGCGCGTTCAAACACGGGCAAGGACGTGGTCTTCTGCGAAGGCGGATAAAGATGCGTGAAGAATGAAGACCGGACCCTTCTGTTCTTCAAAATTTAGAAAGCAAGGTTGACCCTGACCCGATGCTTATCAGATCGTAAAGGTGCGATTATCTCATTTTGAATAGATAGACTTCTTCCTCGCCATATGATGTGCTATAAGGGTAACTCCTTTTATTTTGGAAGTACCAGGACACAGGATCTAATTAAAGAAAACAATCACATCAGCATTATTATTGCGCTTGTGGTGCTATCTTTATTTCCACCCTTCTGTTTAGCTGGCGGCCCGCTTCGGTATCATTGGTCGCTACCGGCATTGTTTCACCAAAACCGACAGGTTGAATACGACTGATGTTGACAGCTCTCTGAACCAGAAGGTCTCTTACAGAGTTTGCGCGGCGGAATGAAAGGTCCATATTATATTCTTCCGTACCAACGCTATCCGTATGCCCTTCCACCCTTATCAGGGTGTCCGGGTATCGAGTAATGACACCTGCTACGCGGTCAATCTCACTATAAAGGGCCGGCTTGACAACTGTGGAGTTTGTGTCAAAAGTAACATCACCTTTAAAGATTACCGAAAGGAGATTGCCTTCCCTGCGTATAGCGGCATCTTCAGAAGCGGCCAAAGCATCTCGCATTTCTCTTTCCTGGTTGTCCATCATTTTACCAATCCCGGCGCCTCCCATACCGCCGACAGCAGCACCAATCGCTGCTCCCCACAGGGTGGATTCAGTATCCCCGCCAATAACCTGGCCGATAATCGCTCCTACCGCAGCACCGCCAGCGGCCCCATACGCTCCCCCTTTTTGAGTTCTTGTTTGAGGTGCGGCACACGCGGCTAAAATAAATACCAACATTAACAGACCTGCAATTTTAAATTTTTTCATTTCTGTCCCTCCTATGCTATTATAAGTTTTTTAATCCATTAGACTTTGAAGTGACAAAAGATCCTTTGTCGTGACTCGGCAAAAACGATGCTGGAATGTTAATCCTCTAAGTATAAAATAAATCCAACTTATTGTGTATAGATGCCAAAACTGTCTACCTTCCGATTGAAAAGAAGAAATGGTTGCCGGTCCCAAGATGCGTGAAGAATGAAGAGCTGACCCTCCTGTTCTCCACACGTATGCCTTTGTAAATCAGGGAACAATTATCGATTCTCCAAAAAGGCTTTAATACGATCAAGACCCAGCATGATGTTCTCAATGGAATTGGCATAGGAGAACCTAAGATATCCTTCCGCGTTTTGACCGAAATCAATACCCGGAGTAACCCCCACCCCCGCCTTTTCCAGGATCTGGAACGCCAGGTTATAGGAATCCGATGATATATGCCTTGCGTTTACCAGGATGTAGAAGGCCCCTTTAGGTTCAATGGCCGGACCCAAATCCATTTCCCTCAATCTCCTAATCATGCATTTTCTTCTCTGGTCATACATCTTTCTCATTTGTTCCACGTCTTTGCCTGCTCTGGTGAGGGCAGCTACTCCGGCCCACTGGGAGATGCTTCCCGCGGAGATGAAAAAATTCTGCTGGATCTTTTGCAGGGGGCGAACGAACCTCTTAGGGGAGATTATATAGCCGATACGCCACCCTGTCATGGCGTAGAGCTTGGAGAAACCGTTCAGGACAAAGGCATTGTCTGTGAATTCCAGGATGGAGTGTTCCTTTTCTCCGTAAACCAGTCCATGATATATCTCATCGGAGATTACAGGGATTCCAAGACCTGCGATCCTTTCCATCAGTTCCCTGGCAAGCAAGGTTCCCGTAGGATTCGAGGGTGAATTTATAAGCACCGCCTTTGTGCGGGAGGTTATCCTGTTTTGTATTTCTTCCGGCCTGAACTGAAAACCGTCCTCTTCATGTACGTTTAAAAAGGCGGGTACTGCTCCCAGAAAGGCGGCGATATTCGGATAGCAGGGGTAATGGGGGTTTGAGAGGATGATCTCATCACCGGTCTCAAGGAGGGATGAAAAGACCATAAGCAGGCCAGGGGATGTCCCGGATGTCACGATAACCTGATCCGGTTCTACCCTAACCCCGTATTTATTGAGGTAGTGCCCGCACACCGCCTGTCTGAGTTCAATCAAGCCCAGGCTGTGGGTGTAATGGGTCTGCTCCCTGTGAATAGCCTGGATAGCCGCTTCCTGGATACATTGGGGGGTGGGGAAATCAGGTTCACCCACTTCCAGGTGGATGATATGTCGTCCCTCCTTTTCAAGATCATGGGCCCTTTCCAGGACGTCCATTACCAAAAACGGGCGGATATTATGCGCCCTTTCGGTTATAGGGATCATAGGGAATCCACACTAAATCACCTTATTAAGGGGATATTCTATAATCCCTTCCGCCCCCGCCTTGATAAGCCGGGGAATAAGATCCCTGACCTGGCTGGAATCTACAACGGTCTCCACCGATGTCCAGGCGGAATTGTAAAGGCCGGCAACGGTAGGTGCGTTCAGGCTGGGCAGCATGGATATAACGTCCGGTAGTTTCTCTTCCGGGACATTCATCTTCAGTCCTACCATGCTTTCCGCACGGAGTGCGCCTTTAAGGAGCAATACAATTTGCCCTATCTTCTCCTTTTTCCATTTATCCGCATAGGCTTCCTTATTTGCAATCAACCGGGTGCTGGATTCCATAAGCTCATGGATTATCTTAAGACCATGGGCCCTCATGGTGCTCCCCGTTTCCGTTACCTCCACAATGGCATCGGCTAGACCTGAAACCACTTTGGCCTCCGTAGCCCCCCATGAAAACTCGACCGTGACCTCTATGCCGCGCTCATTAAAATATCTCTTGGTAAAGTTGACTAGTTCGGTGGCGATCTTCTTTCCTTGAAGGTCTTCAATCTTCTTAACATCTGAATCAACCGGAACCGCCAGGACCCACCTTGCTGGCTTCTGGGTGCTCTTGGAGTACACGAGTTCGTCCACCACCACAATATCCGACGCATTTTCCTCTATCCAGTCTTTGCCGGTAAGTCCGGCGTCAAATGTCCCGTTCTCCACATACCGGGACATCTCCTGCGCCCTGCAGATGGAGCATTGGACGGAGGCATCATTTATCTCGGGGAAATAGCTCCTGTCGTTGACTCTTATCTTCCAGCCTGATTTTTCAAACAGGTTTATTGTTGCCTTTTCCAGGCTCCCTTTGGGTATGCCTAATATCAAACCTTTCATAACAACCTCGCTTTTTAAAACATACTTACCAGTGACATGACATCCGGATTTTTGTCAATGGCTACCTGGCTCTCCGGTAATAGGACTTACCATTTAAAAGTATGGGTTTTCAGCGTTTCATTTGTAGACCTCATCAGGATCGAAGACCTTTTTTCCTACTATGGTTACCTCCCCGTTCCTATCCACTTTCTTATGAAAACAGCTTTCAAAACCCAGATGGCAAGCTGCGCCGCCTACCTGTTCCACCTTAAAAAGCACGGTATCGTTATCGCAGTCCACGTATATCTCCCTTATCTTTTGTATATTGCCGGATGTATCGCCCTTATGCCAGATCTCCTTGCGACTTCTGCTCCAGTAATGGACTTCACCGGTCTCAAGGCTCCTTTCCCAAGAGGCCTTGTTTATGTATGCCAGCATGAGTATTTTCCCGGACCTGTAGTCCTGGGCTATGGCGGGAAGCAGCCCTGATCCTTTTGAAAAATCCAGATCAATCATAGACCTTCATCCCCTTTTACGGATTATTAGGTGATGTAAGATAACATATTACCGGTTTAAAGCAAGTGAAAACCTTTCCTGCTGCCTTTGTCTCCGGGCCCTTCCTCTCCGCTTAACTGGCCGCAGGCCGCGCATATATCATCACCTTTGCTTTTTCTGATAATGGCAGTGAAACGTTTATCCACAAGTATTTCCTGGAAGGCTGCGATCTTTTCCGGGGACGGTCTGCACATATCCATGCCGGGAATGGGATTGAATGGTATTAGATTAATCTTGGCCCGAAGCCCCGAAAGGAGTCTTACCAGGTTGAGGGCATCCTGGGGGTGGTCGTTAATGTCTTCTATCAGGACATACTCAAAGGTGATCATTCTGCGGTTGGGGAGGGGGAAATCCCTGCAAGCGGATATCAGACTATGGAGTGTGAGTCTTCTGTTTACGGGCATTAGTAGATCGCGTGTCTCATCGTCCGCGGCGTTAAGGGAGACCGCAAGGTTTACGGTCGTTTCCCGGCCTAGCCTTCGAATCATGGGCGCCAGTCCGCAGGTGGAGACCGTAACCTTGCGGTGCGAGAAATTCATGCCGTCTTCGGCAATAATATTATTGATAGCCTCCAGTACGGGGTGATAATTGGCAAGTGGTTCTCCCATACCCATGAACACGATATTCCTCAACAGGTCCGGGTTTGGCATCGCCTTCTTTACCTGGATCACCTGGTCGACTATCTCTGCCGCTGAAAGGTTTCTTTTAAAACCCTGCTTTGCTGTGAGGCAGAAGGCGCAGCCCATAGCGCAGCCGGCCTGAGAGGAAAGGCAGAGTGTATAGTGGTCGCGTTCAGGGATAAGCACGGACTCGATGTGCAGGCCGTCAACGAGCCTGAAAAGGTATTTTTCCGTTCCATCCTTGGAGACCTGTGTCCTGATCCTTTCCAGGTGATTGATGGCTGCCTTTTCTGCGAGGAGATCCCTTAACCAGAGGGAAAGATCGGTCATCTCCTGGAAGGAGGACGCGAGTTTTTTAAACAGCCATTGTCTTATCTGCCGGCCCTTGTATGCCTCCAGACCCAGGTCTTCCACCCATTGTTGGGTGTTTCGGCTGTCCAGTCCCTTTAAATGGACCTTTTTATTTTCCTGAACTATCATGAACTTTGTTTCATCGTCCTGAGCTTGGCCAGTTCCCACACATAGTCATAGATGTGAAGACCTTTACTGGAAGCTATTATCTGCCCGTCCTTCACGCCGATACTTGATGCCATGTACTCTTTCAGAAGCTGAATAGCCCCCAGGTTCGCGGGAAAGCCGTTCCACAGATCCCAGGACCTGAAATATGCGATAAAATGGAGCTGGTCAGCCTTTATCCTTGTATCAATGCCCCTCAGGCAGGGGGGATCTTTAAGAAAAAGGGCGTCGGGATCTCCCACGGTCATGTAAGCCTGATTTGTGCCGTGCCCATCATCCCTGTACATGCGAATCACCTCTTCAATCTGCTTCTCAAGGTACTGGCCGTATGTGTAATCCTCTCCCTCTTTCTTGGCGGAGGTCATGAGATAGGGCAGGTATTCCTCCAGATAACCGTCCGCAACAGGATTGGGGATCCCCAGACCGGGGGGGATGTCGGGGATCAAAGGTCTCACCCCCGGATGTTTGATATGAATAGTGATATAATCAAATTCCAGCCTCTTCTGCCCCTCGAAACTGCCCCGGTCAACGGTGTATTTGCGTCCATATTCCAGGATCCTGTAGACGCATTGAAACCATGCGTCGGGCAGGTCGCGTGCCTCAATAAAATGGAGTTTCATGATATTCTTTCTCCTTTAAGATGCCTCTTGCAGAATTATAACCGCCCGTAACCGGATTAGAGCGCAAGTTAAGGTTAGGATCAAGAGGATTGTTTCTTGCTACGCACTAAAACTTGCTATATTGCCGTAAACATGGCATCCAATACCTGGCCGGCGCCCGGAGACAGAAAAGGATCCCTTATCCTCATTGATAATACACAGATTAACCGGATGGACCAAAAAATATGATGACTGGATAAAGGTATCGGTAATATCCGGTCACAGCTGGTTCTTTTCAAGACGACATCTATGGCATTCAGTGGACGTGGTCTTATTTTCAAGGGTTTGGCAAACCTTTTCCTGGTGGCAACGGCATATTCTGCCAGGGGTTCTGGTGGAGCAAACCCTTGAAAATAAGACCACTGCAGGCCTTGGGTGGAATCCTTTTTGAGATATCGTCTTTCCAAGAACAGCCGTGACCTTATGTGATGATATATTGTGCTATATGGGCCATGGGGTTCTCTTTTAAGCGGCGAACTCGTTTATGTGCTATGACCCTGCACAAAACAAGACGAGGCGGGCGGGTAGCCTTTTCCAGACTTGGCCGGACTCGAGAATCTTCTATTATCTCATAAGCATTCCGCCCGCCTGGGTGGCACCTTAGGTTATTAGCATGCTGATAATGTTTTCGCCCCTTAAAAGAGAACCCCATGGGCCATTAAGGCACTTATAATAAGGTTTAATCTTTCACTTCTTTACGCACTCATTAACCGGATGAACCATTAGCCGGCAAATCCGGGTAACTATTAATATTGACAGTATATGGGGTTTTTATTATTTATTTTAGCTTGAAATATAAAATTTTATCATTATTTTCTTAGTGGTTTTTCCAGGTAGTATTATCGCCGCCAGCTTGCGATCTTAGAAATACAATTAAACGGATGTCGTTATGAAAACCAATGTTGAGGATATCAGTCCGGTAAAAAAGAGATTGATGATTGAGATAGATGCCAAAGAGATAGATAATAGAGTGGATAAAGCCTACAGACAATTCGGGAAAAGGGCCAGGGTTAAAGGTTTCCGGCCCGGAAAGGTCCCCAGAAAGATACTGGAAAACTATTTTAGCGAAGACATATTGGGGGATGTAACAAGCTCTCTTATTAAAGAAACACTCCCCGAGGCCATCGAGGAGACAAAGACCTATCCATTAAATATGCCTGTTATTGAAAACGATACGGTAAGGAAGGGACAAGACTATAAGTATTCGGCCGTATTTGAGGTTAAACCGGAATTCGAGATTAAGGATCATCTGGGTATTGAGGTAGAAAGGGAAGAGGTTTCCGTTACAGAGGAAGATGTGGCCAGGCAATTGGATCAGATAAGGGAGGCCCGGGGCAAACTGCTTTCGGTGGGAGATGAGCGAGGAATTAAACAAGGTGATGTTGTTATCATCGACTATGTAGGATTTGACGGTGATAAGGAGATAGAAGGGGTAAAAGCAGAAAATTACGGGTTGAGGATCGGAGACAAGCAGTTTTATCAGGGTGTTGAAGAGGCTCTTATGGGTTCGAAAAAGGGTGACCAGATTGAGGTAAGAGTAGACTTTGAAGATGACTATTTTCATTCCGCGCTTGCCGGGAAGAGTGTGAATTTTAAGGTAAGGGTGAAGGACATAAAAGAGGTTGAACTCCCTGATTTAGATGATGAGTTTGTCAAGAGTCTTGGAGATTTTGAGGGTCTCACAGAGCTTGAAGAAAGGATCAAAGAGGATCTGACCGTTAGAGAACAGGCCAGGGTAGAAAAGGATTTGAAGGAAAAGGTGCTGGAAAAGGTAACGGACAGCGTGGCTTTCCAGCTCCCGGAGAGCCTTGTTGATGCGGAGACAAAAGGCTCTGTGGAGAGAATAAAGCAAGACCTGTTAAAGTCGGGTTCAAGCCTGCAAAAGGCCGGCCTGAACGAGGCAAGATTGGAAGAGGAGATCAGACCGGTAGCTGAGAAACGGGTCAAAGGGATGCTGGCATTGGCAGAGATAGCTGCTAAGAACGGTCTGAAGGTCGAGGAATCCGACCTGGCGGAGAGTTTTAAAGAGATCTCCAGAAGTACGGGGCAAGATCCGGAGACCATACGCAACTACTATGAGACCAATGATCTCATAGGTGCTTTAAGGGAGAGTATTCTTAAAGAAAAGACCTTGAAATATCTTGTGGATAATGCTAAAATCACTGAAATTGCTGGGCATACAATTCATGAATCCCCGCCTGGAAGCGCTGAGTGAACCAGCGGATGATATTATTGAGAAAAGAGGTGTGATTAAATGCTTATACCAATTGTTGTTGAACAATCCAGCAGGGGTGAGCGAGCCTATGATATATATTCCCGTCTCTTAAAGGATCGGATAATCTTTATCGGGGACCAGGTGAACGATGGTATTGCCAATACTGTTATTGCCCAGATGCTCTTCCTGGAATCCGAAGATCCGGACAAGGATATCAATATATATATCAATTCCCCCGGAGGCCAGGTTACCGCGGGCCTGGCTATATATGATACGATGCAATACATCAAGCCTGATATTACCACCATATGTATGGGGCAGGCCTCCAGCATGGGGGCACTGATTCTGGCAGCCGGTGCTAAGAATAAGAGGTATTCCCTGCCTCATGCCAGGATTATGATCCATCAGCCGCTGGGAGGCGCCCAGGGTCAGGCCACGGATATCGATATTCAGGCAAAAGAGATAGTGAAGATCAAGCATACCATCCAGGAGATATTCGTTGAGCATACGGGGCAAAAGATAGAGAGGATCAGGGAGGATACGGAACGTGATTTTTATATGAGTAGCTATGAGGCTAAGGAATATGGTATTGTGGATAAGGTGATAACAGTAAGAGAATTGCGTAAGGAAGAGAGTAAATAGAGGCAATAAATGCAAAGAAAAGATAATTCCAATGGTGATCTTTTATGCTCCTTTTGCGGTAAGAGCCAGGACGAGGTCAAAAAACTAATAGCCGGCCCGTCGGTCTATATCTGTGACGAGTGCATCCAGCTTTGCACTGAAATCATCGCGGAAGAGCAAAGTATTGAAAAGGAATCAGAAGGCGCATTGCCAAAGCCGTATGAGATAAAGTCGGCTCTGGACCAATATGTGATAGAACAGGAAAGGCCGAAAAAGATACTCTCCGTGGCGGTGCACAATCACTATAAGAGGATTAACAGCACCATCGAATTGGATGATGTGGAGATCCAGAAAAGCAATATCCTTCTTATCGGGCCCACGGGATCCGGGAAGACCCTTCTCGCGCAGACATTGGCCCGCATACTCAAGGTCCCTTTCACCATTGCGGATGCCACCACCCTTACGGAGGCCGGATATGTGGGAGAAGATGTGGAAAACATAATACTGAACCTGGTTCAGATAGCTGACTACGATCTGGAGTCTGCATGTAAGGGGATCGTCTATATTGATGAGATCGACAAAATCGCCCGTAAATCAGACAGCCCTTCCATCACAAGGGATGTGTCGGGAGAAGGTGTTCAACAGGCTCTATTGAAAATCATAGAAGGAACCATGGCGAGTATTCCGCCCAAGGGCGGAAGGAAGCATCCCCAGCAGGATTTTATTAAGGTAAATACCGGAAATGTGCTGTTTATATGTGGAGGGACCTTCAACGGGCTTGATAAGATAATAAGGTCCCGCGTGGGGAGTAAGACCATGGGCTTTGAGGCTGATATCCAGACTCAACAGGGCAGGGATATGGACAAGTTAAGGGCTTTGGTTCAGCCGGAAGACTTGGTAAAATACGGATTAATACCCGAGTTTATTGGGAGGATGCCTATTATCGCCACACTGGACAACCTGAGCGAAGACGCCCTTGTAAGGATCTTGACGGAGCCGAAGAATGCGCTGGTGAAGCAATACAAGAAGCTGTTTGAGATCGAGGGCGTGGAGTTGAAGTTTGCCGAGGAGGCCTACCGTGCTGTGGCAAAAGACGCTATCGAGCGTAAATCCGGAGCCCGGGGGCTCAGAGCTATCCTGGAGTCCGTTATGCTGGATATTATGTATGATATCCCCAGTATGCGGGGTGTGCGGGAATGTGTTATCGGAGAAGATGTGATAACCAAGGGTGAAAACCCTTTGTTAATTTATGAAAATAAGGCAGGTTACGCTTAAATTATGTTAAATCTAAAGACAAAAGAACCCCTGCAATTTCTGGATGGTGAAAGGAACAGGTATCCTGTCCTCCCCCTCAGGGATGTGGTTGTTTTCCCCAATATGGTAGTACCCCTGTTTGTGGGACGGGAAAAGTCTATCAAGGCGCTGGAATACGCCATGTCCCATCATAAAGAGGTCTTTCTGTCGGCTCAAAGGGACGTTGCGGTTGATAATCCAACCGAAAAGGATATATTCCTGTTCGGTACTCTGGGTACGGTTCTTCAGTTATTAAGACTGCCCGACGCCACGGTGAAGGCACTTATCGAAGGTAAACACAGGGCCAGAATACGCACCTTTCTTGACAACCAGGAATTCCATATGGTGGAGGTAGATATAGCTGATGAGGAATACGAGATTACCCATCAGACCAGGGCCTTGATGAGGAGTATTAAGGAGAGCTTTGAAGAATACGGGAAGCTGAATAAGAAGATCGGAAAGGAACTGGCGGAGAACATAGGCGGGATTGAAGATCCATCGCGTTTAGCCGACACCATCTCGGCCCATCTGACTTTGAAGGTAACTGAGAAACAGGAGCTTCTGGAGAGCGTGGAGATGGATGTCAGGCTGGAAAAACTCTTTCAAAAGCTTACCAGCGAGATCAATATTCTTGATCTGGAAGGCCGTCTGAAGAAAAGGGTCAAAAAACAGATGGAAAAGACCCAGAAGGATTATTATCTCAATGAACAATTGCGGGCTATCCAGAAAGAGATGGGCGCCAAAGATGATTTTAAGACAGAACTTGAACAACTGTCAAAAAAGATAAGGAAAAAGAAACTGTCTAAGGAGGCCAATGCCGGGGTCTGGCAGGAGTTCAACAAACTAAAACTGATGTCGCCGATGTCTGCCGAAGCCACCGTAGTGCGCAATTATATTGACTGGATTATATCGCTGCCCTGGTATGAGCAGACAAAGGACAAGCTGGATATAAAGGCGGCTACGGCGATACTTGAGGAGGACCACTACGGCCTAAAGAAACCCAAAGAAAGGATACTGGAGTATCTTGCCGTACAGAACCTCACCAAAAAGATCAAGGGACCGATACTTTGCCTGGTGGGGCCTCCGGGAGTCGGAAAGACATCTTTGGCAAAGTCCGTTGCCCGGGCCATGGGGCGTAATTTTGTAAGACTCTCCCTGGGAGGGGTCAGGGATGAGGCCGAGATCAGGGGGCACAGGAGGACTTATATCGGTGCGCTTCCAGGCAAGATTGTGCAATATATTAAGAAGGCCAAATCCTGTAACCCTGTATTCTGCCTGGATGAAGTGGACAAGATGAGCACCGATTTTCGGGGGGATCCTTCCTCGGCCCTGTTAGAGGTACTGGATCCGGAGCAGAATTTCGCCTTTAATGATCACTATCTTGACCTGGACTATGATCTTTCCCGTATTCTCTTTATAACCACGGCCAATACCCTCTTCAACATCCCCCTGCCGCTGCAGGACAGGATGGAGATTATCAGGCTGCCGGGGTATACCGAGCTGGAGAAACTGAATATAGCGAAGCAATTTCTTGTTAAGAAACAGATCGAACAGAATGGTCTTAGTACAAATAACATGAAGATTTCTGACGGGGCGATATTGACCATTATCAGAAACTACACTAAAGAGGCCGGTGTCCGAAATCTGGAGCGAGAGCTATCCAGCATATGCAGGAAGGTGGCCAAAGAGGTGGTAAAGAAAGGGAAGGGAACAAGGATCAATGTCTCCTCCAAATCCATACACAAATACCTTGGTGTCATTAGGTTCCGGTTTGGTCGTAGCGAGGAGGAAGACCTGGTAGGCGTAACAACCGGTTTGGCATGGACGGATGTGGGGGGAGAGCTGCTTCAGACTGAAGCGGCCATTATGCCGGGGAAAGGCAATCTGGTATTAACCGGAAAATTGGGGGAGGTAATGCAGGAGTCTGCCCAGGCCGCCCTCAGTTATGTGAGGACGAGGGTAAGGCAGCTGAAGATCCCCGACGGCTTCTATGAAAAGATTGATGTTCATATACATGTTCCGGAGGGCGCCATCCCCAAGGATGGTCCCTCCGCCGGTGTTGCCCTGGCGACTTCCATTGTATCGGCTCTAACGGGACGACCTGTCAAGAGTGATATCGCCATGACCGGCGAGATAACCCTGAGGGGCAGGGTGCTTCCCATCGGCGGCCTCAAGGAAAAGATCCTGGCAGCGCACAGGGGGAATATTGTAAAGGTCCTTATTCCCTTTGAAAATAAAAAGGATCTCGAGGAGATCCCCGACAGGATCCTGAGAAAGCTAGAGATAATACCTGTAGAACATGTGGATGATGTGCTCAAAGAGGCCCTGGTAATAACGGATGATGAGGAGCTTTTCTCCCCGGAAGAGATGTGGAAGCCTTTCTGCGTAGGAGACCGTGAGGATTCCAAACCTGCTCAAAACGAAGTGACCGCGCATTAATACTTGACAAAAGATATGGATTTGTGGGAGAAGGAGTGTCTTTTTCCGGGCGGATAGCTCAGATGGGAGAGCATCGGCCTTACAAGCCGAGGGTCGCAGGTTCAAGCCCTGTTCCGCCCACCATTTTGTTAAGTAGTTTAGTGGTTGAGTAGTCAAACAGTCAAAAGGTTAAGTGGTGTAAACCAATACACGAATCAATTACTTGACTATTCAACCGACATAGGGGGCGTAGTTCAGATTGGTTAGAACGCTGGCCTGTCACGCCAGAGGTCGCGAGTTCGATCCTCGTCGTCCCCGCCAGCATAATATCGTAGCCTGTTGCGTACAATTAATTGGCGTGACAGGCTTTTCTATTATGGCGTTCTACGTTTACATAATTCAATCCGAATTGGACGGGAGCTATTATATTGGTTCTACTCAAGATCTCGACGAAAGGCTGAAGAGACATAACCAAGGGCGCTCGAAATATACGAAACCTAAGCGCCCATGGAAATTGACCTACTGTGAAGAATTCTTCGACAGGTCATCTGCGATGAAAAGAGAACAAGAGATCAACAGACATAAAAGAAGCTTGAAAAACGTCAAGAAGAACTAAAGTCTAAATAACCTATGATCGTACAGGGACTTTGCCAAACTTGAGCCCTCTCTAATTATCAATGATCCAGATGCAATTTCGCTGGGCTCTTACCATTGTTTTTAAGGAGTATCAGGATTAGCGCAAAATTTTGATTTTTCAATTTTTCAAACATACTTAAAGCGCTATTATTAGCTCATCCCCTTTAATTAGCTATTCAATTTCGAGACCTTACGGAAATGGTGGCCATAGATCGCAATAGTGATGACCAGTGGTAATAATCTGGGGTGTCGAAAAAGAGCCCAGAATAAAATTTTCCAATATTGAAATCGTTCTTTACCAAAAATACCTAGTCGTATGCATGCACGGGGGATTGCCATCAAACGTTCAAAATTCAGGTTGGTTTTAATTCTTGGCATGCTATATTCCTGGAAAAAGGTCATCGCTCTTTTATAGTAATGCTTTGGCGAGTAAATTTGATTCAGCATGTTGCGATATCCTTCACACAACATATCATATCCCATTTTAGGCAGGATGTTGGTCGAGCCATCTCCGTTATCTCCGGATATGAGGCCGATAAGACGGCCTTCCTTTCTCATTCGGTCGTAGAGCCTCGAACCGGGGGGAGCATTAAGTAGTCCAACCATTGCTGTAACGATTCCGCTTTGTTGAATAAAGTCAATCTGACGTTGAAAGATGGAAGGTGTGTCTCCATCGAAACCTACAATAAAGCCACCTTGCACTTGGAAGCCGGCTCTTTGCATAAGCCTAACACTCTCAAGCAGGTTGCGGTTTCTATTTTGCTGTTTATTGCATTCAGCTAGACTTTCTTCATTGGGCGTTTCGATACCGATAAAGACAGAACTAAAACCCGCTTTTACCATCATGTCCATCAACGGCTTGTCATCTGCCAAATTGACGGAAGCCTCTGTGTTAAAACTAAAACTCTTTTTTCTTTTCCGCCATTTGATGAGTGTTGGCAGAAGATGTGACTTGAGATAAGCTTTATTGCCGATAAAATTGTCATCTACAAAAAAGACCGGCCCCCGCCACCCTTGATCATAGAGGCCATTTAACTCGACAACGATTTGATCATCTGTCTTGATTCGTGATCGATGCCCAAATAATGCTGTCACGTTACAGAACTCACAATTGAATGGACAGCCCCTGGAGAATTGGATGCTCATCGAGGCGTAATGTTTAAAATTGATCAACTCCCACATGGGAGCAGGTGTTTTTTGAATGTCACAAAATTCAGACGTTTTGTATATGAGACCGGCGCATCCCTTCTCCAGCTCTGCCAGAAAAAGCGGAAGGGTTAATTCGGCTTCATTCAGTACAAAATGATCAACTCTCTCAAATTGATCGTATTCCCCGGTGAAGAGAGGCCCTCCAGCAATGATTTTAAGGCCCGCTTTTTTACACCGAGCAATGGTCTCATGTGCCGATGTTCTCTGCACAGACATCCCGCTGATAAAAGCGCAATCAGCCCATGCCAAGTCTTTTTCAGTCAACTTGATAACATTCATATCAACCAGTTTCTTGGGCCACGCTTTAGGGAGCATTGATCCAATGGTCAAAAGCCCCAACGGAGGCAAGGCCGCTTTTCTATGGATGAATTTTAAGGCGTGTTTAAAACTCCAGAAAGTTTCCGGATATTCAGGATAAATCAGTAAGGTTCGCATATTTTTTCTTTTTTTTCATTCTATAGAGTAACTGGCAGATACCACTCTCAGATAAAATAGAAAATTTCTCAATAATTGATTTGTCAACGAAAATTTTAGGTTTTTCAAAAGTCCTCAATTATAGCGGCACAATGAATCCCATAAAGATAACATCGTTCTTACCATAATGTAAAGGGTACTCCACCTTAAATAGATTGAGTGCCCTTCCCAATTAGGCTAGACCACAGTGACATTTACCGCAGCAGGTCCTTTTTTGCCCTGCTCTATTTCAAATGTAACATGATCGCCTTCATGAAGAGACTTAAAGCCGGCTGAATTTATACCTGAATGATGGACAAATACATCCGTCCCATCTTGCTGCTCAATGAAGCCAAAACCTTTGCGGTCATTAAACCACTTTACAATTCCATTAGCCATAGTAACATTCTCCTTTCAAATAATTTTTCATGTTTTTCAACCCCAGGATGTCACTTATGACAAATAGATCTTTCCTTCAGGACGAAAAAAGACCCCCCATAAAGGCGAGCCCTCATGACTTTTCAAAGTCTATTTTCTTTTAACTGAGAAGTCAAGTTTTATTTAAATTGTTTCGAAAATAAGCTAATTTTCATTTAAAAGAGATAAAATCATATATTTAATTAGCTTATTCGAAGAATTCTTCCCTCAATAGGATGTGGATGCCTAACA
>CAYQNR010000046.1:0-23819 GCA_964418945.1 uncultured Desulfobacteraceae bacterium
TGGTTTGGCCCATGGGGTTCTCTTTGCGACAGGCGAACTTGTTTATGTGCAAGGCTCGGGCAATAAGCCGGGGGAGGCGGGCGGCGGGCTATTGGAATAATATACCAGGACCGGAAGTCCGGCTATCATCTCAGGAGTTACCCGCCCGCCTGGGTGGCACCTTATGCTATTATCTTGCTTCTAACCTTTTCGCCGCTGCAAAGAGAGCCCCATGGGCCGAACATCACCAATCTTGCTATAGTTTTATCATTAAGTGTACTCATTTGCCGGATGATCCATCTTTCCCTAAAGCTAGTGCAGGCTCTTTTTTAGCCTGTCCATAAACAGGTCTCTTATCTCCTGAAGGCGTTTTTCATCCCCGGCCTCAAACCGAAGAACAAGCGCGGGCTGTGTGTTGGAAGCCCTTACCAGGCCCCAGCCGCCCTCAAAGAGAACCCTGGCGCCATCTACATCTATAACATCGTATTCCTTTTTGAAGCCTTCCGCCAGCTCAGCCACCACCAGGAATTTCTTTTCGTCAGGGCAATCTATTCGTATCTCCGGCGTGTTTACCATGTGAGGTATTCCTGAAAGCAGTTCGGCGACACCCTTCTCTTTTTGTGTTATTATCTCCAGTAGCCGTGCCCCCGCGTATATCGCGTCATCATAACCGAAATACCGGTCCGCGAAAAAGAGATGCCCGCTCATCTCCCCTGCTAAGAGCGCTCCTTCCTCCTTCATCTTGCTCTTAATAAGGGAATGCCCCGCCTTCCACATGATAGGGACACCGCCCCTAACCCTGATGTCATCATAAAGGACCTGCGAGCATTTAACTTCCCCGATGATCTTTGCCCCCGGATTTCGTTCGAGAAGATCACGGGAGAATATTATCATCAACTGGTCTCCCCAGATTATATCGCCTTCCCTGTCCAATACCCCGATCCTGTCAGCATCGCCGTCAAAGGCGATACCCAGATCAGCGGATTCACTCAAGACCTCTGCCTTGAGATGGACCAGGTTCTCCGGAACCGTAGGATCCGGGTGATGGACAGGGAAGCGCCCGTCCGGTTCACAAAATAGCCTTTTCACCTCAACACCCATGGCGGCATAAACGTCGGGCGCGACCAAACCGCCAACGCCGTTACCCGCGTCTATCACCACTTTTCTCTTTATATCTCCCGGAAAGATGTTCTTTTCCAGATATGCCAGATAGGGGGTGATGACTTCGGTTTCTTCCAGTTTTCCCTTCCCTTCTCGAAACTTGCCTTTTTCGTATAAATCCCTGAGCTTCTGGATCTCATTACCATAGATAGTTGATTTACCAAGACATATCTTGAATCCGTTATACTCGGGGGGGTTGTGGCTACCCGTAACCTGGATTCCTCCATCCAGCCCAAGGTGATGAATGGAGAAATAAAGCAGGGGTGTCGGAACCATCCCCACGTCCAATACATCTGTCCCGGATTGAATAAGACCCTTTATAAGTGCCTCTTTAAGCTCCGGAGAGCTCAATCTGCAGTCATAGCCCACGGAAATCTTTTCCGCTCCCCTGGCCCCGTAATATGTACCCGCAGCCAGACCCAGCCTGTAGATCGATTCGCTGTTAAGGTCTTCCGGGAACCTGCCGCGGATATCGTATTCTCTAAAAACGGCGGAGTTCACAACAAATCCTCCCTGTTATCATTTTTTAATTGTTCAACCACCCTGCGGATATCCTGAGATCTGTTCATGTCGGCTACCAGCAAGGCGTCATCCGTATCAACGATAATACAATTTTCCATGCCCAAACAGGCCACGAGGCGACCGCCCATCCCGGAAACAAGATTGTTTTTACAATCAATCAGGACACTCTCACCTTCGGAAAGATTCCCCATATCGTCCTGATCCTTCTCTTTTAAATTATGCAATGATTCCCAAGAACCCACATCGCTCCACCCGCAGTCACAGGGTACCACGTACAGGGGTGATCGGGTCTTCTCCATGATCCCGTAATCAAAGGAGACGGATTCAATATCCTGGTAGACAGTCCTCAGGTCTTCCTCAAAAGAGCCGGAACCCAAACCCTTCTCCAGGGAGATCAGACCGCTATAAAGTGAGGGCAGATGTTCCTTTATCTCCCCCAAAACAGTCTCATGATTGGCTACAAAGATTCCGGCATTCCAGAAATAATCACCGTTTATAGAGTACTCTTTGGCCTTCTTCTCATCAGGCTTTTCCACGAATCTGGAGACCTCAAAGACATCGGAATATCCAGAAACAGGCAAGGATGTCGACCTCTGGATATACCCATACCCTGTCTCCGGCCGCGAGGGAACGATTCCAAGGGTAACGATGCCGCCGGATTCAGCTATCCTTGAGGCCTGTTCAATGGCTTGTAGAAAGGCGGCCGGATCACCGATAATGTGATCGGCCGGCATGAAGACCGCCGGCCCATCACATCCGAGGTGCCGTGCGTATATCGCCCCCAGGCCCATACATGGGGCGGTGTTTCTCCCCACGGGTTCCGCGACAATATGCACCTTCCGCTCTCCTAAAAGTTCCCGTGCCTGGTTGAAATGCCTTTTACCGAGGATAATTATTATTTCCTCATCCCTGATCAACCCCCCCAGCCTGTCGCAGGTCTCCTTAAGCATGGGTGTGCTACCGCCTATTTTGAGGAACTGCTTCGGCCTGTCATTCCTGCTATAGGGCCAAAACCGGGTTCCCGATCCGCCTGCCATAATAACTGCATGCATTCCAATCTCCTTTAAAGTTTATCTATCCATTACAGATTAGATCTCAACAAAAATAGGGTTCATCCGTTTAATGAGTACGTCATTAAATGATATCCAAATGTAATGTTTCGCCGTGTTTGACCCATGTCGCTCTCTTTTTTGCGGCGAAAACATTCGGAAGCACAATAATTACATAAGGTGCCACCCAGTCGGGCGGAATAATTATGGGGCGTTAGACACTTCTCAATTGGGGCCAAGTTTGGAGAAGGCTACCCGCCCGCCTCGTTTAGCTTTATGCGGAGTCATAGCACATAAACGAGTTCGCCGTGCCAAAGAGAGCCCCATGGCGCAAACACGATTAGCTATTTAATAGGTTTTAATCTTTTAGATCTTCACGTACTCATTAACCGGATTAACCAAAATCCCTATCAGTAGATCAGGGCATTTCCGTAAAAATCAGCGGCAACTTCGAAATTATTAATCACCCAGCCCAAGGAGGCGAAAAGTCAGCTTGATACTTGATTCCTCGTCAAATCTTTCAAGTGTCAGCCTGGCTCCCCAGCACTGGGCCAGATATTCGATCCAGCAGCTTTTTTCAATGTCATGCCCCAAATCCATATCCCTTTGCAGCGAACTCCCCGCGGATAATCCATAGGGAAGATGCACGTTAAGGTAATAACTCAATCCCTTATTTCCCTCATTCAGATAAACGTAGTCGATCTCGAAGGTATCTTGTCTCCCCCCCGATCGCTCCATATTATAGTCAAGGGAGAAATCGGCAAAGGAGATCTTATCCTTATCATGGTCCCAGCGCAACTCGGTGTCAAGGTCCAGCCCCGGCAACGGCATGAAGTTTAAGAGCCCTGTAAGGGGTTCAAGAGAGGATTCATCATTGTCATAACCCTGAGCAAGGCTGAATGCAGCCCACCTGGCATAAGTAATATTGTCTTTTGAGTCCTGTTTTTTCACATCCACGAAATTATCAAGGGAAAAAATTATCCTGTTGATTTCCCCGTCCTGGTCTATGGGATCAAACCACGTCATGAAGCCGTCTTCTCCCTCGTGGATGCGGTACTCATATAAAAAGGAAGGCTCGATTTTGTGCCTCAAACGTTTGACCTGTTTACCATCCAGATCAAAGATCCTTTCAAGCACAGAGGAGAGTCTTGCCCGAAAGTGATAGACATTCCGGGATCGCGAATGAATGTCATAAATGTTGTTGCTGAGCCATTGCATATTCCGGGTGATGCCTATGGACGGTTCAAATTCCAGATAAGAACCGAAGCGGGAGGGGAAACTCAGGAAGGGGCTGATGGAGATGCTATGCCCCTTCACACCAGACTCACGCCATATATAATCGTAATCCGAATCCATGGAGAAGATAAGAGGAAGTTCGAATAAAGACCTGGGCAGAAAGGTGAAATCGATTCCGGCCAGTGGTTGAGGTGTCTCGTCATCCATGAAACCCTCCGGCCTCTGATAATAGGAGGTCAGGACCTGGATACTATAGTCATCCTCATCTCGACTTAACCTCAAAGCCGATCTCCTGGCAGGCGAATTGATCTCTTCAACAGGACGGCCGAAGTCCTCTTCCAGATCCGGCCTAGTCTCAAATCCGGAGAGTCCCTCCCTGAACTCCTTCAAGTAGTCCTGATCGCTCACTACATCCGTGTCCAGGCGTGCCATCATATCCCCCCCCGGCAGCTGCTGTTCGGTTCTGCTCCTAAGCCAATATCGGGTCCTGTTTGTCCTTTTAAAGGGGCCAAGCTCAGTATGTTCAGGATTGTTCAGGTCCTTTTCCTTTATCCTGTCGCGGAGGAAATCAAAAAGGTATGTCCCCCTGGACTTATCGCCATACAGGTAGCGGAATTCAATCCCCTGCATCAGGCCTCGTCTTGACATGAAACGTTCGTAAAAGGTGGCGTCTGTATTCTCGGATATGGCCCAGAAGAAGGGGATTTCCATTTCCATGCCGTTACGGTCGGAGTAACTCAGGGCAGGAGGTAGAAGACCTGTCTGTCTCTTTGTTTTGGCCGGAAATATCATATAAGGCACATAAAAAAACGGAATTTCACCAACCCTGAACGCAGCATTCCTGATCCTGCCATAGCCCTCGAGGGTAACCGTTGCCTCGGAACCTGTTATGCTCCAGGCCGGTGCCGGTCCATCACAGGTGGTGAGGCGAAAATTCTTTGCCCTATAAGTTTCTTCCCCTGTCTTCTCCAATACATCGGCGCTAATATAATAGTGATTCTCTTTCAGAAAAAGGCTGCCTCCGGTAATCTTGCCTGTCCTGTCATTAAGATTGAAGAAACCTTTTTCACCCGTAAGCGTATCTCCGGCGGCCTCGAAACGGATGTTGCCGGAGACCTCAACATTCCCTGAATCTCTGTTGTACAGTGCTTCCTGGGCCCAAAGCAAAAGATATCCGTTGGTGAGAAGCACATCTCCTTCGGCCTTAAAAAACCCTTCTTCTTCCGTGTAGCCCAAGCTTTCGGCGGTTATCTCCCAGGGTGTCTCATCATCGGACTCCAGGATGGCCTTTGCTTCGTTTCCGGAGGCAAAGACACAACAGGTATGCAGCATATATGATATAAAAAAGCTCAAAAAGATGACAGTACCGTGTTTCATTTGGGCCATTAGATATGGTTGTACGTTATTCGCTCGCACTTTTCGTTTTGTTATCCGTTCCACATAATTAAGTTATTTACTCCTCGCCAAAATCAAAACGCGTCCGGCCTGTATGTTACCGGATCAAAATAGGTGAGCGCTTCGCCCGTGGTAAACAGGGACCCCGTAATAAGGATCATATCCCGGGGCCCGGCCATTTGTTTTGCCTTCTCAATACCCCCTGATATCATGGGGACCACCTCCCCCGGCTTGCGGTGCAAGGACACTTCCTTCATTAAAGCCTCTGGATCGGCGGACCGATAATAGACAGGCCTGGTGCATATCACATAATCCGACAATGGAACTATACCGGCTATCATACTATTGATATCCTTGTCTTCCATTATCCCTATCACAAGTATGAGACGATTGTAAGAAAAAGCTGTTTTTATGGAGTCGGCAAGTCCTCTTATCGCCCCGGGGTTATGCGCGCCGTCCACGACAATCAAAGGATTTTGAGAGATCAGGTGCAACCTTCCGGGCCAAAGCGTTTTCTTCAATCCTTCTATTATGTCCCCGGTGCTGACCCTGAATCCCTTCTTCTCCAGAAGTTCTGTTACCGCGATGGCGAGGGCGATGTTTCTGCGCTGGAACCCCCCCTTGAGGCCCACATCAAGGTTCCTGAAGACGTGTTTGAGTCCGTAGTAACTCAAACCTGAACAGTTGAATCGATACCGGACATCCTTTCCCACACGCCGTAACGGGGCGCCCTTCCTCGCGCACATATCCTCGAAGAGCCTGATGACGGAGGGTTGGGTCGCGGCGGTCACGGTGTAAACGCCTTTTTTGATTATGCCGGCCTTTTCCCTGGCGATATCAATAAGGCGTGATCCGAGATAAAATGTGTGTTCTAGGGATATATTTGTGATGGCGGAGACCACAGGCATAATAACATTCGTCGCGTCAAGGCGTCCTCCCATTCCGACTTCCAAGATCGATATATCCGTCTTCTTCCTTGCAAAATAGGCAAGGGCCATGGCGGTTGTCGCCTCGAAGTATGTGGGGGGATGATCAGGATCCATAATACCTCTCAACTCATCCGTCAGTTCAGCCGCCTCTCTTTGAGTTATCTCCCTTTGATGGACGCGGAAACGTTCCGTAAACCGCACCAGATGAGGGGAAGAATAGAAACCGACTTTAAAGCCGGCCCTGGTAAGAATGGATTCCAGCATAGCAGCAACCGATCCCTTTCCGTTGGTCCCCGCGATATGGATGTAGGCTTTTCCGTGGTGAGGGTCCCCCAGCTTCTTCAGCAGGTTGGATGTCTTGGATAACCCGAATTTAACGCCGTATTTTTGAAGACTATACAGATAATTAACGGCTTTCCTGTATGAGATTCCGCTCTTTTTCATAATGGCTAAATATATGCCTGCTTAATAATACGACACCATTCCTTGACTTGCCGACCCTGCACCTTACCCAGGGACCGGCTGATTTGTTTTTTCTGTCATTCCGTGAAAGAGTCTATTTCATAACTCACCTATAACGTAATTCCAAAAAACGGTGTGTAGCAGAGCTTAGTATGGGGATAATCCGCCGGATGGAAAAAATATGGCTTTTCGGGGCATATTATGAAGTATCCTGATCATCCTTTTTTCGGATGAATGTTGCTATATTCTTCTTCAAGAGGTTATATTCCTCGGACAAGGTCTTGAGTTTCTCACTGGATTCGGAAGCGTAGCGGGTCAATTTCTTAAGTTTTAGTCTGAGATCGGTGATATCGGTGTTTACAACAAGGCATTCCATATCCCCTTCATCCGTTACCCTTGAAGGAAAGATCATCGACATTACATATATCGGCTTGCCATTGGCGTTCTGGTATCTAAATTCCCGTCGCGTAAATGTTTCACCCCTAAATGCCTTGATAAGCGTATCCTTGAACAAAGGCCTGTATTTTTTTGCTACAATGGATAGGGGGCTCTTCCCCATCATCTGTTCGGAGCTATAGCCGAACATCTCCTCAGAGGCCCTGTTCCAAAAATCTATCTTCCCTTTGGAATCGACCCTGAAAACAGGCTTTGCGAAATTCTCGTTCAGACAATCTGTTTCACTGCCGCCCTCGATTGGGATTTTGCTGACCTCCTGTATTGTCTGAATAGCGCCCCTGATTACCCCGTCATCTCCCTTGAGAGGGGCGGCTGTTACAATCACATGCTCACCTTGCTTTAATTTGGGCAGGTATGTATCCAGTTCAAGAAAACCGGAATCTGTTTGGGATATTATGGATTCGCCGTATTCTTTCTTTACGGAATCTATATCGTCTATAACCATATCCGCAATGCTGCCCTGATCACCCAAGGTAAAACCATTCCACACTTTCTTGCCCAGGATCTCTTGCACCCCAATCCCGGCAAGTTCCGCGCAGGCCCTGTTCCACTGAATAACTCTGTGCCTGCTGTCCAGCACAAAGGCAGGCAGAGGATACCTGTCGAAGATCTCGTCCATATATCTCTTGGATTCTCTTATGGTGCGGGATTTTTCCTGTTCTCTAACCAGGGCCTCCGTCTTTTCCTTTTCAAACAAAAAAGCGAACAGGAGTATGGCAAGGAGGCATATCAGGTATGTGCCCATGGAATAGGTCACTGTTATTTCAGGGGGGATGAGGCTTACAAACTGATGTCCTGCGCGGTACATGGAGATAACCACGCCGGTTTGAACAAAGACGATAGCCGCCCAGATTGTCCCCGACAAGTACCCATTCAGAAAGATAGCCAGAAGTATAAGCCCCGCGTTCAACAGCCAGGATGGATTAATAATACCTTCAAAGGATATGGCCCCAGTGTTCCACGAAATTATGGAGATTTCCGCCCACAATACAAAGATGGCGTAATTTCCCACCAAGAGGACATTCTTCGTCCGCCTTAGGATAATTACGCCTGCTATCATCAATAGCCCGGCGATAACCGAGGCATAAAACAGGATTGCCACGCCAATGTAGAAATAAAACAACCCCAATATAGGGGCCAACATAAACACAGCAAGCTGGAATATGTTCAGAACCTTGAATTTTCGCACCACATCAGGGTCCGAGAGTGGTATGCCGCTGGTTATCAGGTTATTTAAAATATTTTCAAGGTTCATGTTAGATTTGATATACAAGGAGATTATTGATGGAATTTGCAAAAATAGTATTTGTTCTTAATATTTAACATTTGAAAAGTTCTTCTATTAAAGAATTCTCAATATTCAACAAACTCTGTTGTCTCAATATTGCCGTCTTTATCCATTTTATAAGCGATAAAACTAACACCTTTGAATATATCGAATTGTAGGTCTAATGAGCTTATTGATAAATGCAATGATAAAACATTATTGTCGTCGTAATAGGATGCGAGATAATAATCAAGAAAATGCCCTGTCGGAATCTTTATGTTTAAATTTTTTTCAATGTCTTCGACATCAGTATCATTAGGATCTCCGTGTAAAACATCTTTATCATCATCAACCGGAGGATAAAACCCGTCATGATCCAGATAATACATGATTTCCGCGTCCAGTATCTGTTTTGCCATGACTGCTGCTTCAGACCCGTAGGCCCTCTGCTGCCAGGTACGATAAAGGGGAACGGCCGAGGCGCCCAGGATACCCACGATAGCCACAACAACCATCAGTTCTATTAATGTGAATCCATCTCTACCTCGCATCTTCTACGCTCCTTCACTTTGTACAGGCTCATATTCAATCCCCTGCGGGGATATAATTATATTCATCTCGCCAGGTTTCGGATTAGCCAGGGACAGTCTGTATCCCGCATCAGGTTTCTTTATGTAAGACAACCTGTTAAGCTCCGGAAGGCTCTCTTTATTCATTGGCAGGTATTTGGGTACAAGGTCGGTCAGAGTTTCCGGATATTTATTGCCCTCATAGAAATGGTAACGCTTTATTGAGCTGTTGACCATAAACAGAAATACCCGCTCCTGATTTGCATAATCAATCTTTTGTCCGGGTGCTTCTTCAGGTCTTCCGAAGATGATCACCCCCCACATGACCGCGATCAGGACGCAGGAGAGGATCACGAAATACTGGAACGGACCCCATTCCCTCTTTTTTTTAACCTTCTTTTCAGTGGCCCTTTCTCGCTTATCCTTGAGAGAGGTGCCGGCGCCGGATACGGCCTGCAGCATGGCGCACTGGAAACAAAAAAAATGGCCCGGGGTAGGCTCTTCGGTACACTCTTCGCAGACTGGTATTCCGCAACTTTCACAGAAATGCACCGCTTCACGGTTAGGGTGGTTTTTACATTTCATCAGGATCTCTCTTAAAATCTTTTTATTGTCCTTGAACCCTTATCATATGTCAAAAAACCAAAAGATGCTTTTATCTCGCATTTCGCTTAATGTCATTCCGCGACTTGATCGCGGAATCCAATATTTTTATCATTCTGCATCTGCCTTGAACCAGGCCAGGCTCATTGATAACCAGTATAATTATCCGATAACATATAGATAATAAAAGGAATAGTCAAGCAGGAAATAGATGGTGTAGGGAAGGCTACTATTGCGAAGTCAAATCGTTTCGGCAATATGGACAGACCACCCAGTCGGGCTGGACTATCCTGCCGCAGGAACTGCATGAAGGAACCAGGGGTTTTTTGCAGTAGGGACAATCCTTGAAATTCAGGCTGACCTGTCTTCCGCAATAGGGGCATATGCTGGTCAACTCTTCCTTTTGCTGCACCGCCTTTAAAACCTCATCCAGTGTGGTAATGCCCATCTCTATTTTTCTCAAACCGTTTACCCCAAGGTTGGCCATGCCCGTGGCCATGGCAGCTTCCCTGATCACATCAATCGAAGAGGAGACCTGTATAAGCTCTCTCATTTTATGGCCCATAACCATCACTTCTTCAATAATAGTGCGTCCTTTATATCCTACATGACCGCATTTCGGGCAACCCGCCCCCCGGTAGAATTTAAAGGGCAATTCTTCCCTGCTGAGGCTCAGCCGCGAGAGGAGTTCCGGATCAGGGACATACTCTTCTTTGCAGTCGGGGCATATCGTTCTCACCAGGCGCTGACCGACTATACCGAGTATGGCGGAGGCGATCAAATAGGGAGGCATCCCTATGTCAATAAGCCTTGTCACCGCCGACGGGGCATCGTTGGTATGAAGGGTCGAAAGCACGAGATGCCCGGTGAGGGAGGCCTGGAGGGCAATTTCGGCGGTTTCCAAATCCCTTATCTCACCAACCATGATTACATTAGGGTCCTGTCTCAGGATCGAGCGCAATATAAAGGGAAAGGTCAGCCCTACTTTTTCGTTTATCTGTACCTGGTTAAGGCCCGCCAGTTCGTATTCCACAGGATCTTCAACCGTAATGATATTGACCTCTTCGGATCTGATTTCCCTCATACAGCCATAAAGGGAAGAGGTCTTTCCACTGCCGGTGGGTCCCGTAAACAGAATCATGCCCTGGGGTTGTTTTATGAAACCGTTAATGAGAGTAAGGCTTTTTTCTGCGAACCCCATCTCATCCAGAGTAAGAAAGGCCTCTTCCTTGTTCAGTATCCTTATAACCGCCTTTTCTCCGTAGTAAGTGGGGAGGGTGGAGACACGCAGGTCCACGGACATATTCCTTGACCTTACCTTTATCCTTCCATCCTGGGGAAGTCTCTTCTCGGAGATATCCATACTACCCAGGACCTTGATACGTGAGATAATAATAGGCTGTGTCCACTTTGGGAGTTTGATAGAATCCTGAAGCACTCCGTCAATACGGTTCCTCACCCTTACCTGGTTTTCCTGGGCCTCGATGTGCACATCACTCGCCCCGCGCTTGATGGCATTCTTGATTATCAGGTCCACCATCTTTACAAAAGGCGAATCCTTGAATTCTTCCGGCGAGAGCTCTTCTTCGTCTTCAATCCCTTCTTCCGGCAAAAACTCCATGACTTCGCCGTCTTCAAATTCAGTCGCAACCTGGCTGAGAGTCTTTTCCGGGCTATAGTGCTTTTGCAGGGTATTCATTATCTGGCTGGGGGTGGAGATGGAAGGCTGGATGTTGTAACCTGTTATGAACTGAAGGTCCTTGATCATATGGAGATCTAGGGGATCGGCCATGGCCACGTTGAGGATATTGTTCTTTAATTCAATGCCCACACACCTGAATTTATTGGAAATCTCCCTGGGAAGGCTTTCCAGGGCATCAACATGTACCGGATAATCGGTTAGGTCGATGTACGGGATCTTTAACTGCATTGCCAGGGCAAAGGCCATCTCCTCCTCGGAGATGAACTTCAATTCTATCAATGTCTCACCCAATCTTTTGCCGTTTTCCTTCTGGGCCTTGAGGGCCTCGGTTAATTGATCAGAACCCAGAAGACCTGTTTCCACCAGTAATTCTCCCAGTTTGCGCCTGGAAAAAGAATTCTTCCTGGGTTCAAGTTTCACCGCCTCTCTTGCCTTTTCATCCACCATCATGGATATAATCCTCAACCTTTGCGTATTATGCCGTAAGTTTTATGCGGGCTGTGATTCCGGGCTGGGCAAGCCTGCCCCGAATTGATAGGCCAAACTTCAGGCATATTCCGGATTCCTGCCGTAGTTCATTTCAACAAAGTATTTTTTGACATTGAATTAATTTTCATATATTTAAATATCTAATCTACAAAAAGATTTCAAGCTTTTTCGGTACATGGGCAAACTTTCCGTAAGGCATTACACGGGGTGCTGAGAAGCCAATAAAAAAATGACAGAAGTGAATATCAATAAAAAAGACCTGCTGGGAGGAGTCATCATATCATGTATATTTATCCTGTTCTCCTTCCTGTCCTTTAATGCCTTTGAATCACTTGAGAAGGTCCTGTACGGTATTGAGATGCGTCTGGCCCTGACTCCCTCTATGGGTGCCGGTAAAATCGCTATCGTAAATGTAGATGAAAAGAGCCTCGATCAACTGGGATCCTGGCCCTGGCCTCGCAGTGTTATCGCGGAAATGATAGATATTCTGGGAGACAACGGAGCCAGGCTGATAGGTCTGGATTTGATATTCGATGAAAGGGAAAAAAACCAGGGGCTGAAGGAGTTAAGGGGGCTCTATGAGGAGGTCCTGACAAAAGCCGGGCCGGAAACTCCAGATCCCTGGCTTGTGGAAAGATTAGCCGAGATCGAGCAGAAGCTGGACAATGACAAGATCTTCATCCAGGCCATAAAAGACGCAGGCAATGTAATTCTACCCGTTATGGGTACTTTTGGGGAATACGATACAGAACTCGTATTAACGGAAGGCTCTGTGGTGAATGAAAACAGGATAGAACTGACAGGGATCCAAACAAGACAAAAAGACTATCCCTCTGTTAATAAGCTGACCACTCCTTTTCCGGAATTAGTCTCTAACAGCCACGGCCTGGGCCACATAAACCTCTCCCCGGACCGGTTGATGGACGGTCGTCTTCATCTGCTCCTTTTCGATTATAGGGGACATATCATACCCTCCATGGCCTTTAGGCTGGCCCTGGAGTATATAGGGCTTAAATATGATGAGATTGCCTTCCAAGACAACGGGATTCAACTCTCAAAATCCCTTATTCCGCTCCGGGGAGGGGAGATATTAATCAAGTTTAAGGGAGGAAGGCGATCCTTTCCCTATTATTCATTTGTCGATATTATGAAAGTTAAAAAGGTGCCCGCGGTATTTGACGACAAGATCGTGTTGTTGGGCTATACGGCTGGAGACAGTGCGTCTGTAAATACCCCTGTTGATCCGAAAATGCCCCGAGTGGAATTCATCGCCAATGCCCTGGAAGACCTGCTCGGTGGAGGTTATCTGAGGCGTCCGGCCGCCATGCCCCATATCGAAGGGTTTTTTCTCTTGTTGATTATCATGTTTTCCTCATTTGTCCTGCCCCGTTCTGTCCAGATCAACCGTATCAGTATTATCGGGGGGTTTTTCCTGCTTGTTATCCTGATCGGCATTGTCTCTTTCGTAGCCCTGGATATCTGGTTCAAGACAGTCTATATCTGCCTTGCCCTGGTCACATTATACGTGGAGGTTTCCATCAGTGATCTAATTACCACCCAGAGAGCAATCAAGACCAGATCCAAGGAATTTCTGGAATCAAACCGGATGCTGGGCTTGAGCTTTCAGAGCCAGGGTTTGCTCGATCTCGCCTTTGAGAAATTCAGAAACAGCCCCCTGGACGCCTCCATGAAGGATGTCATCTATAACCTCGGTCTGGATTACGAACGCAAAAGAATGATAAATAAGGCTATTGCAATTTATGAGTATATAGCTCAAAACGACAGGAGTTTCAGAGACCTAAATGAACGCATTCCCAAATTAAAAAAGGTGATAGGCGCTGTCCCTGTAAGCGATTCCAAAGGCAAAAAAGAACAAAAGATAATGGTGGTTGACGACCTGGAAATCAAACCTACCGTGGGGCGTTACGAGATTATAAGGGAGATAGGTCAAGGTGCGATGGGCATAGTCTATGAGGCCATGGACCCCAAGATCCACCGTCGCCTGGCGATTAAGACCATCCGATTCTCTGATGAGTTTGAAGAGACCAGGGTAAAAGAGATAAAGAACAGGTTCTTTCAGGAGGCGGAGATCGCCGGTAAGTTGTCACACCCCTCTATTGTATCGATCTATGATGTGGGAGAAGACTATGAGCTGACCTTTCTGGCCATGGAATTCCTGGAAGGAGATGACCTTCGTCAATACTGTAAAAAAGGGACACTTCTCCCTCTCAGGAAAGTGCTGTCCATGGTTAGCGAGGTAGCCATGGCCCTGGATTATGCCCACGGCAGAGGGATAATACACAGGGATGTTAAACCGGGCAATATAATGCTTTTGAAAAATGGAAAGATAGAGGTCACGGATTTTGGAATCGCAAAGGCGATTTCATCCTCTCAGACCAAAAGCGGCGTTGTTCTCGGAACTCCTAATTATATGTCTCCCGAACAGGTCAACGGTCAAAAGATGGACGGACGTTCGGATATATTTTCCTTAGGGGCTGTCTTCTTTGAATTATTGACCGGTCAGGTTCCTTTTCACGGTAAAAACATGACAAACCTTCTTTATCAGATTACCCAGGTAAAACACCCTTCGGCCCGGGAGATAAACCCCAAGGTTCCAAAGGTGTGCGAACAGATAATAAACAAGGCCCTGGAAAAAGACCCTGACAATCGATTTCAAACCGGGGCCGATTTCGCAAAATACTTAAAGGCTACCATTAAAAAAATGGATCAATTGAGAAGCAAGTCCGGGAGCAAATAATTACTTAAGATACATCTCTTTTAGACTTTTCTTATAGATCTTTCCCGAACCGGTCTTGGGTATTTCGGCGACAAAATCAACGGATTTGGGTGTCTTGTATCCGGCTATACAGCTTTTACAATATCGGATAATTTCATCTTCAGAGGCCCTGACACCTGGTTTCAGGACCACTACAGCCTTTACCGCCTCTCCCCATTTGGAGTCGGGCACGCCTATAACCGCGGCCTCCAGAACAGCGGGATGGGAATACAGTACATTCTCTACTTCGATTGAATATACATTCTCCCCACCGGTGATGATCATATCCTTTTTTCGATCGACTATATTAACGTATCCCTCCTTATCGATTACGGCAAGGTCGCCGGTGTAAAGCCAGCCGTTCTTTATGGCATCAGCCGTCTCCCTCGGTCTATTCCAGTATCCCTTTGTTACGACGTCTCCTTTCACGATTATCTCGCCCACTTCAGTGTTATCGGCTTTTACTTCCGTGCCATCTTCCCTGATCACTTTCAGATGAACTCCTATAAAAGGCCGGCCTGTCTTGGCCCTGTAATTCAGAAGCTCTTCCGGGGAAAGGTTATAAAATTCCTTCTTCGGGATAGAGACGGTAATATATGGGCTTGTCTCCGTCATCCCATATGTTTGTATATACTCACACTTAAAAGTCTCAATGATTCCTTTCACTATCTCCAGGGCTATGGGAGCACCGCCGCTCAGGATAGCCCTGAGAGACGCAAAGCGCATGGACCCGGCATCAGGACTGTTGATAAGCATGTTCAACATGGTGGGGATCATGTTGGTAATGGTTACCTCCTCCTTTTCCATAAGGGAAAGGATTAAGGACGGTTCAAAATCCGGGGCAATGATATGCTTGCCTCCCACCCAGGTAATGGCAAATGTAGCCCATGCATCGGCAAGATGAAAGAGAGGGGCTACGTGTATCCAATTATCATGATCATCTAGTTTGAACTCGGCAATAGCTGCAAGGGAATGGAAGCATATATTCCCGTGGGAGAGCATGACGCCCTTGGGAGTCCCTGTTGTCCCGCTGGTGTAATATATAGTGGCTATATCACTATCATTTAGCCTGGGTACGGGAGGAGGAGTGTCTTGTTCGGAATCTATCAATTCCTCATAACCGAAGAAATCGCAGGCCATCTCCCTTGGGCCGGCGCCTGTCCACATGATACGGCTTAAGGAAGTCTCTGTCCCAAGGATTGCCTCCACCTTTTCTCCGAAGCGGTCCGATGCAATCAAGATTTCGGCCCCGCAATCCTTGAGTATAAAGGAAAGCTCGCCGGGAGAAAGCCTGAAGTTGAGAGGCACGAGTACAGCACCCACCTGGGCAAGGGCAAAATAGCTTTCCAGATATTCGTGACTATTCTGATGCAGGATGGCTACGCGGTCTCCCTTAACCGTATTCAGGGAACGCAAAGAGTTGGCCAGGCGATAGACCCTGCCCGTGAACTGGCCATAGGAGAATCGTTTTCCGCCGCAGACAACCGCCTCCCTATCCGCGTAAAGGCTGACCGTCTTTTCTAGGATAAGAGGGATAATCATGATATAACGTAAAAAATTACTCTATCCCCAGCTTGAACTTCAGGGAAGCAAGTGTGTTCTTCATCAGCATGGTTATGGTCATGGGGCCCACACCACCCGGTACGGGCGTGATAAAGCCGGCGATCTCCTTGGCCGCGTCAAAGTCCACGTCTCCGCGGAGAATAGCGACTTTTTTACCTGTCTTTTCACTTATCTTTTCACCCACGCGATTCACACCTACATCTATTACACATGCCCCCGGTTTAATCCATTCGGGTTTAACCAGACCGGGGACTCCAGCCGCTACGATCAGGATATCCGCACGTCTGCAATGCTCAGCCATGTCTTTTGTCCTGGTATGGACTACCGTAACGGTTGAATTGGCACCAGGTCCTTTCTGAAGCATCATATTGGCGATGGGTTTGCCTACTATATTGGAACGCCCCACCACCACTACTTCGGCACCGCTGGTTTCCACCCCGGAACGTACTATCATCTCCTGGATACCCGCGGGTGTGCAGGGCGGAAATTTTACCTCGGAACCGCCGATCATGAGACGCCCGACATTGACGGGATGAAACCCGTCCACGTCCTTATCCGGGTCAATGGCATTCAGCACCTTTTTTTCATCAATATGTTCGGGGAGGGGGAGCTGGACAAGAATACCATGAATGGAATCATCGTTATTGTATTTGTCGATCAGGGCCAGGAGCTCCTGCTCCGAAATATCTTCAGACTGGTTGTCCTGTATTTCCTTAAAGCCCAGTCGGTTTGCTGTCTTGATCTTGAGGCTGACATAAGACATCGACGCAGGATTCTCTCCTACCAGTATGGTGACAAGGCCCGGTACGATGCCATGCTCGGCCTTGATCTTCTTTACCTCCTCTTCGACCTCATTTAGGATTTCCTCCCTTATTTCCGTCCCTTTGATAAGTTTTGCGGTCATTTTTATCTCCTTTCGTTCCAAAATGTTAATTTAGGATCTTTCCGGACACTCTAGTATCTTATCAGCGGCTTCAATAATCTTATCAACCCGCCAGTCAGCCAGGATAAAGGCGTAATCATTTTCAGATGATGTGGCCTTGCAGGCCTGATCATCATCTATTCCGGAAAATATGGAAAGAGTGTATTCTTTCATACCCTTTAGCCTGATAGTGTACAATGGATTTTTTAAGTCCTCTTTCCCTGTCTCGTAAAGATACTCCCGGCACGACAGCCTAAATAGCGACGACAGCAGGTCTTCTGGTAATGATTCTTCCACCTCTTTCCCCTCAGAAGTCTGCCAGATTGTTTTTGCTTTATCACCGTCTTCTTCAGCTTGAACCTGTTCCGCAAGAACCAGGACCAGGGAATTGGAATCCTTGGTAATCTCCATCTCCCGGATATCTTGCTTGCTGAAAGAAAGGACGGTTTTGTCCCTTAATTCGTCTATATCCTTGTTGAATTTATTCCGGAGATCATCCCTGGCATGATAGACCCGGTGGTCTCCGGGCAGTTTTATGAATGTATAGCGGCCGGAGTCTGTTGTTTCGCCCAGCTCCATCTCCCTCTTCAAAATATCTTCAGAGAAGAGCCTCACACCAATCTTTTTATCCCTATCCAGACCATAACGCGTATAGTTCTTTGAGTCAGAAACCATGGCCGTAATAAGGGGCTTTTTAACGGATTCAAGCATGCTTTCCACAAGAAACGAATCGGCCAGATATCCCTGGGGACTGATAATCCAATTATCGTTCCTTTTCTCTATAACAGCCCCGTCCTCGGGTTTGGATATCTCCAGCCTGGATATCTCGCCCTGCAAAATTTGCGGGATATCAGGTAGGCTGTAATGGACCCTGTCCTGTTCTCGCAAAACAAGGTACAGGATAAGTGCAAGTATTATAAGAACAAGTATGAGCCACTCTTTATTGATTTTCATAGCTAACCCTCTATCCAGCGCTCATGCACAAACCAACGTTTCAGCAATCAGCATTCAGCTATCACCAAAAGACATTAAAAGCATAGCCTTAGCTTACCGCTGTTCGCTGACTGCGCCTCGACTGAGCCATTCGGCCTCGAGCGGCTCGACATGAGCTCGTCGACATGTCTCATGGCCGAGAAGGCTCGTCGAAGTCTGAAAGCTCCATCTAGAAATCAACTGTTTCTGGATGGACACTATCTACTGAACATCCCCCGGATCTTCTGCTTCCGGCTATGCCTCCTAAACCAGACAAAAAGTCCGAAAAACACTGCCAGCAAGGGAAGTCCTACTATATTGAAATACTTTACCGTGGACTTTGCTTGCCCCGATAATTCCATAAGAGGATTAAAAGTGGTCTCCTTGGCCCGCATGATCGCAGTTTGTTCCCGGTTGTTCAGGTAATCGATAAGGTTCAGGATAAAAGTGGCGTTGGTGCTGGTTCCCTGCGAGTCAAGGATATAGTCCTTGAGAATCTCTGAAGAACCCATCAAGAATATCTTTCCGGGCTTTCCCCTGGAAAGGAGCGCCCCTTCACTCTTTATCCCGGATAGATCCAGCTCCGGTTTTTCCTCTAGGGGTTCTTGTTCATCGGTTTCTGGAGATTCCTCCTCTTCCTTGGACTCCTTTTCAGGTATTGGCTTATCGGCAAAATAGCTGGTGAATTCTCCTTCAAGGATGTATGCCAGGGGCATACTGCCGAATTCGGAATCCTGGGATGGAGGGCTTATAGCCAGAGGATTGAGATTAATGGAATCCTTCATCTCCCAGGATCTCTCGGACGATGAAAAAAGCCTTCGGGCCTTGATATCTTGTGTCTGGATACGCTCCTGGTTCAATTCCAGAGGCGATATCTTGGACACCACCAGACCTTTTATATTATTCATAAAGGGCAGCTCCTTGTTTATAAATCTGTCCTTGATATAGGGGATAAAGTAGATATCAAGTTCACCGCCCCCGTAGGTCTGTGAAAGTTCCTGCTTATGGCAGTTTTCATCCATCACCAGTGATCTCTTTATGCTTACCCCGTAATGCTTCAGGAGATTTTCAAGACCCGTGTCCAGGGAAACAAACATGCTCCCCTGATTTAATGACACATTTGAAACGCTCTCGTCCGCGACCAGGACATCGAGGAATAAGGCCAGATTATTACCTTTCATCACGAATTGATCTATCTGAAAAAGCTCGTAATCAGCAAACTCCACCGTGGGGCCCGCGATTACGAGACAGTCAAGTCCCTCCGGGATCTCTTCCTCCGACAGGAGGATCTCCTTGATATTGTAAGTCCCGGATACAAGCCTGTTAAAATTGGAAAGGGACTCCTGGTCTTGCACCCCCTGGAGTTCCGAAGTCCCTCCCCACAAAGCCGGAGAACCATGGTCAGCCAGATAACCGATATCTTCATTTATGTTTAAAAGGGATTCCAGGCTATTGTTAATGGACTCATCCAATACATCCACATCCGTCAATTCATAATGCGTACCTACAAAAGGAAGACGATAGACCTGTATAAGGGGAATGGACATGGACTTGTCCCCGTGTTCCATAATAAGACCGGCATATCCTTTACCGGACTTGATATTTTTTTCCCGGAGATCCGGCCATTCAAGTGACAGGATATCATATCTCTCTATTTGCTTCTCTATATCCTGTTCTTTCGAAGGGTCCACATATTGGAATTCCAGCTTTCCGTAACATCTTGTGTTAAGGTCGTTAATAATACCTTCTATTTCTTCGGGAAGTTGGGAAAGCCCCTCAAGAGGTATATAGGGAGCGACCGCCTCCAGGGAAGAGGAGAGGAACAGCCTGATCTTTATCTTGTCCTCCAGGCCGAGGAACGCGCCGATCTTATTGTTAAGTCTCTGAATGGCAGTAGTAAAACGGTACTCCAGTCTGTTAGTCGAGGCAATGGTGGGGATAGGTTCGATCATGTCGCCATGAATCATGACAAGCCCCATATACGCTGTTTTGAATTTCAATTCATCTTTTTCAATATGCTGGATCTGGACCGGACTGATACCGTAACTCCTGGCCAGTGCCTGATTAGTTCCGGTACCCTGATACCCCTCTATGTCTTCGGAGCTTACATCGTAGAACCGGTAGTTGAAATAGTTATTGGCATATACAGCATATTCTTGGAGCAGATCACGAAGGTATCTTTCCGTGTTATTATAAGGGGCAGGAAGGTTTTTGGTGAAAAAAGCATTGACAGTCAATGGTTCCGACAGGGTGGATACCACCTCCTTGCTGGCCCTGGAGAGTGAGTAGATCCCGTTGGAGGTTAGGTCGACCCTGAAAAACAGGGTCATGCCGGCCGCATTGATAAGCACTACAACAACTAAATAGACTATGAATCTTATTAAGTCTCCGGACCTTTCTTTTATTCCCATCTGCATTTCTCCCCGGTTCTAATCCCTGGCCTTTAAAACAAGAACTGTTGCATAAAGACCGACAAAACTAACGCTCAAAAAGTACAGGATATCCCTGGAATCTATAACCCCCTTTGCGATGTTTTGAAAATGATAGTCTGCGCCGATTTGCTGGAAAAGCCCCACTAACGACCCAGGAAGGAAAAACAGCATCTTGTCGATAAGCGTCAGGCCGAAACAGACGGTAACCCCTATAATAAACGCAATGATCTGGTTGCGGGTGAGGGCCGAGGCGAACAGGCCTATAGACGAGTATACCGCTCCAAGAAAAATCGCGCCTATATATCCTCCTGCTACCGGCCCCCAGTCCAGCTCGCCCATGAAAGAGATACATACAGGATAGGACAGGGTCGGTACCAGCATTATCCCCGTAAAAACCACGGCGGCGGCAAACTTGCCCAGGACAATATCAAGCAATGTAACCGGCATTGTGCGAAGGATCTCATAGGATCCTATATTAAACTCTTCTGAAAAAAGCCTCATCGTAAGAGCAGGAATCACAAAGGAGAATATTATGGGAAGAAGGTCGAAGAAATATCTGAGGCTTGCCTGATTATAGATGAAAAAGGTTGAAAAAAAGAACCACCCTGTGACCAGCAGGTATATGGATATGACTATATAAGCAATGGGAGAGACAAAGTAGGATTTGAACTCTTTTCTAAATATGTCAACAAACCGTTTCATGTTATTTCTCCCTGGTGAGTTCCTGGAAGACCCTTTCCAGGGTCCTGGCCTCCTGATGGAGTTCCAGCAGTATCCAGTCCGTCTGTTTTATCCTATGGTAGATCCCCTCGCGCATATCTGTCCCGGATCTGCAAATAAGCCTTAGACTGATCGTACCATTATCTTCATCCATCCTTTCAATCCCCTCAAGGCCTTTTACAAGGCCTAGCCCTTCTTCGACTTCTTCGAATCGGGCGTTTCGAAGGGAAATGTAGATAACATGTTCCCCTCCTGCCGACTGTTTGAGTGTTTCCACGTCCGCGTCTGCGACTATTTTCCCTCTGTCGATGATAACCGCGCGGTCACATGTGGCCTCGGCTTCACTCAGTATATGGGTGGATAGAATGATGGTTTTTTCCTTTCCGATCTGTCTTATAATATCCCTTATCTCGATGATCTGATTGGGATCAAGCCCGGAAGTGGGTTCGTCAAGTACCAGTATTTCCGGATCATTCATCATGGCGTGGGCTAGGCCCACCCTTTGCTTGTAACCCCTGGATAGCTCTCCTATGGGCTTATGCATAACATCATTTATACCGCACAGGTCTGCTAGGTGGTCTATCCTGGAGATTTTACGGCTTTTATCAAGATCCCGGATATCCGCTACGTAGTTCATATAATCGAAGGTCAGCATTTCATGATAGAGCGGAGCTGATTCAGGCAGGTATCCCATGAGTTTCTTTATCTCCAGCGGTTGTTCGGCTATATCGTATTCTTTGACCCGGATAGTGCCTGATGTGGGCCTGAGAAAACCAGTAAGCATTCTCATGGTAGTGGTCTTTCCGGCACCGTTAGGTCCCAGCAGGCCCATGATTTCTCCTTTTCGTACTTCAAGGTCTACATGATATACAGCGCATACATCTCCGAAATACTTGGTTACGCCCTGCATATGGATCATAATTCTCTCCTTCAGATATTAAACAGGATAACGTAATTAGCGGAATATTCTTTGAGTTACGTAATCCTGTCTGGTATTAGACTATTTTGAATTATCACGATATTAATATAAAACATTTATCGAGCACACGGGAAAAACATTTTAGGTGAATAAAAAAGATTATTACAAGAACCAATATTGTCTAAAAAGACGGGTGAACCATATATCATGTGTGAAATGAAATATCAATTTTTTTTATACTGGATTTATCCATTAAAAATCCGCCGGACTCAATACAGGCACGCCCGGTTTATTAAGCACATGTGTGTAGATCATAGTAGTTGAAACATCCGCGTGGCCCAAAAGCGCCTGCACTGTTCGAATATCGTATCCCTTTTCAAGCAGATGAGTAGCAAAGCTGTGTCTTAGGGTGTGAGGCGTAACCTGCTTGCTTAAACCTACTGAACGTGCCGCGGTTTTTATTTCCTTTCGCAGGTTGCTGGGGTCCGTGTGATGTCGCCGGACCTTATTACTGCGAGGATCAACGCTCAAATTAGACGAGGGAAAGACATACTGCCATATCCAGTCCTTTTTGGCTCCTGGATTTTTCCTGTCATATCCGGGCCATATATAAACCCCGTCGAAGCCGTTTTTTAAATCCTTTTGAAACAACTCTTTCGCGTAATCAACCTGTCTTTTCAAATCATCTTTATATTTCCCCGGCAGAATTGTAAGTCTGTCCTTTTTCCCCTTCCCGCTTCGCACTACAATCCGGTTTTGCGCAAAGTCAACGTCCTTGATCCTCAAACGTATACATTCCATTATGCGAAGCCCAGCCCCATAGAGTAATCCTGCCATGAGCCATGATACACCGTCCAGATGTTCCATTAATATGTTTATTTCCTGAACCGTTAAAACCACCGGAACCTTTCTATCACGTTTTGCGCGATAAAAATCACTGAAATCGCCCGGATCGCGTTTCAATACCTGAGTATATAAAAATACTATTGCATTCAACGCCTGATTTTGTGTGCTGGCAGCTACTTTCCTGTTTAATGCAAGATAATCAAGGTATCTTCGAATATCATCATGGGTCAGGGTTTCAGCCGGTGCTCCTTCATGAAATGTTAAAAACCTTATTACCCAGTCAAGATATGATTGTTCGGTCTTTATTGAATAATGCCGGTATCTTATTTCTCTTTTTATTTTTTCAATAAGACCTTTATTTGACTTTTCAAATTCTTTTTTCGTGGACAGGTTATCTCTGAAGATTTCTTTTTCCTTTGACCCTTCATGCGCCATTTCAAGGCTAGATTTTTTTGACTCATCAATATTTAAAGGTATTTTAAGATGCTTGTAATAGAGAATATAGAGAGCTTTACGCGCCTGGTCTATTTGCCACTTTTGAATGCGCTTATCATTTTTTAATTTTGATATAAATGAAAGGATATCCTCTCCTGTTCGTTGACGTAAAGGTTTTCCCTTAATTGACACTGCAAATTTTTCTCCCCATTTCGCATACCAGTCCGCATCAGATTCAGAAATGCCGCATCTTATAACCGATTTACGAAAACCAGCCCAAAATTTATTGACATCATTTCGCCCATTTTTCATAATGCAGAAGTCTCATCCTCTTCTTCATAAATTACATTATTTACTGGCAATTTTTGTGCCATCTTATAACTTGATGATTTTTATATCTATTAACGTTTCAATG
>CAYQNR010000047.1:0-7831 GCA_964418945.1 uncultured Desulfobacteraceae bacterium
ATAGGGTTTCAGCATCGGGCGCACCTCATCCTCTTAAAAAAATATAGTCGCAGCCATCTACCCCCCCCCTCTTTTAGGGAAGCGCGGCCAGAAACTTGGCTGCCGGCATGACCCTTACCATGCCATCAAGGATGTCGTCCCCTGGTTCCAGAGTGAGTTGATAGAGGTAAGGTATTCCGAGTCTTTCTCCAAAATAATTTAACGCAGGGTTTACATCACGACTTGATGTCTTGCATTCAACCGCGAACCAAGGTTTTTTATCGTGTGTCACCAGAAAATCCACTTCCCTCTTGTTTGCGTCTCTTAAATAATAGAGGCCGATCCTGTAACCTTCCTGATCTTCGAGGGCATGGCTCATTTTCAGGAGATGCCCGGCAACAAGATTTTCAAAACGGGGACCTTCATCATCTATGGAAGACCAGTCCCACAGGTATACCTTTGATGCCTTCTTTAGAGAGCGGACAGCGCTGTGACTAAATGGACCTATTCTAAAACAGAAATAAAGTTTTTCCAGTATCTCCATCCAGTTCGATACTGCTCTATGGCTGACTTCCAGGTCCTCACGCATAGACTGGAGAGAAAGCGGGCTGCCCACGCGGTCTGCAAGCATATCTGCCAGCACTTCCATTGACGAAAGATCCCGGATATTTTGCAGATCACGAACATCCTCCCGAAAAAAACGATCCATACGCTCCTTCCGCCATCTCCTGAGACTTTTCTTGTCCTGTTTTAGAAATGGCTCAGGGAACGGACCGAATTGGAATAATGCGGTAATCAGATCCTTATCATAAGCGCCGGGAAATTCAATCTTTTCTCCTGGTTTGGGGAGAATGGTTACGTTCTGCAGCTCACCTATTGATAACCCATGAAGACGATGTGCGTGATAGCGCCCTTGTAAGGAGTCGCCCCCTTTCCGATATATATCCAACCTGACGCTCCCGGTAATCAGAAAGGCTATCCTTTCTCCATGAGAATCATACTCTCCCTTGATCCAGCCCTTCCAGCGCCGATATTTATGAAGCTCATCAAGGACGATTGTGCATCTATCCGCAGGCCATCGGGCAGATAATATTTTCTTCCGATCCTCACGATTATCCCAGTTATAATAACGGTCATTCTCCTTTTTAAGAAAAGTCTTGGCCAGCACGGTTTTCCCGACCTGTCTGGGGCCTGAGATAAAAACCATCTTTTCCTTGAGATCCTGGCTAACCGGCGCCTTTAAATATCTTGGAATTATCATGTGTATATTTTTGCCATAAAGCAAAAAAAACGCAACTTTTTTTGCTTTGGCGCAAAATAATTACTGCATCAAGCATGGATATTTTCGCCAAAGGGCACAACATCCAGTGATAGAAAATATATCATAATATTACTCTTGTTAAGATTAATTTGGTCTACTTCTATTTTAATTCGCACACACCGCATTTGTCGCATTTTCCGACGTGGCAGATGTCGGACTCCTCTTCCCTGAGTGCAAGCTTGTATTCCTTTATTAAATATTCTTTGCGTATGCCATGATCAATGAAATCCCAGGGGAAGATCTCGTCAAGGCCCTTCGGACGGCGCACGAAAAAGTCCGGGTTGAGGTCCGAGTGCCGGAAGGCCTTTGCCCAGTCGCCTTTGAATTCACGTTCCAGCATAAGCATGGAACCTGCCCTCCTGTCTCCCAAGGATAGGAGGGCCTGGACATAGGCCCACTTGGGAACGTCAAAGTTGATCCTGACACCACCTTCCTTTGAAAACGCCTTCTTAAGCCACTTCTGTTTTTCCTTAAGGCTCTCCACCGCCTCCAAGGGAAACCACTGAAAGGGAGTGAAGGGCTTGGGGATAAAACAGTTAACGCTAAGGGTGATAAGTCCGATCCTTCCTCTGGTTCTGGATTCCTTTATCATGTTATGTTTCATTGATTTAACAAGATCAACAATCTCCGCAACATCTTCTCTTGTCTCGGTGGGCAGGCCGATAAGGAAATAGAGCTTTACGGAAAAATCACCCACCCTTGCTATCATCCGGGCTGCCTCTGTTATCTGATCCTTGGTGAGGTGTTTGTTGATAACCCTGCGAAGTCTTTCTGAACCCGCCTCAGGGGCTATGGCCAGGCTCCTCTGACCTGTCTTTTTCATCTGTAAGAGCATATTCTCCGTCAGCAGGTCCGCTCTCAAGGAGGCTAGCGAGAAATTCCCCCCTTTTTCGGTAATCCTGGAGCATATCTCCTCGATTCCCGGTGTATCCAGCACGGATGGGCTTAACAAGCCGACCCGCCCGGCCTCTTCAACGGCCTTATCCACACACGAAATCAATTCCTTTTTATCCCCGGCCCTGGGGGGCCTATACACATATCCCGCCGCGCAGAAACGACAGGACCATCCGCAACCCCTGCCCGTTTCTATCAATATCCTGTCGGCGAATTCCGTACGGGAAGAGAGAATGGATGATCTGCCAATAGATAGATCCGACGACTTTTTACGGGCCGACTCTATCTTCAAGGGAATATCTTTCTTATGGCATATCCTCTCTTTGATAGTGCCGTCCTTGTCATACCCGGTGTGATAGAATCCCGGGACATACACGTGCCTGACATCACGAGCCAGTTCTTCCAGCAGTTCCTGCCTGGAGCTGTATCCCGGCCTCAAACCCTTGAAAAACTCTATAAACCCATTCAGGTTCTCCTCCGCCTCTCCCAGGAGAAAAAAGTCAAAAAACCCGGCCAGGGGATCCGGATTGAGAAAAGAATTGATGCCACCGCCCATGACCAGAGGATATGACCTGTCCCTCTCAGCACTTAGCAAAGGTATTTTACCCATTTGCAGGATCTTTAGAATATTGGGGTAGTCATTCTCATAAGAGAGGGAGAATGCGATAATATCGAATCTGAGGAGAGGGCTCTGGGATTCCAGTGAGAGCAGGCCTTTTCCTCCCCCGTAATGGAGGGACATTTCGTGTTCTTCGGGTAGGAAGACCCTTTCCGCAACAACATAATCCCTTCTGTTCAGAAGATCATATACTACCTGGAATCCCAGATTAGACATACCGACACCATAAAGATTCGGGTAGGCCAGTGCTATTGAAATCTTGCCGCCCCAATCTTTACGTATCGCCCCTTTTTCTCCGGCCAGCTTTGACCTGTAAAGGGAAGCTGTCTTGCTCGACATCAGATACTCTCAATCAGTCTGCCTTTGCACGCAGAAAGGTGGGATAATCAAGATCATCCTTAAAAAACGCCTTTCTGAAAAAACCCTTCTTGCTTTCTACGGGCTCTTCATCCTCCACGAGCTGCGATGGCTGCTCCGTTTCCATCCTTTTCCTCTGATATGCCGGGATCTCGTAGCGGTCCAAGCCCTGACCGTTCACCTTCACGGTCCAGTCGCCGATCGCTTCCTCGGGAGTGACGTCCCTTAGCCTCGTCACTTTTCTGTAGTTTTCCCTGTCAATGCCTGTGGCTATTACTGTTACCTGGATCTCATTTCCCATGTCTTCCCTGAAGACCACGCCCCAGAAGATCTCGGCATCCTCGGCCACTTCTCCCTTTATGTAATTGCTTGCCACATCAATTTCATCCATGGTTATATCCGGTGGAGCCGTAATGTTCATAAGTAGGCCCTTGGCGCCGTTAATTGAAATATCCTCAAGCAGAGGGCTGTTTATTGCCTGCTGCGCGGCTTCGGATGCCCGTTTATCACCCGCGGCCCTGCCGGTTCCCATGATGGCTGTTCCCATCTCGGACATCACCTTTTTTACATCCGCGAAATCCAGATTTATGAAACCACTGCTTATGATCAGGTCTGATATCCCCCTGACCGCGTTAAGGAGGACGTCGTCCGCCTTGATGATAAGATCCCTGAACATGGCATTCTTATCGCCTATGGACTTCAACCGCTCATTTGGTATAATAATCAAGGTGTCCGCTTCCTTCTTCAGCTTGTCTATGCCAGCCAGGGCCCTTCTCATCCTCTTTTCACCTTCGAACTGGAAAGGTTTTGTGACCACCGCCACAGTCAATGCCCCGCTTTCCTTGCATTCACGGGCGAACACGGGGGATGCCCCGGTACCTGTTCCACCGCCCATTCCGGCCGTGAGAAAGACCATATCGGCCCCGGAGACGGTCTCTCTGATGTCGTTAATGTTCTCTTCGGCGGAAAGTTTCCCTATTTCCGGATCAGCACCGGAACCAAGGCCCCGGGTTACACCGACCCCAAGCTGCAATTTCCTGGGACACGCAGAACGTTCCAGGTGCTGACTGTCCGTGTTGGTGCTGATGAATTCTACGCCTTTAAGGTCGGCGGCGATCATGTTGTTTATGGCATTACCCCCGCCGCCGCCGATTCCAATTACCTTTATCTTGGCCTTATATTTCTCTTTCTTTTCAACAAATTCGAATTTCATGATGTCCCTCCTTGTTGTTGTGCCTGCAAAGGCAAATTAAATAACATCCTTAAACCATCTCTTCATTCTATCCACTACCCTGCCAAATATGTTCGTGTCCCTGATCCTGAATTTCTTATCCTCGTTGCCTCTCTTCGCCCCGTATATCACAAGACCCACGGCCGTAGAGTACATGGGCTTGTTTACAACCTCAACGAGCCCTCCTATCCCCTCGGGGTAACCCGTGCGAGCGGGGCAATTGAATATCTGTTCCGCTATCTCGCTGACCCCTGGAAGTTCTGCGGATCCGCCGGTTATAACCACTCCCGAATTGACCATATCGTCGTGTCCCGAGCGTATCAATTCACTCTGAATAAGCGTGAATATCTCTTCGACTCTCGGCTCCAGTATCTCCCCAAGTACCTGCCTGGGCAGCGACCTCTCCTTTCTGCCTCCTACGCTGGGAACCTCTATGGTCTCGTCCTTTCCTATCATTGAGGTAAGGGCGCAACCGTACTTAATTTTTATCTTTTCCGCATCAAGCCTCGGCGTCCTCGTACCTATTGATATATCATAGGTCAGATTGTCCCCTCCGAGAGCCAGAACGCTTGTGTGCTTGATAGCGCCTTTTGAAAATACCGCCATGTCCGTGGTCCCCCCTCCGAAATCGATAAGAGCAACCCCCAGATTGCGTTCTTCCTCGGAAAGCACCGCCTCACTTGAAGCCAGTGATTGAAGGACAATATCATGGACATCCAGACCCGCCCTGTTAGCACATTTGATGATATTCTGGGCCAAGGTTACCGCTCCGGTCACGATATGTATCTTAGCCTCCAGGCGAACCCCGTACATCCCCAGGGGATTCGTGATACCGTCCTGTTCATCTACGATGAACTCCTGTTCAAGAACGTGTATGACTTCTCTGTCCATGGGAATGGCGACGGCGCTGGCGGCTTCGATAACCCTTTCGATATCCTTTTTGGTCACCTCTCGTTCCTTGAGCGCTATCACTCCATGACTGTTAAATCCTTTGATGTGGCCTCCGGCGATACCGGCATACACAGAGCTTATCTCACATCCGGCCATGGTCTCAGCTTCTTCGATAGCCTCCTTAATGGAGTCTACTGTCTTTTCTATATTAATAACTACACCTTTCCTGAGACCCTCGGATGGATGACTTCCAAGACCTATGATCTCGACCGCGTCATTGACTACTTCGCCTACCACGGCACATATCTTGGTTGTTCCGATGTCCAGGCCTACAACAATATCATTCTTCATTAGCTTATCCCCTTACTATGATTTCAACTCTCTTTATTAAAAGAAACAACGGCACCGTTCTGGTAGTTCAGATCTATGGACTTTACCATATGGATCCGTCCTATCTTCCTAAGGTGCCTGGTTATCTTATTCAGTTGATCCTTTTTTGTGAGCAGTCCCCTGTTTCCCATCTTGATAACAGCAGGCAGAGAGGTGGAAAAGATGGATACATCACAGTCCTCATTGACATGTATCTCGGAAAGTTCCTCATAGGACCACGCCCCTGTTTCTGATTTAAATATATCAAGTACAAAAGCCGCTGTTTCAAGCTGTGCATCCCTTATCGCTCCGGTAGTTGAGATACCGGTTATAATCGGATAATCCTTATCCTCCGCCTGTCCCACTTCCTTGAACACTTCTCCCCAGCTGTTCATATAGGACAGACCGTCAAGGACAACCACCGCTACAGGTAATTCTTTTTCCGCACTAATGATCAATGTATGGGGAAACCGTTTTTCTAGTTTTACTGACCTGACCCATGGGTGTCTCTCCATCTTCTCCTTAATCTTATCGGGATTGATGGACAGCAGGCTCGATTCGACGTTTAGTTCCGACATATCTATAATTTCCCGCTTTATACCTTCATCAACACCCCTTACTATTACCTGCTCTAATTTAAGATAGGGAGATGACACCAGATATTCATACAAATAAAGAAAAACCAGGCTCAGAGAAATCACTCCTATGGCCAGAACAGACACCTTGAAAGACAGGGAAAGGACGACCCGGATAGCCCTCCAGAACACTGACGTATCCTTTTGACTCCTCCTTTTAACGGACTGACTGGCTAAGATAGCCTTTCTCTTCATAAACCCACAACCTTTACTTCAGGTTCAAGAACGATCCCTGTTTCTTCCCGTACCCTGTCTCGGGCCAGATTCATAAGCGAGATGATATCATCTGCACTGGCGCCTCCCGTATTAACTATGAAGTTGGCGTGCCTGGTTGAGATCTTTGCGCCTCCAATACCTTTCCCCTTCAATCCCGCTTTTTCTATAAGCCTTCCGGCGTAATCCCCCGGAGGATTTCTGAACACGGATCCACCACTCGGCAAATCCAGGGGTTGCGTCTCCCTTCTTCTTTTCAGGAAGCCTTCAATACGCCGCTTTATCTTATTCCTGTCCACTTTATATAAATTGAATTTGACCTTGTATATTATCGTTCCCTCCGCAAGAGACGATTGCCTGTATGAATAGGTCAAATCGGTCCCCGGCACAGTATTTGGTTTCCCCTTGCTGTCCACTGTAAGGATTTCCCCTACCATTCTCCCGATCTCTTTCCCGAAAGCCCCGGCATTCATAAAAACCGCGCCGCCTACCGTACCAGGTATCCCGGCAAGAAATTCTAGCCCCCCCAAATCATTGAGAACGCAGTGTGACAGCAGTTTCGTAATGGTCACCCCTCCTCCTGCCCACATGCTGTCTTCCTCTGGGAGAGGCTTCTCAAAACCGGCCAGGTTACCGGTAAGGATAATCACAGCCCCCTTAATACCCATGTCCCTTACTAGGATATTGCTACCCTTACCCATGACTAAGAAGGGGATACCTTCATTATGCAGGTATGAAACCGTCTGCTGCAGGAGATCCGGTTCGCCGGGAAAACAGACGGCCTCCGCCCTGCCTCCTGTTCTGAAAGTCGTGTACTGAGCCATCGGACAGTCGAATTTAATACCCTCAGAAAGGATCTTCGCCAATTCCGACCTCTGCTTCTTGTTCATATCGTCATCCAGTATCCCTGCCCCGCCCTTTCCGGGGCATTGCCAGAAAATCATCCGCCACACGGTATATGTCACCCGCGCCCAGCGTTATTACCGTGTCTCCCGGTTTCACCGTCGATGACAATAATGACAGGATATCATCATGATCCTTGCCCAGAAATACATCCTTGTGTCCATGCTTACTGATTCCCCTGCACAGCCAGTCGGAGTCAACCCCTTTGATCCGCTTCTCCCCTGCAGCATATACAGGCGCAACGATAAGTATGTCCGCCTGATTAAAAGAGATAACAAAATGATCATACAGGTCCCTGGTTCTGCTGTACCTGTGAGGCTGAAACACAACCACCAGCCGGTTTTCGGGCCAGCACTCCTTTGCGGTCTTCAGGGTAGTTATGATCTCAGCGGGATGGTGTCCATAGTCGTCAACCACCA
>CAYQNR010000047.1:7931-23763 GCA_964418945.1 uncultured Desulfobacteraceae bacterium
CCTACGCCTACAAAATGAATATGCCTGGTTTTTCCTAGAACCTTCATAACCCTGATAGCATCCCTTCCAAATGGTCAACAATAGCCTTTGCCGCTTCAGGTTTGGCTGCTGTTCTAGCCCTTTCACCCATTTTACGGAGGGCCCCCAAATCATCCATGTATCCCGTAAGCAGCCCGGCAAGCCTTTCCGGGGTGAGGTTCTCCTGGAGAAGAACTTCCGCCCCTCCCACCCCGGCCAGCACCCGCGCGTTCGTCTCCTGATGATTGTTGGCGGCATAGGGGTAAGGTATCAGGATAGACGGTTTTCCCATGGCCGCCAGCTCGAATATGGTACCTGCGCCGGCCCGGCCCAGGAAGATATCCGCCCTGAGATATGCCTGGCGCATATCCTTTATAAAGGGCATAATATCTCCTCGAAGTCCCCTTTTATGATATTCCTCCTTAACCCAATCAAAATCCTTTTCACCGGTCTGATGGATAACCTCCGGATCCCTCCCTTTGTGTCTCATTATCTCAAGGGCGCCCACGAAGGCCTTGTTTATAGCCCTGGCGCCCTGGCTGCCTCCTGTTACTAGTACGGTGAAAGATGTGGATTTTTTTCCTTTTCCCTCGTTTCCCTCCAGAAAATCCTCCCGGATCGGATTCCCTGTCAAAAAGACCCGCCTTGCCGGGAAATAATCCCTGCTTTCTTTAAAGGAAATAAGGACCATATGCGCCACCCTGCTCAATAAACGGTTCGTTAATCCCGGGAACGAATTCTGTTCATGCACGGCCACAGGCACTCCAATAAGCCTGGCTGCCAGGCACACCGGGCCGGCGGAATATCCTCCCACACCCAAGACAAGGTCCGGTGAAAACCGGACTATTATATTAACAGCCTGGCCAAAACCATATGGCAATTTCAGCATTGCCTTTAATGCCTCCGGCCATCCTCGCCCCTTAACACCTTCAACAGCGACTGTCGCCCGCTGGAATCCGGCATCCGCCAGGATATTGGTCTCCATCTCCCTGCCCGCGGTCACAAAAAATATCTCTGATCCCGGGTATCTGTTTAAAAGTTCCTTGGCCACAGCCAAGCCTGGGAAGAGATGCCCGCCGGTCCCCCCACCGGCTATTATTACCCTCAGGCCATTACTCTTTCTGTCTTCAGTTCCCTTCCTGGATTCCATGAGACCTTGTCCTTAAGGTTTGAATGTTGTCCCTGCGCCCTGCACCTTGTGTCCCATGTGCTTACCTCCCTTCACCTCCTCGCCGATATACTCAGCAATATCCCTACACCTATCAGGTTTATCACCAGAGACGATCCTCCATAGCTAAGAAAGGGAAGGGTCAATCCCTTTGTGGGCAGGAGTCCCATAACAACCCCCATGTTTATTATGACCTGCAGGCCTATCAGCGTAGTTATACCAAGGGCCAGATAGCTGCTGTAAAGATCCTGTGCATCGAGGGATATCTTTATACCCCGCATTATCAAGACACCGAAAAGCATGATTATGGCGATTATGCCGATAAACCCGAGCTCCTCCGCCAGAATGGAAAGGATGAAATCGGTATGGGGCTCGGGAAGGTACAGCAGTTTCTGTTTGCTGTTACCCAGACCAACTCCCAGGATTCCCCCTGAACCAAAGGCCAGGAAGGAATGAATAATCTGGAAGCCCAGCCCCTGAGGATCTTCCCATGGGTTGAGAAAGGCCCACCACCGCTTCAATCTGTAATCCTCATGCAAGATCAACCACAGGACGATGGGGACGGATATAAGGGCCACGGATACGAGCTGGAACAGATTAAGTCCGCCCACAAACAGGAGTATGACCAGCCAGCATCCTATGATAACCGCGGTCCCCAGGTCGGGCTGGAGGAGTATCAAGAACATAAAGGCGCCCACTATGATCAGATGGGGTAACATCCCTTTAGAAAAACTGGACATGTTGGGGCCCTTTTTTGACATTGAGTAGGCGATATAGACAGCCAGCGACAACTTTGCCAGCTCAGAAGGTTGAAGAGAAAACCCCGCTATCCTTAACCACCTACAGGCCCCGCCCACCGTCTTCCCCATGCCGGGCAAAAACAGCATTAGCAGGAGGGCGAAGCTTATAACCAACAGCGGGTACACCGTCTTCTTATAGAAACCGACCGGAATATTCTTGGCAATTACCAGAAGACACAGCCCCATAAGGCCGAAAAAGGCCTGCCTTTTAAGGTAAAAATAGCTGTCTCTCAGTTCGTGCCCTGCCAGAAAGGAGCTAGCGCTGTATATGGCTACCAGCCCCATACAGAACAGCAGGATGGTCGGAATAAGGATCAAGTAATCATATCCCCCCTGGTATCGCCTTTTATCCGCCATTATAAAGACCCTCTACCTTCTCCCTGAAGACCCTTCCTCTATGGGAGTAATCCTGAAACATGTCAAAGCTGGAGCAGGCAGGCGCCAGAAGAATCACGTCACCAGACCTTGCCCAGGAAAATGCCTTGGAAACCGCATCCCCCATTGTATCCGCTGTCTCGAACGGGATAACCCCCTCAAATGACCCGGCCATAAGGTCCTTGGCCTCACCTAGAAAGACCGCCTTTTTGACCCTGCCTGCCGCCGCTCTTACCAAGGGCATATAATCGCTGCCCTTGTGCCGCCCTCCCCCGATCAGTATTACGGGTCTGTCAAAACTCTGGATCGACCTTATAGCTGAATCTACATTGGTAGCCTTGGAATCATCGTAGAAATCAATTCCCCTTAGTGCCCCCACCCATTCAATCCGATGGGGAAGCCCTTGAAGATCCCCTATGGAACGCTCTATTGTATCGGGCTCCAAGCCCAAGGCCAGAGCGGTCAAGACAGTCCCCATAAGATTTTCAATGTTATGTGTCCCTGGCAGTCTGAATCCCCCGATATCCAAACACATCTCCTCCGCCCCCGGCAAACGTGCGATCAGTTTTTTCCCCTCCAGAAAGGCATTCCGGTTACCTCTCTCTTCCATACCATAGCGAAGGGTTGACACCCCCTCCGAGGGTCTGAAAACGGACAGCCTCTCATCATCATCATTTAATACGGCGTACTGCCCCGGTCCCTGGTTCTGAAAGATCTTGAATTTTGATCGCACATAGGCCTCATAGTCGGGATACCGGTCCAGATGATCCGGAGAGATATTCAACAGGAGAGAGACCATGGGACAGAACTTTTCTATGGAATCCAGTTGAAAACTGCTTACCTCAACCAGTACATAGTCGGCATCCCGGTATCCTGCCACATAGTCCATAAGGGGTCTCCCTATATTTCCCCCTACAAACAGACTTAAACCCGCGGATTTGAGCATGCCCTCCAGCACGCTTACCGCAGTAGATTTTCCGTTTGTCCCGGTAACAGCCACAACAGGGGTATCAAAGAATCGTGCGGCCAGTTCCATCTCGCCCACAATCGGGATACCCCTTTCTCTGGCGGCTACCAAAGGACCTATGTCAAGTGAGACACCGGGACTCACCACTATCATGTCCGAGTTAATAAATGTCTCTTCTTTGTGCCATCCTGTCTCCAGTTTCGCTCCCAGTTTAAGCACCTCGTTGTAAAATTCTCTGTCCAGTTCAGGACCCGGCCGTATATCTCCGATAGTCACATCAGCCCCTTCCCTGATTAACCATCGCGAAGCAGACATGCCCGATTTACCCAAGCCTACTACCAGGATCTTCTTCTTGACAAATTCCATTTCTTTTCAGACCCTTCGAAAAGTTTTGATAAAGGCACTTTTCGTAGATAATACACAATCTTTTTGAAAACCTGGTGCTCACCCCGAAATCAATCAGGCGGCAATAGACATGCAAAGGATTTGCGATATGCTGGACCCAAATATTGCATGGTTTCATCCTTTTCCCCTCCGCCTTTAACGTAACTTCAGAGTGCTCATGGATAATAGCGCCAGAATGATGGCGATAATCCAGAAACGGATGGTTATCTTGCTTTCCGGCCACCCCTTCATCTCAAAATGATGGTGTATGGGAGCCATTCGAAATATCCTGTGCCCGCCGGTCATTTTATAATAAAACACCTGGAAGATAACCGAGAGGGCCTCAAACACAAACAGTCCTCCAACCAGTATCAGAGTGAATTCTTGTTTTGTTACTACAGCCACGGTTCCCAGTGCGGCTCCCAGGGGTAGTGATCCCACGTCCCCCATAAAGATCTCAGCAGGATAGGTGTTGTACCACAGGAAGCCCAGGCCGGCGCCGAAAATGGCGCCGCATATTACCGAAAGCTCTCCGCTTCCGGCGACATAGGGTATCTGCAGGTATTCAGCAATCTTTATATGCCCGCTTAGATAGGAAAAGATCAGATAAGATATGAAGGCGATAATTATCGGCCCCATGGCCAGCCCATCCAGTCCGTCGGTTAGATTAACCGCATTCGATGAGCCGACAATGATAAGCAGGGCAAACAGGATATACCATGCTCCAAGGTCGGGGGTGATATTCTTGAAAAAAGGCACGTTCAGATGGGAATCGAAACCGGGGTGGAAATAAAGGGTAATGGCCACAGCCAGTGCTATTACGATCTGTAAAGACAATTTGGCCTTGACACTTAGTCCTTGACCGTTTTTTCTGGTCATCTTGAGTTTATCGTCCACAAACCCGATCAATCCAAAACAAAGTATGGAAAGAAGAGTCAGCAACACATAGATATTCGTGAGCTCGCCCCACATCAGTGAGGCTATAAGGATTACAGGAAGGATAATGCAACCGCCCATTGTAGGTGTACCGGCCTTTTTTAAATGGTTGGGCGGGCCGTCCTCTCTGATATATTGCCTGACCTGCATAGACTGCAGTTTGCTTATGGCCCAGTTTCCGACGATAAAAAAGAGGGTAAGGGAGGTCAGGGCCGAAAGTATTGTCCTGAAAGTTATATATCTGAACACATTCAGCCAGGAATAATCAAAATGGAACATATATATCAATTTACTCAGCATTACCCTGTATCCTCTTCTTCAGGATTTCCGACACCTTTTCAAGACCTGTCATCCTGGACCCCTTCAGCAGAATAAGATCATCTTTCTCTGCTATCTCTTCTATCTTTTGGGCCATTTCCTGATGAGATCTGGTTTCCACGACCCTTCCCCGGGAAAAACCCTTTTCCAGGGCCCCTGTCAGCATCTCTCTGCCGTGTTCCCCCATAACGAAAAGATATGAAGCGCCGATTTCCGCCGCCATGGCCCCCGCCTCCAGGTGAGCAGGGATTGCCTCGTCTCCAATCTCCATCATCTCTCCCAATCCCACAATCAGCCTCATCTTGCCGCCCGCCATCTCCTTTACCGAATCAAGGGCCGCCTTAAGGGAAAATGGATTTGAATTGTACGTGTCATCCACCAGGATGATCCCTCCGGGAAGCGACACGCTCATAAATCTCCCCTGTATCCCTTCAAACCTGCTAAGCCCTGATACTATATTTTCAAAAGACTCTTTCATGCATATGGCGACAGCCGCAGCGGCCAGGGCGTTAAAAAGATTATGCAGGCCGGGGACTTTAATCCTTACTGGGACACAATTGTCTTGGTAAAGGATATTGAATGATATACCTTCCTTTCCCATACTCCTTATACCGTCGGCCCTGATTACATTGTCTTGCCCGAGCCCGTAGGTTATAAACCCTCTCTTAATCCTTGATGCCTCTTCCTTGAGAAGGTCGTCATCGCCGTTTATGATAAACTGACTCCTGCCGGACATCTTCTCCAGTAATTCCAACTTGGCCCTGGCAACACCCATAAGGTCACCCACCCCTTCAAGATGTGCCCTGCCCACGTTGGTAATTAATCCGACATCCGGGTCAGCTATCTCCGTCAGTCTGCCTATTTCACCGGGCCTGTTCATTCCCATCTCCAGAACCGCTTTATCATGCCCCCTTTCCAACTGTAAAAGCGTCAGAGGCAGGCCTATCAGATTGTTCAGGTTTCCCTCATTCTTCAAGGTCTCGGCGCCCAGAGCCAGGATACCGGCCGTCATCTCTTTCGTAGTCGTCTTTCCCGCGCTTCCCGTTACTGCCGCTAAAGTTAGGTCATGCTGGTGTCTCCACCAGGATGCCAAGTTGCCGAGGGCGTTCAATGTATCCGGTACGGCAATTACCGCCGGGCCATTATCCTCTGATATTCCAATTCCACGGCCCTCTTCAATAACAACGGCGGAAGCTCCTCCCTCAACCGCCTTTTCTACAAAATCATGTCCGTCATATCTTTCACCTTTGAGGGCCACAAAAAGGCGGCCCGGTTCCATCTTTCTTGAATCAGTGCTGATCCCGGTCAAAATCGATCCCGCCCTGCCGGAGACCAACTCTCCCCCCATCGGTTGGACAATCTCCCTTGCGCTTATCTTTCCCCAGTCAGCGGTCATCTCTATCCGCGGCCCCGGCAACCTCCTTCCTGTCATCAAAAAACCGTTTTTCCCGCCCCACTATCTGGTAGTCCTCATGACCTTTTCCAGCAATAAGGATCAAGTCTTTCTCGTTCGCCATTGAAACGGCCTTTTCTATAGCCTTGCCCCGGTCAACCTCAAGGAGATAGGCAGGTGATTTAGGGCCGGAGTCAGACCATTGCGCCCTGCTCAACCCGCATTGTTGGACTCCTTGTTCTATTTCTCTCATGATGGATTCCGGATCTTCGGTGCGGGGATTATCCGAGGTGATAATCACAATATCACTGTTCTCGCCCGCTAACATCCCCATCTCATATCTTTTCCCCCTGTCCCTGTCCCCGCCGCAACCAAAAAGTGTGATCAATCTCCCCTCGGTCATCGGACGAAGCGCCTGCTGTACCTTAAGCAAGGCTTCAGGGGTATGGGCGTAATCTACTACCACCGTCAAACCTTTTTCATTCTCCACCAACTCCAGGCGTCCCGGCACATTCTTTAGTTCCTCTATACCTTCAACTATGCTATCCAAGCCTATGCCCAAGGAAAAGGAGGCGGCCGCAGCCGCCAGGATATTGTAAATATTTATCAATCCGATAAGGGATGAACTGACCTTCGCCTCCCCAACAGGGGTAATGAGCCTGGCCCTCAACCCCGACTTATCGCTTGATATGGAATCCGCACTGAAGTCCCTTTTTCCTTCCAGACCATAGGTCAAAACCCGGGCATTGGTAATAGATGCCAGTATCTCCCCCATTGGATCATCCATATTTATAACGGCCGTGGCCTTTTTAGATCCCTCCCCCCTTCCCAATCCTCGAAAGAGTAGGCTTTTTGCGTAAAAATACTCCTCCATGGTGTTGTGGTAATCCAGATGATCCCTGGAGAAATTCGTAAACACGGCCACCCTGAACGGACAATCTCCGATCCTTTTCTGGTCAAGGGCATGGGAAGAAACCTCAAGAACCACATGAGTGGCCTCCCCATCGGCCATCTCCCTCAAAAGACGCATCAGGTCCAAGGATTCCGGTGTTGTGACAGGCGATGGGGTGCTTTTGCCTTTAAAACGGGAGTTGATAGTACCTATCACTCCGGGGCTCGCGCCGGCGGCCAAGAGTATCGATTCGAGCATATAGCTTATTGTGGTCTTCCCGTTAGTCCCTGTGATTCCAATAATATCCATCTCATTATACGGTTCTTCATAGAACCGCGCGGCGATCTTTGAAAAGGCTTCCCTCGAGTCAGGCACTCTGATCTTTGATACCTTCCCGTAAAAAGCCCTGAATTCTTCCGCCACCAGCGCCACAGCTCCGTTACTGACCGCGTCATCAAGATAATCATGTCCGTTTTGAGAATGACCCCTTATTGCCACAAACAGATCTCCCGGTTGAACCTTTCGCGAATCATATGCCAACCCCTTGACCTCCAATCCCCCGTTACCGTCCAGGCTAAAGATCGGGATTGTTTCCAATAGCTTGGAGAGTTTCATTATCTTAAAACCTATACCTTATACCCATACCAAGACTTCACACCGGAGGTTCAAAACTCACCACCACCGCTGTCACACCATCAATCGGAGAGCCAGGTTCCGGGACCTGTTTGACTGCCATCCCGCTGCCGTCCAGCACGATTTCCAGTCCTAGTTCGCTTCCTCGCCTCAAGACTTCCCGCATTGTTTGGCCTGTGAAGTCCGGGATCATGTGGTCGCTCTCTGTCCGAATCCCCCTTTTAGATCCGTCCCTGGGAATCTCCGAATTACCTTGAATCGGTTCTTGCATCGTCTCTACGAGTTTCAATTCCGGATTTATCCTCATGTCATTAAGGGCCCATTTACCCACTTCCCTGAAAACAGGACCAGCCACCACACCGCCGTACGGCGAACTCTTTGGTTCGTCTATCATTACCAGCATCACCAGCTTTGGATCCTTTACAGGAACAAATCCCAAAAAGATGGATATGTAATCCTCTTTGCTATAACTCTTTGTCACGGCATCAACCTTCTGGGAAGTGCCCGTCTTCCCCGCGACCCTGTATCCTTTTATGGCCGCCAGAGGGGCGGTACCTCTTTCACTGACAACCTCCTCCAGTATGCGTTTCACTTTTTCTGCCGTCTCTTCTGATAACACTCTCCTTACCGTCCGGGGATAGAATTTCTTAACGACACGGCCGGATTGATCTACCATGGCTTTGACTAAGTAAGGCTTCATAAGCCTGCCGCCGTTGGCAATAGAAGCCATGCCATTGACAAGCTGGAGAGATGTAACCGACATCCCCTGACCGAAAAATACCGTGACCTGATCGAGCATCCTGGAAGATTCCGGGTCTCTGACTGTCCCTTGCCTTTCTCCGATGAGATCTATTCCTGTTTTTTCGCCGAAACCGAATCTTTTCAAGTATTCATAGAATTCCCCGTAACCAAGTTGCATACCTAATTTGAGAGCCCCTATATTACTGGATAAAACAACGATATCGGACACGCTTAAGATCTCATACTCCTTGGTATCATGGATTGTATGATTATCGACCAGGTATTCTCCCTCTTCACAATAGAATTCCGTATCCGGAGTGACTATGTTCTTATCCAGTCCCGCTGCCAAAAGAAAGGCCTTGATTGTGGATCCCGGTTCATAAAGATCGGTGATAGTGCGGTTTCTCCATTGATCAGGAGTATATTGGCGGAAAATATTAGGATTAAACGAGGGAACCACCGCCATAGCCAGTATCTCTCCTGTTTCAGGGTCCATGATCAAACATTGACCGCTTTTTCCCCCGGCTTTTTTTAAGGCATCCTCCAGTAACTGCTGGGCCTTATACTGGAGGTCCCTGTCGATGGTCAGGATAAGGTTGTTTAGATCTTGATTCTCACCCTCTGGGTTGGTGATCAAAAAAGGCCTTCCCAGCGCATCACGCATCTGCACCAGGGTCTGCTGCGGGCCGGTCAATATGTCATCATATTTCTTTTCAAGGCCCTCCAAACCGTCATTGTCCAAACCCACAATACCCAGCAGATGCCCAGCAATGTCCATACCGGGATAATACCGCTTTGTCTCTGAGACAAACCCCACGCCCTTAAGCCCCAGGGTCTTAACCTGATTGATCTTGTCCGGCGACAGCCTTCTCTTAATCCACACAAAAGAACGGTCTTTCTTCAGCAGGGGAAGGATGCTGTCCTGGGACATATACAACTTAGATGCCAGCTTACGTGCTGTTTCGACCTCATCCTCTATGAGATTGGGGTCTGCATAGATCGAACCCACCTCCACGCTTGCAGCCAGTTCACGCCCCTCCCGGTCATAGATTGTACCCCGCTGGGGAGGCAGCTTTACTACTGTATTGTAACCGGCCCGTGCTATAGCCTCCAGTCTATCCTTTTCAAGGACCTGGATCTGATAGGCCCTCAACAGGATGACCATCAGCCCGCAAAGGAAAAAAAATGCAACAAGATAAATTCGAACTCTGATCCATTTTTTATCATCAACCTTCATGGCAAAATGACAATCTGTTCCGGTAAGGCCTCTCTGAGCCCCAGGGCACTAGCGGCAGCTTCCAGGTTCTGAGGTGATTTTAGAACAGCAAGCTCCACCTTCAGCTTCTTATTCAACTCCTTAAGGTATAATCCCTCCTGGTGCAAACGGCTCAAATCAAAGCCTATCTGGGTGCCTTCGTAATTGGACCAGACATACCCTATGCCGCTTCCCATAAAAAGAATGAGCATGAGGATTATGAGGATTATCTGGCGATTGGTGAACAAAAGCCTGCTTCTTTTGACCTTGGAATTCTTTATTCTAATACCTGTGCGGCTATTCCGCTTCCCTTCCAATTCTGAAGGCCTGCTGGGTCTTACCATGTCAGATCCTTTCCGCAGCCCTCAAAACAGCGCTGCGTGCCCTTGGGTTATGTTCAATCTCTTTCTTATTTGGTCTGATTACCTTCCTGTATACCCTGTTAAAAAGCGGCCTTTTGCCGCAGATACATTTGGGAAAATCAGGAGGGCAGGTACACCCCTTCTCCCACTCCGCTATGGCCCTCTTAACAAGCCTGTCTTCCAGAGAATGATATGTTAAAAAGACCAGTCTTCCTCCTTTCTCTATCAGGTTGGGGACCTTACCCAGGAAAATCTTAAGGTTTTCCAGTTCCCTGTTAACCGCTATCCTCAAGGCCTGAAATGTCCGTGTCGCGGGATCTTTGATCCCTGGACCCCCATAAGGTGGCATTATGGAGCGGACCAGATCCGCAAGCTGAAGTGAATTTACAATGGGACCTTTTCTTCGTTCTCTTTCAATTAATCTTGAGATTGCCCTGGCCTTTTTTTCTTCGCCGTAATCCCTCAAAATCTTTTCGATCTCGGCCGCGGAAAGGGTGTTTAAAAGGTGCCCCGCATTTGTCTTATCATCCAGGTCCATCCGCATATCCAAGGGTTCGTCCCTGTTAAAACTGAATCCCCTTCCCGAGTGGTCAACCTGATAGGAAGACATTCCAAGATCCAGCAGTATGCCGTTAATCTTCCCGATCCCTAAATCCCTCATAACCATATCCAGCTCTGCAAAATTTGCTTTACTAAAAGCAACCCTTTTACCCAGGTAGCCTAGTCTTTGCTTGGAAATCCTGATGGCATCCTGATCTCTATCCACGCAGATCAGGCGACCTGTTTCAGATAGCCTACCGGCGATCGCCTCGCTATGCCCCCCGCTGCCGACAGTTCCGTCTACATATATTCCCGCCGGTGAGGTGACCAAGACTCTTACAACCTCATTAACCATGACCGATTGATGAGGATACTCCAAACCCTTTCCCTATATACCCAATCCGGACAGGGCCTGGCTGGCCTCCTGGAAACTGCTCATGGCCCGTTTAAATTCCTGCTCCCAGTTCTCCCTGTCCCATATCTCGAAGAGTTTTAATTCTCCTACCAGCACTACCTCTTTTTTCAACCCGGCTATCTCCTTCAAGTCGGGGGGCAACAGGATCCGACCCTGCCTGATGAGGCACTCCTGTGCCCCTGATATAAAATAGCGGCGATAGGTGTTGACAGCGCTGTCCATCAAGGATAAGCTATCAGCCTTCTCTTCGATGATACGCCAGTCATCCTTGGCAAAGGCCCATAAGCAACCGATATGGTTGGTGACAACAAGACAGTCTTCTTCCTTTTGTTTCAATGCCTCCTTGAAACGTGCCGGAATGGCCAGGCGTCCCTTATCGTCTAGGGTATGTCGTGATCTTCCTCTGAACATGGGGAACCGCATTTAACACTTTGTGACACTTTGTAACACTTTATGTCACATTTTATATAAAAACCATTGTTTGTCAAGGGAAAAATGCAATTTTTCTACTAAATGCGGTATGTTGTGGAAGATCAGGTATGCGTGTACAACCTGTTGAGGCAACCTCACAACAACCTGCCCCTCGCGTACAAAAGGAACGGTTCATTCTGAGATTTAAAGAGGGTTCATCCGGTTAATGAGTACGCTAGTTAATGATATCTAAATATTTTGCGCTATATGGCCCATGGGGTTCTCTTTTAAGCGGCGAACTCGTTTATGTGCCATGACCCCGCACAAAACAATACGAGGCGGGCGGGTAGCCTTTTCCAGGCTTGGCCGGACTCGAGAATTCTCTATTATCTCATAAGTATTCCGTCCGCCTGGGTGGCACCTTACGTAGTTGGCATGCTGTTAATATTTTCGGCACTTAAAAGAGAACCCCATGGGCCATTAAGGTACTTATAATAAGGTTTAATCCTTTACTTCTTTACGTACTCATTAACCGGATGGACCTTAAAGAGGCTGGTGTGGCTGAGAGTTCAGCAGTTATCGGCTCAAATCGCCGGTTTATAATGCTTATGCTCCTGCCACCAGCTACTGCGCCCGTTTGAGCGGTGTTGTGTATAAGTACAATGTATGAATGGAATTGTCTTCGTTTGAAATGACTTTCACTTCTCTGTCCGGAACGAACCCTTCCAGGTCGTAGTTATGAAACACCAGACGGGATCCGGGTTTGAGCGTTTCGAATTGCGGCAGGAGCCTCAGGTTCATTTCGGGCAGGAGATATATCGGCAGGACATCCGCTTTACTGATATCCACCGTAAATATATCCGCCTGGATGATCTGCACCAGGTCTGCAACATTGTTTTTTTCTACGTTCCTCCTGGATGCCCGGACCATGTCCGGATCGATATCGTAGCCTATCCCACGGCTGCCGTACTTCTGCGCAGCCAGAACCAGCATGCGGGCATCGCCGCAGCCAAGGTCGACTACCAGGTCGTCTTTCTTTACCTGTGCCATATGCAGCATCTCAGATACCACGTCGTAGGGCGTTCCGACGTAAACCACATCGGGTGTTTGTATCCATTTGGGCTCTTCCGTACGCTCTTCCGTACGCTCTTCCGCACTCAGAGGGGTTACCGTCAAAATCAGTAATGCCGCGGTTATGACACATTGCCTGGTGTACCGTACGTATTGATGCATGATGTTCCTTTATTGAATCTAGGGTGTATTTAAAAAAAATTAACGAAAAATGGCCAGCGAAGGGAATCTCGCAATAATGCCTCCAACGGCACAATCGCTCAAATGGCAGCCTTCCGCGTAAACAATGCGCAGGTTCGGCATGGACAGGAAATGTGAGAGATCATAGTCTTGAATGCTGCAATTCCCTATATTCAGCTCGTTGAGCCGGGCCATTCCTTTGAGCTCGCCAATACCGGAGCCGGTAATCTGAGTATCCGCCAGCGCAAGGACCTCCAGGTTCTTAAAGCGCGCGATCTGGGCCATATCCTCATCCGTTATGGGATCTCCGCTCAGGTTCAGAACCTTAAGCGAATCGACGGTATTAAGATGTTTGAGAAATCTTCCATCAATTTGTGTGCGTTGAAGCGACAGGGCTTCAAGCTGTTTCAGATTGGAGATCCATGCTAATTCTTCTCCCTCCAGGCTTATGTCGTGTATGTATAACCGTTTCAGCGCGCTGCATTTCCCCAGGTGCTTCATCCCGTCCTGAGTGAGGACGCTGTTGCCGATCTCCAGCCATTCCAGTTTAGGCAGGTGCGGGAGAAGACGCATCGATTCGTCTTTTAATTCGCCCTTCTTGGCCTCTATCCAGCGTACATCCCCTTTGGGATCCTTTTGGAGCGGAACACCCAATTCCGCAAGTTTTCTGACTGCTTGAGCAATATCTTCATGACTTATGTTCGATGCGAAATCGGCGCTGTGTACTTTCGAAACGGCGGTACACAAAAATAGCACCGTAAGGACTGCCGTCAGTGCCGATCTTTTAAGATTCAAACTCATGAAAACCTCCTGCATTCCTATCCTATATTCTATTGCCTGTTCCAGCCAATGAACAATGTGTACCGACTGAGATACGCAGCGTTCCTTGAGTCTTCTATCCTTTTCTTACAACTTTATCAACACCTGCCGGCATTTTTCATATGTTTTTACTTCGCCCAAACGGCAAATAGACTTCCCACGGGTCTCCCAATAGAGCCTCTTTACGTCTCGCTCAGACTGAGACGTTTTATTTTACGAACCGCGGGATATATGGATTTTGGAGAGGCATCGACCGGTCGGAATTCTTCTTTGGCCATGAGATTGAGTTCATATCTCTAATTTCGTAATTATGCAGGACCGACATAACACGCATAATTGGAACAAAAAATAAGTCAGCAATGTCTGAATATACTCTTTTGATATTGTATGGATAATACTTATGATATTGATTTCATTATTGATATTGACATATTAGTCATCTTGCCCTTAAATAATGAAATATCAAAACATAGCATCTTACCGTCAAAATGTCGTAACTACATAATATATATGTTCTGCGAGGGAAGAGATGAAAGCCGAAAAAATAAATATCTTAGAGAAGTTTCAAAAATTACCTGCAGGCGATTACGCAGTCGGTTTGATCGCCGAAATGAACGACTATGAATTTAAGATCGTGAAATTCAAGGGTGACTTCGTTTGGCATTCACACCCCGAAACAGACGAAACATTCATTATCCTGGAAGGCGAACTTATAATGAATTTTAAAGATAGAAAAGTACAAGTTCGTGCAGGGGAGATGATTGTCGTAGCAAAGGGAGTCGAGCATAAACCATCTTCTGTAGATGGATACAAAGCCCTGCTCATTGAACCAGAGGGAGTGCCAAATACTGGCAATGTTAAAAACGAGATCACAATTAAAAAGGTTGAACGGATTTAAAAACCGCGCAGAACAAGCGGCTGTAACAGACCGCGGATAGACCGCCGCGGCTGCTAAGCCGCGTCGTTGGGCTTTTAAAAAACGTATGAAATATTTAACAACAAAAACAAAAGGATATTACTATGTATGCAGTAGCCATAAATGGAAGCCCACGAAAGGGTGGAAATACCGAATTACTTCTAAAAGAAGTCATCAGTGAACTAAATGATTCCGGGTGGGAAACAGAGCTTGTAAAAGTTGGCGGAACATCAATTCATGGTTGTTTGGCATGTGGAAAGTGTTTTGAGAATAAAGATAATCAGTGTGCGAATAAAGAGGATATTTTTAACGATATCTTTTCAAAAATGCTGAGAGCTGATGCCATGATTTTGGGTTCTCCAACATATTTCGCAGCAATATCCGCTGATTTAAAAGCTTTGACTGAAAGGGCTGGATTTGTTGCTTTTGCCAACAACAATGCCTTTGCTGGCAAAATAGGAGTAGCGGTGGTCGCGGTAAGACGGGGCGGAGCTACTCACGCCTTTGATACCATCAACCATATGTTCCAAATATCAAGAATGATTATTCCCGGCTCAACCTATTGGAATATGGGCTTCGGCTTGGACAAAGGAGAAGTTCTTGAGGATAAAGAAGCTTTGGCTAATATGCGTCACATTGGAAAATGCATTGACTGGCTTGGTAATGCCATAAAAGCCAATATTGCCAACTATCCAAAGGAATAGATTCTTATCTGTGCCTATTAAAACATAAAAAGCGTAACCTATTGGTCAACCGGACAGCAGAGGCTTCCGCTGTACTCCATCCCCTGCTGCCACTTACCTCTTCGTTAGCTCCTCCCAAGAACTCCTAAGAAAAAGTGATTCCATCTAAATATACTAACGCAACTTAGTACTTTCCACACCACCAGATTATAAATTTATTTTTTTATTTTTTACTTGACATATTGCCAAAATGTTATATATTTCTAACATAAGAAATAGGAGGTCATATCATGGGAATAAAGTCCAATCTAATGTTTACGATTATTATCGGTGTTCTCTTTTCCATAGTGATTATAGTATTTGCTACTTTGCAAATAATCAGTACTAAGATTGCTATTATAGTTCTTGTTAATATGGTGATTATATTTGTAACGATGGGCCTTCTATCAAAAGTAAGACCAAAGCCGGATGAGAGAACCAAGCGACTGGATAAACGCGCCACTTCTTGGTCTTATACTTTTACCTTTTGCCTACTTTGTGTGTTAATAATACTTG
>CAYQNR010000048.1:0-23625 GCA_964418945.1 uncultured Desulfobacteraceae bacterium
CCTTCTTTTTTAAGTCTTATTTTTGAATGTAGCCCTTTATATGATTATCAAGTCTGCTCTTGACTAATGTGTATTGCTATTTCTATTTCCTCGCCCCTTTTTCTCATTGTTAGAAAATTAATTAACAATGAGCAATGAATAATGAGCAACTATCAATGATCATTTTTTCTTTTTCCCATACTTCGCCCTCGATTCCCTGACTTCAAAACCGATTCTTCTTTTCGGTCTTTTCTCTTCACTCTGTTGACCCCGCTTTAAGGTCACATTTTGTGACCTTAGAGACTGATTTTCTTGTTTTGTCCGCGGATCAGAAAGCATAAAACCCCGCTCTCGATCTCTGGGAAAAAGGTGTTTAGGCTGAGGGCTGAAGTCTGTTAGCAAAAGCCCTATCATCTCTCTAATTCCAATTTCTTCCGGGCAAAAACATAAAACCCTGCTCTCAATTTGAGAAACAGGGTTTTTTATTAACCGGCCATTTTCACCCCTTAATGATAGGTTGATAAATGAACATCGGAATAATTTTATAGAATACTAATATGGATTATAATTAATTGTTTTAATTAAATTTTTATTAATAAAAATGCCCATGAAAGTCAACAATTATCGCTTATCGCTATTATAGCTATTAGCTTTTAGCTGTTAGCTCTTAGGGAAAAGAAATGAAACATAATAGCTCATAGCTGTTAGCTCTTAGGAAAAGGAGAAAAAGTGGTATATTCCTGGGCATAATTCTTATGGGAAATATTTAATCAAAATGCTGGAATAAAAACAATCAGGAATTTCATGAAAATATGGGAAACACGGGGACGCCCTTGACAATTTGGACTAACTTTGCCTGGTATTTTTTATAAAGGGGATCAAATTTCCTGTTAGATCTTGTGTTTTGAAACAAGAATTCATATCTGTACCCAAGAGACAATTCAACAGGAAGTATAGTGGACAGGATTAAAAGGCAGATAATATGTAAAATTCAGTATTTGATCCTACAAATTCTAAAAAGACGTTTAGATTTTCCCAGACACTTATGATATATTTGGGCTAGTCTATAATTCAGAGAAACTTAGGATTATGGCCAGTATGCTTAACTCTAAACCCATTTCTTCCCGCCACAACATTACGAGTCTGAAGTTAGCTTGACATACAAAGGCACTTTTTCTATACTCCGCCCATCAAAAAGCGATTTTTACCACCTTTTAACATACGATTCCCTTTTTTACCAATTTAAGCACAGGCACAGCCTGGAAAGTGTATTGTCTGAGTCGTCAGTGGAATCAAAACATTTTGGTTTTCAAACGAAGAAACACCTATAGCCGTTTTTCAGGTCCGGATTGGATTCCTTGTTTCGGTACAAGCATTTTCTCCCCTAACCGTAGATTGAACACAAATCGGCAAATACGGAAAAATATGCATTATTCCGATTTCCATGGTTCGACCTTGGGGTAGAATCGGTGAGGTTGATCTATGAAAAAACGGACATATCAGAATGTCATTGCAGTCCTGTTCGCTTTAACCTGGGGGTTTGTGATTCTGGACAGGAATGCAATTGCGTTTTTGTTTCCTATATTAATGGAGACTTTCGACCTGAACAATGCTCAAACCGGCCAGATCGTTTTGGTCACCGGATTAGGCTTCGTAATATCCTCCCTCTTTCTTACTCCTCTGGCAGACAGATCAGGTTTGAAAAAACTGTGGCTGGTGCCCGTTATCATCCTTGCGGGGGTATTTTCGGGAGGCACCGCGTTTGCAGGTTCCTTAACGGCAATGTTGATTGTCCGCTTCCTGACGGGCTTTGCCGACGGCCCCGTGTATCCTTTAATGACCTCGATTCTTACTATCCAGGGCGACCCGAAAAGATTCGCCTCCTATATCGGGCTCATGCAGTTTTCCATAGGACTGATAGCGATGGTCCTGGGCCCGGCATTAACCATACGGTTGGCGATTCATCTGAATTGGCGTTACGCGTTTATATTTACCAGCCTGCCGACTGTAATAATCGGGATCATTATCTGGTTTGTCCTTAAGGAGGTAAAGCCGGGCGAAGCGACGGCAGGAGACAGCAAGGCCTCGGAAGCGCCGGCAGTCAACAACACCATGAAATGGAAAGACGTGCCGAGGATATTCACCTATCGAAACTGCGTGCTGTCCTATATCGCGAATGTCCTGGTCATGGTTGGTTTCTGGGGTGTGGTCAGTTTCGGGACAACCTACTGGGTAAACGAGGGAGGGCTTACGCTGAAACAGGCCGGGGACATGACTTCGATCTCCGGAGTTGTCGGTCTGGGATGGGCGCTTGTAATTCCGATCATACTGGATCGCCTCGGCAGAAAACCCTCGGCTTCCATATTAACGATCTATGTTGCCGTATCCATGTTCATCATATATGTCGGCCAGGGATTGCTCGCACAAACCGCTTTTGTCTTGGTAATCGGGTGCTGTGGATTCCTATCGGTTCTTTTTGTGGCCATTATCTGCCAGGAATCGGTACCACCCGCAATCGCGGCAACCACCACCGCAATCGGCATGGCTATCGGAGAGCTTTTCGGCACGACGATAGCTCCCCGTGTTCTCGGATCGCTAGGTGACATGTATGGACTGAGAACAATCTTCCTGGTAGGCGGTATCAGTACATTAATAGCATTCTTTATAACATTTGGCTTAACTGAAACCAGAAAAGTAGAACTCAAACAAGATTGAGACGAATCATAGATTTCCGAACGCTAATATGCCTGATCCGCATTTCTCATGGAATTTCGTAAACCATCATCACGTGAGGTCACGGGTGTTCTTTTCAAGATGACATCTCCAAAAGGAGCCCACTCAAGGTATGCAGTGGGCTTGTTCTCAAGGGTTTGCTCCACCAGAACACCCATTAGCCATTAGCGATTAGCTTTCAGCTATTCTCTCTTGATTTCCTATCGCACCCCCTAAAGAGGGGAAGGAAATTAGATTTATGCCCTGCACCCTGTGCCTTGCGCCTTACGCCTTGCGCCCTGCGCTATGTGCTTGTCGTCTTGAAAAGGACCAGATGTGAACGGATGTTAGCGATTTAGGGGGCTGTCGATGGTGGCAATATATGCATATCAACCCGGTGTTCTGGCAGTGAGAGTCATAAGGATTTTTGTTTTATGCTGTAGGTTCTCGCTGGATCAACCTAATTAATCACGGTGGCGTGACGGGCATACCGCTGAATAGCTGGAAGTACTGTAGGATGTGGTCACGCCACTTGGCGGAGTCGGCCGCCTGAATGGCCAGCCTGTCAGCAACCTCCTTATGGCGTCGTGAGTCGATCCTGCCGGCCAGTGACTGCCATGTGCCTTGCATCGCAGACGCCTGCTCCGCGCCCGAATAATACTTGTCACACAGCTCCTGCCAGAGCATTTTGCCGGACTTCATCCGGTAATCCCAAGAGCAACGGTGGAACCAGAGGAGGAATTTCTCCGGGCAGGACGCAAGGTTGTCGAACAGATCGCAGACGGGCGGGAAATACTGTTCAACGGCTTTGTTACCCCGCTTTGTCCGGTCGAATCCGATGCCGTCGGCATCGGCCCGGTGGTAAAAAACAGCAGTCCAGTCTTCACGCGGGGCGGTGTCGTTCTCGGGCATGGGCGCGTAGTGATCGAAACCAATCAAATGGTGTAGCCCGAGCGGCATGGTGTAGCTGACATACGTCTCCCATGACGACATCATCATGTCACGGATGGTATCCACGGTCGGGTCGTCATTCGTGAACGTCATGCGTGCCCATTCCTCGGCTATTTGTTCGGCGGAGAGTCGATGATTCCACGCCAGCCGCCCAAAGGCGTACCAGTTAGCCTGCGAAAAGTGATGACCGCACCAGTTCGTGTCAAGTCCGGGATTGACCACCGAAACCATGCCAGTGATACGGTAGGGATGAACCGCGCCTTCGAGAACCTTGCCAACGGTTGAACCGGAGCCCCTGGCGAATGTGTCAGAGTCGAGGAATTCCTTCCACATCGTGCCATGATAGACGAGGTGCTTGGCCTGGCCGAGGTATTCCTGTGTTGCCTGAAGCTCCGCTAACACCGGGGTCTGTTTCATGCCTCCAAAAAGGGAATGAAACGGTTCGCGTGGCTGAAAATCAATCGGACCGTTCTTCACTTGCACTACGGCGTTGGGACGGAACTGACCGTCAAGTCTTGTAAACTCTATGTAAGCGCGCTTGACGCGATCCGGGTCCACGTCCTCGTCATAGACAAAGGCGCGCCAGATCACGATGCCGCCGTGCGGCGCGAGGGCATCGGCGAGCATGTTGGCGCCTTCAGCGTGGGTGCGGCCGTAATCCTTGGGGCCGGGTTGCCCTTCTGAATTGGCTTTCACCAGGAAACCACCGAAGTCAGGAATGAGCCGGTAGATTTCTTCCGCCTTGGCCTTCCACCAATCCACCACGGCCGGGTCAAGCGGATCTGCGTTCGGCAGTCCGCCAAGCCGAACCGGCGCGGCAAAGTTGGCCGACAGGTAGACGCGGATGCCATAGGGCCGCCACAGGTTCGCCAGGGCCGCGACCTTCTCCAGATACTCCCCGGTGAGGATGCGAACATCCGCATTAACATTGTTGATCACCGCCCCGTTGATCCCCACTGAGGCATTGACGCGCGCGTAGTCGGTATAGCGCGGGTCAAGCTTGCCGGGCAGTTCATTCCACTGCCAGAGGGAACGACCGGCGTAACCGCGCTCAATTGAGCCATCGAGATTGTCCCAATGATTGAGTAGCCGAAGTTGTACCTTGGGGCGCTCGACGATGGAGAGTTCCTGAATCGACTGACCGGTTTGAAGCAATCGAAGGAAGTGGAATGTACCGTAAAGCGCGCCGATTTCGCCTGCGGACGCAATGACGATCACCGACTGACCTTCCATTCTGGTTGAGCGGATGATAAACCCGTCCAGCCCGGTTGCGATAAGATCATTCTCCCACTTCAGTCCGCGTATCACCTTCGATGTCGCTGGAGTTCCGATAATCACTGCGGGCTTTGGTTTCCATGTTCTGGATACCGGCACGGGAGAGCCGAACATCATATTCAGTGCTGAGCTCAGTTCCTTCCCAATGATTCGGGATGTTGCCGAATCACCCTGCACTATAACCAGACGGATCAGACGGAGGTATTGATCAACAGACTTGCCGGGGGGCGCATAGCGCAACCAGAGCTTATAACCGTTCTCATCGGGCACACGGGCATCGGCTCCCGGCGTGGGCGTGTCAACCACATGGCAGCCAATAGACAAAATTGCCAAACCCACAAAGCTGGCGGCCAGGAAATTGCGTCGTCTCAGTTGCATGGTTTCTTCACAGCCTCGTTATCCGCCTTCGCAGAATACCACGGGCATGCCCGTGGATGAATGCGTGATATGCTTCGGCGCGATGTTCGCCCCAAAACGAAGGCGGATAACCGCGGCGTAGCCGCAGGCGAAGACGGGTATTATTATGGGACCACGGGTTCACCCGTGGGGCTCCATAAGAGGTCCACTCGACCTTTTGGATTTTACTGCAGATCGGGGCAAAAACTCTGGAAATCGTAGATAGGGGACAGACCAGAAAAAACATGTTTCATCCGGTTGATGAGTACGTAAAGAACCAAAAGATTAAACCTTATTATAAGTCTTAATGGCCCATGGGGCTCTCTTTTACGCGGCGAAAATATTAACAGCATGCTAATTACGTAAGGTGCCACCCAGGCGGGCGGAATAGTTCTAAGATAATAGAAGATTCTCAAGTCCGGCCAAGCCTGGAAAAGGCACCCGCCCGCCTCGTCTTGTTTTGTGCGGGGTCATTGCACATAAACGAGTTCGCCGCTTAAAAGAGAACCCCATGGCCCATATGACACAAAATATTCAGATATAATTAAGTGGCGTACTCATTAACCGGATGAACCGAAAATATTTCCACTGGCAGAGGACAATACTATATTGCAGGTGTCGATCTCTGTCAAGTTTGCTTCCTTGGGACAGGTGAGTGGATCGGCCTCATATATGTTTTGAATAAGGTTCGTCCAGTTTTTTTGGCGCTCTTTGAAATAGCTAATTCATGGAACAAACCACCCTGGCTGATAAGCAAAGGGATTGACAAAATGATTGTCCAAAGACTAGTTTAAGGGACGTCGCCGAAGACATACATGAAATCGTATAAAAGGAGGAGAAGTCGTGATGATGCAATCATTGGATTGGGTTGTTGTTGCGGTATATTTTCTGTTGATCCTCGGGCTCGCATGGTGGGTGATTCGACAGGGTAAGGATAACGCCTCGGATTATTTTCTGGCCGGTCGCCACCTTGGCTGGTTTGTCATCGGAACATCCATTTTCGCGTCCAACATCGGCTCCGAACATCTTGTGGGTCTGGCGGGTTCCGGGGCCACGGACGGCGTCGCCATGGCCCACTATGAGCTGCATGCCTGGTGTCTGCTGGTCCTCGGCTGGGTCATGGCGCCCTTTTACATGCGATCGAAGGTTTTCACCATGCCGGAATTTCTGGAGAAGCGGTTTTCTCCCGCCGCCAGGACCATTCTCTCGGTCATTTCCCTGGTGGCCTACGTGCTCACCAAGATCGCGGTGGGCATCTTTGCCGGGGGGATTGTTTTCAGTGTTCTGCTGCCGGAGATGAATCTTCTGGGTATGGACAGCTTCTGGATCGGGTCGATTCTGGTGATCCTCTTTACCGGCGTTTATACCATTCTTGGAGGATTGCGGGCCGTGGCCTACACCGAGGCGATTCAGACTATCGTGCTGGTGCTGGGTTCCATCCTGGTGACCCTCTTCGGGCTTCATGCCCTGGGCGGCTGGGGTGAGCTTCGGGGGATCATCGGTTCCGAGATGTTCAACCTCTGGAAGCCGCTGGTGCCCACCGGCATGGAGGGGACCTGGGCGCCGGTCCGGGAGGCCGGAAGAATGGCCTGGTACTTCAACGACAACTACCCCTGGCTCGGCATGCTGCTCTGCGCGCCCATTATAGGTCTCTGGTACTGGACCACCGACCAGTACATCGTTCAGCGTGTCCTGGGGGCACCGAATGAACAATACGCCAGGCGGGGTACCATCGTGGCGGCGTTCCTGAAACTGCTCCCTGTCTTCATTTTCATCATTCCGGGTATGATCTGCTTTGCGCTGGCAAAGAGCGGACAGATTGCCGCCATTCAGCAGACCCTGTTCGGACCGGACGGCGAACTGCTTCGGGACCAGGCCCAGCAGGCGTTCCCGTTGCTGGTGGCCCATGTGCTTCCAGTGGGAGTACGCGGTATCGTGGTGGCCGGTCTACTGGCCGCCCTGATGAGTTCCCTTGCGGGGGTGTTCAACGCCTCTTCCACCCTCTTTACAATGGATTTCTACTCAAAGCTAAAACCCCTGGCTACACAACATCAATTGGTCTGGATGGGGCGGGTCGCCACCGCCGTGATGGTTGTTATCGGTCTTTTATGGATTCCGGTGATTCAGGGCGGCAAGGGATTGTACGATTATCTGCAGGGGGTCCAGTCGTATCTGGCGCCGCCCATCGCCGTCGTCTTCTTCCTCGGCGTCTTCATGAAACGGATGAACACGAAGGGTTGTCTTTCCGCCCTGATCGTGGGGTTCGGCATGGGGATCTTCCGGCTGGCCGTGGATACACCCGTCAAACTTTTGGAGGGCTTTTCCTTCGCCGAAGGGTCCCTGTTCTGGATCGTCAACAATATTTTCTTCCAGTACTACAGCCTCCTGATCTGTATCGTCTGTATCATTGTAATGATGGCGGTCAGCTACGGGTCGGAAAAACCCCCTTATGAGGTTATTCAGGGGCTGACCTTTTCCACCATGAGCGATCAGGACCGTCTGGAAACGCGAAAGAGCTGGGATTACAGAGATGTCCTCAGCTCCGTTGTGGTGCTGCTGATGATTACGGCCGCCTATCTGTTCTTCAGGGGGTGAGACGCCGGGACCTGATGAGCGGTGAATAGGACCCATTCAAAAAAGGATGACTGATGACCTATCTGCTGGGCATAGATCTGGGAAGCTCGTCCATAAAGGCGGCGCTTCTTGATGCCCGAACCGGCGGATCGGCCGGCACGGCGTTTTATCCCGAATCCGAACAGCCCATTCTCGCACCAGCGCCGGGGTATGCCGAACAGGACCCCCATGAGTGGTACCGGAACGTTTGCCGGGCCGTTCGGGAGGTGCTGGCTGTCCAGGGGGTTTCCGGAGATGAAATCGCGGCCGTGGGCATTTCCTACCAGATGCACGGCCTGGTTTGCGTCGATGGCGCTCACCAAGTGCTGCGCCCCGCCATTATCTGGTGTGACAGCCGAGCGGTTCCCTATGGACAAAACGCCCTGGAGGGTATCGGTTTTGATCGGTGCATGACCCATATGTTGAATTCACCCGGGAACTTCACCGCCGCGAAACTGGCCTGGGTGAAGGCGAACGAGCCGGACCTCTTCTCCCGAATCGAGACTGTTCTTTTGCCGGGGGACTGGCTTGCCATGATGCTCACCGGCGAGGCGGCTACCACGGTGTCCGGTCTTTCCGAATGTGTTTTCTGGGATTTTTTGGCGGAAGCTCCCAGCCGACCGGTGCTGGACTGGTTCGGTTTTGCCGAGAGCCTGCTGGCCCCCATCGTGCCCACCTTCGGCATTCAGGGGGAATTGACCGGCCGGGCAGCCGGTGACCTCGGTCTTCGAAAGGGAACGCCCGTGGCCTATCGGGCCGGTGATCAGCCCAACAATGCCTTTTCCCTGAACGTGCTGGCCCCCGGAGAGATTGCTGCCACCGCCGGGACTTCCGGCGTGGTGTACGGCGTCACCAAAGAACGACAGTATGACCCGGAAAGCCGGGTAAACAGCTTCGCCCACGTAAACCACCGGGCGGATCGACCGCGGATTGGCGTGCTGCTATGCATCAACGGAACGGGTATCCTCAATGCATGGACCCGCCGAATGCTCGGCATCTCCGATTATGGGGAAATGAACCGCTTGGCGGCCGCTGCAGATGTGGGGTCGGGGGGCGTTATGGTGTTGCCTTTCGGCAACGGTGCTGAACGGATGCTGGGAAACCGAAATCCCGGCGCCCATATCATCGGCATCGACTTGAACCGACATGGCCGGCCCGAGCTGTGCCGGGCTGTACAGGAAGGGATCGCCTTTTCTCTTGTCTACGGCATGGAGATTATGCGGTCGGTGGGTCTTGATCTTACGGCGATTCGGGCCGCCCATGCCAACATGTTCTTGAGCGATGTCTTCTGCGACATCCTGGCCGGGGCCGGCGGCGCAAGAATCGAACTGTATGAAACGGATGGGGCACTCGGCGCTGCCCGGGGCGCCGGGATCGGCGCGGGCATCTATTCTTCATTTGAAGACGCCTTCGCCGGGTTGTCGAAATGTAAAGAAGTGTTGCCCCGGCCTGAGATTTACGCCGATGCCTACGGGAAATGGCGGCAAACACTGGAAAAAACGGTATTTGAAAATGTTTAATGATGGCCGATATGGCCTTGAAGGAGGAATCATGGCGGAAAAGACTTCTTATCACAGTATCTGCACCTGGACGTTCAATCCCGGCAAGGGCGGGTTTACTCCTCCCGATGCCAGACCCGAATGGGACGATCGTCACCTGACCACCACCGGCGTGGTAAAGCTCATTAGAGATCGAATCATGCCCCGGCTGCCGGACCATATTCGGCTGGGGCTGGAGGGCCATTACGATTATGAATACGATGAAAAAAACGCCGAAGAGTTGGCCGACGCCCTCACCGCTTCCGACATTTCTCTGGCCATGGCCACACCGGGGGCGCACCGTTACTTCGCCTACGGCGGTATCTGTTCCATGGATCCCGAAGAGCGGGCACGGGCCAACGATTACAGTATTCGCAGCCTGGAACTGGTCTACGGGTCCCTTCGAAGGGCCTGGCATGCCGATCCCGGTCTCTCTCCGTCCCTGGTCATCTGGAACGGCGCCCTCGGGTATGATGTTGCCACCGTGGGCATAGGCGCCATGTACCGTTATCTGAAGGAAAGTATGGCGGCCCTGTGCAAGGCCGAGGCCGCCCTGGGCGGTGCCCTTTACATTGCAATTGAACCGAAGCCCAACGAGGGGCACCCCGCCATGATGCTGCCGACAGTGGCCAGCGCCATTGTCTTCTGGCGAAAGCTGGCCATGGAGTACGGTGTTTCCCTGGACAGGAAGGGCCTGAACAAAGAGTTCGGGCATTCGGAGATGATTGGGTTGGATCACGTCTACGATACGGTGGAAGAGATCGACAACGACATGCTGGTGCACATGCACATCAACAGCCAGGGCTACAATGACGGTATTGTACTGGGAGGCCCCGGGAAGTACGACATCGATCACGGCGTGCGCATCAACGGAATGAACATCGCCATCGCCGGGCTGATGAAACGGTGCGGCTACAGTCGATGGAAGGGGCACGACATGCAGCCCCGGCCCTATGACAGCGCGCCCCAGGCCATCGATAGGGTTATTCGAAGCATTCTGAGCTGGGATGCCTGTGAACATGCCGCTGACACCGTCGATTATGAACGGCTGGAGGAACTGCTGGCGAGTCGGGAAACCGCCCGGGCTGAAGACATCATGCGTCGAGCGGTTATGGAGGCCCAAACCTATTTCGATCGGGTCTACCGAGGCTAGCTGGACAGGAAAAAAGGGTCGAGTCTGCCTTTGACGCTTTTCGATTAATCAGAACGACCTTTAGAGATTTGTAATTAAAAAAACAGTGCTTAAAGACGTACGATTGCAGTTTCAAACCTGATGTTTCATCCGGTTAATGAGTACGTAAAGAAATAAAAGATTAAATCTTATCCGCCTTCGCAGAAGACCACGTGCTTGCCCGTGGTTGAATGCGCAAATGATCGCTTGCTACGGCCCGCTGTCCGTAATAAATCCTATTTTTCGCTATTAATATTAATGAGTTATGCCTTTTTTTCTTCTAATTTTATCCTTGACACACCAGGCTAATCTCCATATAATTCCACCTTAAAAAAGAAATGTCTTATCATCGTCCTTTCATCTAAGCCCATCTCAGCTTAAACGGAGGTCTTATGGATACGAAAACCACGCGTAGGACATTCTTGCAAGCAGGATTAATCCTTCCCGCCGGACTTTTTATCCCTGGACTCAGCTTTGGAGCCGCTTCCCAGCAGCCAAAATTTGCGCCGCCTTCAGGCTACACAGACTCTGGTAAATACGGAAAGTACGTGATTAAAGAACCATACGCAAAGTACCATCAATTGGAGAATGTTACGGTGGATTCTAAACAGGTGATGACTGATTGCATTATCACTCACCAGGTATTTTACAAACCGGAAGTTATTGTTAAGACACCGCATTCACATGATTTTGTGGAGATAATCGGTCTCCTGGGAACGAATCCCATGAATTGCAGAGAATTTGAGGCGGAGCTTGAATGGTGCCTGGGTGAGGAGCAGGAAAAACACATAATAAACGTGCCCACCGTAGTGTCTATGACCGAAGGTTTATTGCACGGCCCAATCGAGATAACTAAAATCGATAAACCGATTATTTTCTTTCAGGTCATGCTTACGGACCGCTACTCCATACAACAACCGATGCCAGAGATGAAGGATCCTGCATAGCACCCTGGCTTTGGAGGAATTAATAAAGGGGGACCGTCCCGGCGTGCTGTTCTTTCAAGCGGCCGGGAAGACTGATTAAGCGCATTTTGGTAAGGAGAGATCACCATGCTGAAAGAAGGATATGTTCTATTTGCATTATTGCTTTTGTTTATGGCGTCCGCTTGCGATACTCATGAACAGGGACAAGCGGGCGGCGAATCCGCCACCGATGATCCTGCCACCGGAGGGAAATACGCCAAGTATATTTTCCAGGATGTAAAGATGGATATCCCCCCGGAAACGCTGGCCAAAATCAAGCAGGAACAGGAAGAACAGCAGTCGATGGTGGATGCGACTCACCTGTTGAATCTGAATACCACCAGAAGCGAAGGAGCTCCGTATCTGGATTTCGTTTGGCTCTGGGAAGGCTCCGCCAAGGGTTACGCCGAAGCCGAGCATACTCATGATTTTGACGAATTCATAGGGTTTATAGGCGCTGCGGACCAGGATGACCCTTACGACCTGGATTCGGAAATTGAAGTATGGTTGGGTGGAGAAAAATACATGATTACCAGGAGCTGTCTTATCTATGTGCCAAAAGGGTTGCCGCATTGTCCGATACGGTTCACGCGCATAGGCAAACCGGTTCTTTTTTTTACCGGAGGATTGGCGACCTCGTACTCACGGACCGCCACGGAATTCAGTGATGAGCACAGCGCCGAACGGAAGTATGAGAAATTGATTTCTTACGGGGTCAATCCGGAAAAGATCTCTCCGGAAGCGCTCAAGAAATGGGATGACGAGGCCAAGAAGAGGCAATCAACGGTTGAAGGAATTCGTTTTTTGGATCTGGACAGCGTGGAAGGGGCCCCTTACATCGATTTTGTCTACCTCTGGAAAGGAAGCGAGAAAGGGCCGAATCATCCGGAACACGCCCATGACTGGGGAGAAATCTTCGGATTCATCGGTACTAATCGGGATGACGTATACGACCTGGGTGGAGAGATCGAGTTCTGGCTGGGCGGCGAAAAGTATCTTATCACCAGAAGCAGCCTGGTCTGGGTGCCGCCGGGACTCAAACATTGCCCGATACAATTCAACCGGATAGACCATCCGTTTATTCTGTTCACGTTTGGCCTGACCCGCGAGTACTCGCTGCAAGAATAGATCCGGTAGCGTTAATAGCCATAAGCAATGGCTTCTATGGGCGACAGGCTGAGAATGCTAAACTTACCGTATCAGCTACGACATAGAGCTTTATTTCGGTACCTTAGATATTTGGGTTCATCCGGTTAATAAGTGCGTAAAGAACCAAAAGATTAAACCTTATTATAAATACCTTAATGGCCCATGGGGCGCTCTTTTAAGGGGCGAAAATATTAACAGTATGCTAATTAATTAAGGTGCCACCCAGGCGGGCGGAATACTTATGAGATAATAGAAAATTCCCGAGTCCGGCCAAGTCTGGAAAAGGCTACCCGCCCGCCTCGTCCAGATTTGTGCGCGGTCAGTGCACATAAACGAGTTCGCCGCTTAAAAGAGAACCCCATGGCCCATATAGCGGAATTTACCATGCCCTGAGGTCACGGCTGTTCTTGGAAAGACGACATCTCAAAAAGGATTCCACCCAAGGCGCGCAGTGGGCTTGTTTTCAAGGGTTTGCTCCACCAGAACCCCTGGCAGAATATGCCGTTGCCACCAGGAAAAGGTTTGCCAAACCCTTGAAAATAAGCCCACGTCCACGGAATACTATAGATGTCGTCTTGAAAAGAACCAGCTGTGACCGGATATCAGCGGTGCCGTTATCCAGTCATGATATTTTTTGTTTCATCCGGTTAATGAATACGCAAAGAAGTAAAAGATTAAACTTTATTATAAATACCTTAATGGCCCATGGCCCATATAGCGCAAAATATTTAGATATCATTAACTAGCGTGCTCATTAAGCGGATGAACCAATGTTTGACTTCCGCCGAAGACCTGAAAGGAAAAAACACTCTGTCTGAGGCGGAAAACAAGAAAGCAAATCCCGCGATAATTGCCTTGATGGATCGGCGGGGTGCGCATCGCGGGCCTAGACAACGGAGGAATAATCATGAAACGGATGCATAAGGGATTGGTGGCTGCAGCGTGTTTTGCAGCCATATTCTTTTGGAACGGATTGGAATCCTTTTCTCAAGAACCCACAGAAAGCAGCGATGATTCAAAGTATGGGAAATATGTACTTACTACAGAGCTTTATAAAAAGATCGGACACTATACCGGAACGTCTCTAGTAGCCCGTGACGGTAAACTCCAGGGCGATGTCAGCATGTGCTACCACTGTCTGGCAAAACCCATAAGTTTCGATATGACTCATTCCCATGATTTTGAGGAAACTCTTTGCTTTATTGGGGGCAACCCACTGGATATAACCGATTTTGAAGCAGTGATTGAATGTACAATTGACGGAGAGAAACACGTTCTTACAAAACCGGGTTGTGTCACAATACCGGCGGGGGTTCCGCATTGCCCCATCACCATTAAGAATGTGAGTCCCGAAAAACCCATTGTGTTTCTGGAAATCTCGCTCTCCAGTTCCTATGGTACGCCGAAAAAGATAGAGCCATAGCGGGGCGGCATAATCATATGCAGATGCCGCTGCCATGGAAAGTCGGCGAATATGCGTATACAGCCAAGTCAGGGGAGGAACCAAAATGACTCAAAGCCGTTTATTCCGTTTTGTTTTGCCGTCTGCCGTTTTGATGTGTATCGTCCTTTACGGTTGCAGTCCTGAACCTGAAGGGCCGCCGTATCTGAATCCCGATCTTCCTGTGGATGTTCGGGTTGATGATCTTGTCGGGCGTATGACGCTTGAAGAAAAGATCTCCCAGACAATGAATAATGCCCCGGCCATTGAACGGTTGGGCATCCCGGCATATGAATGGTGGAATGAAGCATTGCACGGTGTCGCCCGTGCGGGTGTGGCAACGGTCTTCCCGCAGGCGATCGGTCTTGCCGCCATGTGGGACGAGGATCATCTGTACAAGGTCGCAACCGCCATTTCCGACGAAGCCCGGGCGAAACATCATGAGTTCGTCCGCCAGGGGCAACGCCTGCGTTACCAGGGCCTGACTTTCTGGTCTCCCAATATCAATATCTTCAGGGATCCCCGGTGGGGTCGGGGCATGGAAACCTACGGCGAGGATCCTTATCTTACCGGCAGGCTGGGGGTCGGTTTCATTAGGGGGCTCCAGGGCGACGATCCGAAATACTACAAGGTGATCGCCACCTCCAAGCATTTTGCCGTGCACAGCGGTCCCGAGCCGCAACGCCACGTTTTCGATGCCCAGGCGAGCGAGCGGGATCTTTACGAGACCTATCTACCGCATTTCAGAACCACGGTTGTTGAGGGTAAAGTCTATTCTATCATGGGAGCCTATAACCGATTCCGCGGTGAATCGGCAAGCGCCCACCAATTTCTCCTCAAGGAACTGCTGCGCGACAGGTGGGGGTTCGAAGGCTATGTCGTTTCCGATTGCGGAGCGATTCGGGATATCTACGCTAATCATAAGATCGTTGAAACGCCTGAGGAGGCGGCTGCCCTCGGAATCAGACGGGGCTGCGACCTGAATTGCGGTAACACCTACCAGTCTCTGAAGGGTGCCATCGAGCAGGGGCTTCTGACCGAGGAAGAGCTGGATGTTTCGGTGAAACGGCTGTTTGCCGCCCGGATAAAACTAGGGATGTTCGATCCGCCGGAAAGAGTGAAATGGACGCAGATTCCCTATTCCGTGAACGAATCACCCGAAAATTCCCGCCTTGCCGAGGAAACCGCCAGGAAGTCCATTGTTCTTCTAAAGAATGAACACGGAGCGCTGCCCCTCAGCAAGGATGTCGGCACCATTGCCGTGATAGGTCCCAATGCCGACGATGTCGAGGTGCTCCTGGGCAACTACAACGGTACGCCGTCCCATCCGGTTACGCCGCTTACAGGCATCCGTGAAAAGGTGGGTTCCTCGACCGAAGTTCTTTACGCCCGCGGCTGCGATATTGCGGAGGGGGTCCCTTCCTACGAGCCGGTTCCCGATGTGGCTCTGTCAACCGAGGTGGACGGCGAGAGTCGGGACGGTGTTATCCTCGAATTCTTCGATAACCTGAAGTTTGAAGGGGCCCCGGTTCGAACGGAGGTCCAGCCCAATGTTAGGGTTTCCTGGAGCAACAAAGCCCCTCATCCTGAGCTTACGGATAATGGTTTTTCGGTTCGCTGGTCCGGGACCGTCACGGTGCCGGAAACAGGCGATTATTCGTTCAGGGCGGCCGGAGGATTCGGCCGGTTGTTTCTGGATGGCGAGCCGCACGGCGGGAGATTTGGGAGGACGCCGCAATTTGTCCACCTGGAAGCGGGCAAGCCGTACCCGATTAAGGTAGAAATCGCCGATTTGTTTGGCAGGATGAACATTGAGCTGCAATGGTCCGTGAACGGCGGGGATTATACTGCGGAAGCGATTGCTGCGGCAGGGAAGGCCGATGTGGCCCTGCTGTTCCTGGGGCTGTCCCCACGTCTTGAGGGGGAAGAAATGCCTGTTCAGGTGGAGGGTTTCTCCGGCGGGGATCGGGTATCCATTGACCTGCCCAAGATTCAGAAGGATATTATGCGCGCCGTGGTTGCCACAGGCACTCCCACCGTCCTGGTTCTGCTCAACGGGAGTGCCGTTGCGGTCAACTGGGCCGATGCCAATATACCGGCCATTGTAGAAGCTTGGTACCCCGGCCAGGCGGCGGGTACGGCCATTGCCGACGTTCTGTTCGGCGACTACAATCCCGGCGGCAGGCTTCCTGTTACCTTCTATAAATCGCTGGACGGAATGCTTCCGTTCGACGATTACTCCATGAAAGAACGTACCTATAAGTACTTCACCGGGGATCCCCTATATCCGTTCGGACACGGCCTCAGCTATACCACGTTCGCGTACGGCGATCTTGAAGTTTCTGGTTCGGTCGGAGCCGGCAAGCCGGTCCAGGTGTCTGTTACCGTAACCAATACCGGGGCCAGGGCAGGGGATGAAGTCGTCCAGGTGTACGTTTCTGACTGTGAAGCTTTGGTTCCCGTGCCGGTCCGCAAGCTGGTCGGATTCAAGCGGATCAGCCTGGAGGCGGGATCATCGCAGAAGGTGTCCTTTACCATCAATCCCCGCGAGCTTTCCCTTATCACGGACGACACGCGCCGTGTGATCGAGCCGGGCGTGTTCGGCCTGTCCGTGGGAGGCAAACAACCGGGATTTACCGGCACCGCCGATGCAGGGACAACACAGACGGTGGGCGGCCAGTTTACAGTCACGGGCGAGCCCCTGAAACTTGAGCTTTAAATGCCATTTCTACCACTGAGGGCCTGTAAAGGGGTACGTCCCCCTTAACAGGTTACTTATCCTTTAGGGCAAACTGAAGCAGAAGCGTACGCTGGGTCGGCAGAAAATTATTGTCCGACATGAGAGTGAGAATAGTGTCTCCGGAAGGCGAACGATGTACGCTCAGCGCCTCCATGTTATCGATGTTATAGCGCCCATCGGCTTCAAAGACAACCTGCCCGTCGACTAAGGCGTCGGGCTTGATTTCCGATAGCGGAATGCGCCGGAGACGCATCATCATACCGCGATTCAGTTCATATTTACGTTCCAGGATAAGAATATCTCCCTGAGGCAAAAACGCCGCATCGCTTATGTCATAGGCATCCCTGCGTTTAATCGCAAACTTACCGGGCGTTGCCCCGCCGATGAGAAAGGCTTTTATATTGCCCGCACTGTCCAGGCCGCTCTCGGAAAGGGCAAGCAATGTCCCGCCAAGGGGAAATCTCTTAGGAACAAGGACCAAGGCTTCCAGGCTTTGGTTATTGGGAAGGTTGCGGATTTCAGGAGGAACCGGCACCGCTTCTCCCGGGGCGCGGAACAGTTCTTCACCATACTTGAAACGCAGGATGCGATGGGTACGCTCAATGCCCACATACAGCCATTGCCCATCCGTAGCCATGGATTCGGAATCTATTCTGGGGGAGGGTTTTCCGTCCGTATCAAGAATAGGGGCCATCACGGCGTCGCCTATTCCGGCAGGCCGGTTATTCTTATACAGGATTCGTCCGCGAAACCAGAAGCCCCAGTCGGAAGCCGCAATAAAATGGGCGCCGTCGTCATGCACAATCAGCGAGGATATTCCTCCGAAGGATTTGTTGGAGGAAGTCAAAACCAATCCGCCGCGAAATTCAAGCCCGCCTGAAAGAACAGGGGAGGAGCCTCCTTTTGCAAAAGCATTTATCTGCTCTGCATGGATTTCAATTTCGGCTTCTCCGGCCCAAACCTCCGCTTTAGGGAAGGCAAACGTGGCAAGACCGAGAAAGAGGGCAAACATCAAGCGAAAAGAATTCATAACTCCATCCGGCCGGTTCTCTGTGCGCACTTATCTGAATTTCCTGGGCTTATAAGTGTCTTTCCACACTGCCGGCAGATTGCTGTCCGAAGTAATATATCGCTTTTTGATGTACCAGCGGCCATCGCGCTTCACAAGCTCGCTGTATTCGCGGCCCTGGTCCACCAATACGGGAGGTTTGTTTATATCCTCGTTCAGGACACCGCTCCAGATGGCCCAAAATGTTGCAGTATCTCCGTCCACGGTGATAATCGGATTGTTAAGCAGCATGTGAAGCCTGCTGCCAAGGTGGGTATTTTCATCATCCAGTCCCCCATACATTTTCGCGATAGCCTCGCGGCCCTCGGCAATCATTCCATTGACATCGAAGAATGCATCCTCAGTGAAGTACTGGGCAAGATCGTGACCGGATCCCGACGATATATCGACATAGTACCTTGTCATCATATCTTCAATCTGAATTCGGTCAAGCAATGTCTCCTGCGTTACGAGTTTATCCTCGGCGATTGCCAGTATGGGTGTTATAAGAAACAGGATTGCCACAGTCGCAACTGCGGCACGGAAAAAAATACTCGGTTTCATACCTGGGACCTTAATCATACTCATGGTAGTTTCTCCTCCTCTGCATAGTTGGTAATAAGACCTTGTTTTTTGGTTGAAAATTATAGAGAAAGCCGGATTTTTGGTCAAGGGAAAAGAACCACAGTATTTGTGGTATTGGGCTGTAAAGTGAAAAGAAGCCTGAAGGGGTTTAGACTATAAGCTTTTAGCCTTTAGGCCTCAGCCAGCAGTCCCAACAGCCTTCAGCCTAAAATGCTTCAGTCTTTAGACCTTTCAGTTAGCAGTAAAAAAGAGCTAGGCAAGGTATAATTTAGCCGGATAACCAAATTGTAACATGCTGAAGGATAATCATTTAATTATTTAAGGATGTCCCCCTTTTCCCCTAGAATAGCCATAACAAACCCCTTTCGATTTTAAGAGAATTATGACTTGTCAAAAACAAGGACTATCATATCCATTTTCATAAATTTTGAAATTTAACCCCGTCCCCCTTTCCAAAAGTCAACCGCAGACTTAATCCCTTTAGACCCCTTTACATGGTTATCCTTATTTCAAGACTTGACCCCAATCATGTCAAGAGTGAAGACGCGATCCTCTTGTTTTTCTTGACGAGCCCTTTATATAGGCGTCCCTGATCTTCCCCTTATCGACCGGCCTTCGTTTTCGTTGCTCCCCAAATCAATTTTGTTTGATCGGATGTCGGGGCGTACAGCCCTTCCCTCCAAAAAGTCATGCCAAAAGAATAACCGGGAATCCCCCCGGCCACTATAATACGAATATCTTCAACCCTGTCCATGATCGGCAGCCTTCCCCCGGGCTTAAGAGCGTCTTTGAAAACGGAAATACGATCTTTAGGAATCTCTCCTGAATCGATCCTGGGTTGAATGTTCGCAATTTCAGCGGGAGTCAGATCTTTATAAGGGATTGTAGCGCGTTCATATAGTATCTTTTGCAAACTCGCCCGTGTATGACCCTGTTTTGCCAGTTCCATAGCCAGTACAGGTTCGAAAAACAGGATATACTTCATAGGACCCGGATTCGAGCTTCCCCGTTTCCAGGTTGCCATTCCCCAGCGGGGTTCCATCATCATACGGACGGAGTTCTCCAGTATCTCCTCCGGGGTCCATGTTGCAACAGCGCCCCCGCCCAGCAGATGGCTGGATGCTCCCATAACCGAGGAAACGGTCACGCAGTTATCTTCCGCTTTGAATCCCTGAGTAACATGGAAAGGAGGCCACGGACTAAACTCCTGGTTCTCGGCAAAAACATAGAATTGCTGTGATGGACGGCCGACGAGAGCCATATCGTTTACACCGGGCCATACTCGGCCGATGTTTATCAGGGCAAGCCGCAAAGCGCGTCCGATGGTGCTGTTGGCCTGCCACCCGTAGCCCAGGAATCCTATTCCGGAATTGATGTTGAGTTCCTTTGCGATGGGCCCCGTCACCATTATGGCGAAGTTGAAAGAACCGGTTGAGGTCATTACATGAAGGTCATCATAATCGGGATCCGTAATACCTTCCATTGCAGCAATGATCACCGGCAGGTACTCCGGCTTTGCTCCGGCCATAACCGCGTTGATGGCGATCTTTTTAATGGTGGCAACCCCGTTCTTGGGAGCTACCGTACCGATGATCTCATCCGGAGAACGATTCGTGCCCTTAAGCATGGCCTGGACCGCCTCCTTGGTCGGAGGTAATAGTGTCAAGCCATCTCCCCATTGTCGCTCCAGATAGATGTCGTTGAATTTTTCGATGGCAAGCGCATATGTCTCAGCAGAAACAGTGATAGGTCCAAGGTCTTCCTTTTCGGGTACGGTGCTTGCTTCCTTCTCTGTCAAAGGGCGTTTCAGTCCATCGATGAGTTCATCAATGACCGCTTTTACAACAGGCATGATTTCCGCATCGGTGCCCCTGAGCCTGTAATAATCCTCGGCCTTTACCGTTACGATGCGTGCTCTCGGCATGCCAACGTCTTCTGCCGCGGATTCCGCGTCATGAACAAAGTTGTCGGTGCATACATAAGCTCCTGGCTTCCCAAGTTTTTCCACCCTGTAATAGCCGGACACGCCGGCCCATGTGCAGGATCCTCAGTCTCCTACGCCGTAGAGGAATGCATCCGTCTCCTTTGCCATCCTTGTTGCCAACTCATCACCAAGGTCAAAAGCACCTGAGTAGCGTAAAATAGCAGTTTCCGGCAGTTTTTCTTTCAACAGCTGCTCAACACCGTTCCAGAAGTGATTCCCACCGGGCTTTTCGTTCCAATAAAGGCCGATCTTTTTCCCTTTCAGATCGGGAATCCTCGTACTGGGTGGGGAAAGAGGCGGGAGAGTAATTTCCCCGCGTGGATTAAGAACATGCAGTGTGACATCCGATGCATCCAAATCGGAATTAACAGGCTGGCATGCGAAAAAAAGAATTACAAAAATCGTTACTGTTGAAATCCATATGCCGGTCTTTTTCATTGGATAGGCCCCTCCTTGTTTTTGGGGACGTTGTTGACTAGCGTGACTAGCTAATATCAACACAGTCTTTTACAAATACTCTTGATCAAAAGTCTCTAACCTAATGATAGTCAATCAGGTTTTTCATCAGGAATTGTCACACTAGTCAACAACGTCCCCTATCTCTTCATACTTTCCGTTTACTGTGATTCTTCAATCAACTCGACAATTATATTGCCGACACCGAGGTCGCAGTAGGCCACTCCACCACCTCCCGGGAACTTTGCCCTCAGCAATACTTCTACTCCTTGTTTAGTGAGTTTGTCTACCTTATCTTGAATGCCCTCGACAGCACAGCCGATATGTTGAATGCCCTCGCCTTTAGTATTAAGGAATTCCTTATGCGGGGATTCTCCATCCAAAGGCTGAATCAGCTCAATTTGTATGTCTCCAATCATCGCAAAACATATTTTGAAATCAGCATACATGCGCTTATCGCGAAACCATTCCTCTCGATCGGGCGGTAGGGTCATCTCTTCAAAAGGCCCCATGCCAAGGGAAGTCAAGCGTTCGACAGTCTTATCCATATCCCTGACAACTATCCCTATCTGCGTCACTTTTGTAAATGGCGATTTTTTCATGTCCTCCATTACGTAATCTCCTTTCATCAAAGCCTCTTGCTTATAGGCCCCGGTTTGTTATAAATGGGGATGCTGGAAAAAAGTAATATAACGAAGCGGGATGACCTCAAGTTTTCAACTTTTGGCTTTAGGGAAGTTCTTTACTTTGATAACTTATCATTGTGTAAGGCGTTATGCGAATGAGAAAGTAGTTCTGGCGGTGGAAGAACAGTGCTAAGACAACTCAAGTTAATAAAGTAAAGAACGTCCCCAAAACCATATTTGGCTTTTATTCGAATGTTATCTTTCCCAAATTCTATGATGTCGCCTGAAAAGATCTTTTTGCGCTTTCTGGTTTCGACCTTCCCATTTACTATAACTTGACCTTTAGAGATAACATATTTTGCTTCACCGCCGCTGGCGACCATATTTTCGAACTTCAAGAGTTTATAAAGCTCAATTGGTTCTTGTGAAATTATGATTTCTCTCATTGTAATATCCCATTCTGAGGTTCGAGTCTGATTGGAAATCTGAGGGGCAGAAGATCAAAGCACGTTCTGCACGAACGTCCTTTATTTACTGATATTACCGATTTAGTTATATGTTTATGCCCGTCCCCCTTATCCATGAACATCAGGAACAACAGTCAATGGCAGACTTTTCGAAGATCTCGGACTATGAAGCTGGTTTTGGATCCTGATGAATCATTCTGAGGACTCCTTTATTATCAAACTGTCAAGAGTGAAGACCTGTCGAAGATCCCGGACTTTGAAGCGGGTCTTGGATCCCGAGGAAGTATTCGGGGGACCCCTATGTTTTTATTATTCCGGCCAAGTTGGCGTATCGTTCCCATCAAGGCCAACTTCTCGATACAGGCGTTTATAGAAATCCGGTCTTGGGAAGTCAGATCGAGTTTCCAGGAACGCGTGATCGCGGTAACCCATTTTCCTTTCATCAAATGATTTTATCTGAGAGACAAGATTCGCCATGTTCTTACTGGGTAAAGAGAAAATGATCTCATCTTCTCCAACGTTAGCTCTGCCAATCTCGCCCGGATCCGGCAGGGTAACACATGGTTGACCGGATAGCGCGGGAACAACAGCGAGTGCGCAGGAAGCGACAGGATAGATTGGCGTCTCAATGAATCCTTCACCGATAAAGCTCAAGACATGAAGCATATGTCTCAACTGCCCCGTATTGGAGTATATCATTATCAGATCCGGTTCAAATTTCGCTGATTTCAAAGGAGCGGATAATACACCGATATATTTCCCATACTCCAGCATAGGAATATTTTTCAGATCATTTTGAAGTTCCTGATAATTATCCGCGACTTCTTGTCTTATTAATCCATAGGCGAACAACGGACCCCAACACCAGTTATCCTCTTTTAACATGGCGACAGTCTTCCCCTGATACCTTGACAGAGAAAAAGCCTGGCACTGCGCTAAATGATAATTTTTATCTCTCTTTGGCCTGAGCGCTCCTTCAGGAATATCGGATTCACTTTCCAGCATCTTGACGGCAATGGGAGATGTCCGAAGTATCAGGTGTTTCTCGAGATCCTCACCGTAGCTGTTGAATTTCATTAAAGGCGTCATAGGATGTTCTTTCTGTTGGTCAGGTGTGGTTTCGTTTTGAGTTGCAGAATTTGCGAGGCTGTATGTACTTAAAACTGCAGCACCAGCTCCTACCAATCCCAATGCTTCACGTCGAGTGTATTTGTTTTCCATAGGAAAATCCTCCTTTAAATTCTTGATTAACCCTTTAGTGGGTGCTTGTATTCTGCCTCTTAAATTACTGAAATACTGAAGAGTATCCCACTTTACTTTAACATACCATACACCTGAAGTCATAATTTCATGGACGTCCCCTATCACTCCTCAAAAGCTTAATAACCTAACAGCGTCCCCCTTTTCACAGCATGTAATCCCGTCTCATGCGATGTAGTGGAGCTGTTTTCCATGTGATCTCCCCTCAGGAATCAAATGTGAAGAACGTTATATATTGAAAGATCAAGGGGTTATAGTCCCCCATATAA
>CAYQNR010000049.1:0-22832 GCA_964418945.1 uncultured Desulfobacteraceae bacterium
GTCCCCTATTTTCACTGCGTCCACACCTGCCTTATCCTCAAAGGTTTTTAACGCATCCTCCCGGATGTCACACAGGGCCATAAGTTTCAATTTATCAGGGTGTTCCAGATAGGCAGGAAGATGTGACCATGCAATCATTCCTGTGCCAATAAGACCAACTTTTAAGGCTTGAGACATAATCCTCTCCTTTTTATGTTGGAGGTATCGATTCCATCTATTAGTGATTCTGTAATCCGAGGCCAGATGATTATTAAGGGATAAGGATTTGACCTGATTAAACAATTATAACCTTATAACCTAACAGTGCTCCCTCTGCTATCTGGATTCTGATGGTGCCTAGCCAAAATTTCTCACAGGTTTTCGTATAAGCGAAGCGGCGAAAGATGTGTGAAATACGGTCTAGGAGCCTTTATTGATTCTATTATTTTTTTTCTGAGGATCCGTCCATATCTATAAAAATGTACTTGTCCCGCATGTCTTCCGGTACCAGGTCTCTCCTGGCGGTCTCGGCCAGCTTGGGGCCGTAGTGCGCCTGCATAAACAGGAACGGCCGGGTCACCTTTTTAATGGTAAAGGGGCAGTGCACGGTGTTTTCCGGGATGTAGATCAGCGTCGATTTGTTGATGATGTGCTTCTCCATTTCCTCTCCCATGAAAAGCTCGAATTCCGCTCCCAGGTCCTCCGGATGTTCCGGATCAGAACCGATCGCCACCAGCACTTCTGGAACCGGGTGCGTGTGGGGACCGTGCCCCAGTGTTTTGGTGGAACTTTCCCCCATCCACATGGCCGAAAAGTAGTCGCATCCTTCTATGATATCGTTGTCGGCAAAAGCGACAAACATAGGGCTGGCACCGAAGCCGATATTCCTCTCTTCGGGAGTCAGTTCGTTGAGAAAGCACTTGCGGTATTTCGATCCCTCGGGCGCCGTGGGATCGACTGGATTCGCAGCCGCGGCCAGGCTCTCCTTCGTGGGCATGAAGGCTGCCGAAAGTACACTGGCCAGGGCAATTCCTGCGGCGCCCGCTGTGATTTCCTTCACAAATCCTCTCCGTGTCGTACCTTTTTCCGTGTTTCGGTCAGAACTCATGGGTATGTCTCCTTTGAATTAGTAGAAGCTGTTTCAAAACCTCCTCTAAGGCCCAATATCGTTGTTGGGCCGATGGATTCAATACTCAAAATACTACATGTATTCCTCCGTTTAAATCCATCGTCCCGCCTTGATCTTGAACCTGATTGAAGGTTTTGAAACAGCTTCTGGTTGATAATTTTATGCCGGGAGCGGCGCAAAATCCGTCGGTCCGACAAGCGTCACGTTCATTCCGATCAGAGCGTCCTCAACGGCCCTTGTGTAATTGCCGACCACCATAATCTGGTGAAGCCCCGGGATGTTTTGAAGGAACCGGTCGGCATCCTTGATTTTTACGTCCATCGTGTTCGCGCAGACGTTATTCATGAAACCGCTTCGGGACGGGGCCCGGTCGGTGTCCATTACCTGGCTTTCAATCCGTCCCGGCCACAACGCGAAGCTTTTCAGGTCCTTGCTGAATCCGCCGGTAAGGACTTGTCCGTGCCGCGGAAATTCGACTTCCGGCACGGCCCCTCTCCCGGACCCGTGGTAGTCGTGAAGCTTGTACTTCATCTGTGCGGCGTCCAGGCCGTTCAACTTCAACGGGGCAGCGCAGTGACTCACGGTAATCTTTGAATCCAGGGGGTCCATCGACATCAGGTTGCACATAAAGGAGGGCTTGCGGCTGATTTCCTCCAGGAACATCGATGACAGCATGCCGCACACGTCCGCTTCGCAGGCGGCCGTTACGCCCTCGTCCCGCAATCGCGCAAACGCCAGGCAGGGATAGGGCAGTACCGGGTTCGGGCTGAGCGTGAAGCCAAGGCAATCGATCGAAACGGCGCTTAATTCCTCTTTCTCAACAATGGAACGCAGCAGGACGTAGAGTCTGCAGGCATCGACAATCGTTTTATCCGAAACCCCGATGACTTCTGTCGCCTCCCTCTTCCATTGTTCCATTTCCCTTACGGCGTCCTTAGGATCCACTTCCTTATAGAGCGCCGCAAGTTCCTCAAGCGGCCGGAACTGAATTCTTACGCCGGTGCGCCGGTAGACCAGGTCTTCGTTGAGGTTGTGGGCCGTTACGGTGGTGGAGTCGAACGGCCTTCCATAAAGGACGGCCTGACGGCCTTCGAGGATCCCTGGAGACGCTGCGATTATGACTCGCTCCAGGGCCTGGTCTTGTGATATGGTGAAAGTGACATTGGCGCCGTTCCCCCGCAGGGACGCCGCAAGATTCGCGTCGATGGGGATCAGTTCGGGATTCGTGGTAAGGACGATTACGGGAATGTCCAGGTCTCCCATGGCGTCGCACAGGCTTCCGAAGCTGAAGGTCATGCGGGGCAGAATCAGGAGGAGAATATCCATGTCCCGCTCGTGAACGGTCCGGACGATTTCTTCCGGATTCTGATAATTGACCTTTATCGAAGACACCTGGAGGTCGGTTCCCGGAATCGATCGCATCGACTCGATGTACTTTTCATGTGCCGGCGGATTGTTGCTCAGGCAGAGAAGGTTTTTTTTGCCTCCGGCGGGACGCGGCCGGATTGCTCCCGCGGAACTCTGGTCCGCGAAGGCCGCTCCCGGCAGGGTTGCCGCCATACTCGCCAGTGTCATCGTTTTTATAAAATCTCGCCTTCCTATATGGATTCTCTTTTGATCCGCACCGGGCACCTGAATCTCCTTCCTGTTTGTCTTCTCGTCAACAGTTGTTTCTTGTTAAGGATGCCATAAACAGGGACGTCTATAAGTTAACAAGTTTAAACAGTTTATGGTTTGTTATTAATAAAGACTTAAAGGCAGTAATTCATTGTATTTGTAATGATACATTTTTTATTTTTAGGACTGATATGTTGAAAAATCAAGAAAAAAAGCTGAGGTCGGATAACAGCCGCCTTTCCATCCTCCGTAGCCCGTCCTCCGCAGTGGCCTAACGACAAGGGGGACGCTGTTAGGTTTTAAGGTTGATGCTTGTTAACCTAATAACCTAACAGCGTCCCCATTTACTGTCTTATTTGCTTGTCAAATATTCGTGCTGAATCTCATCCATAATTTTTAATGAATATTCCTTTCTTTCTTTCTCACTTAGTGCGGTCATTGGAAGAATCCATTCCATTTCATTCAGATTGTTTATAAGCATTGGAATCAGATCATACGGCACGGATATCAGGAAAAGGCCTTCAGGCAGTATCTTTTGCATTCTTATACCGTAACCGATCCCTGTGACAGTATAATTAAGTTCACCGGTAATATACGGATAAACTATAATCCAGGCGCATGATAGTACAGGCGTGATTTTGGATGTAAGGGGTTTCCCCGTGGAATAACTGAGAGCCCTGAATAGAATTTCCGCATCAGACGGTTTGGCTGTTATAATCAGCAGGTCAGGATCAAAGGTCAGCTTATCTATTGATGAAAAAGCTACATATCTGACAGTGCCTTTGGGAATTTTACATACATGATTATAAATCCTGCTGTTTGCGCGCGCTTCCTGGTAAATTTTTTCTTTGAATCCGATCTGGCCGCTTTCCATTGTCGGATCAGAATCCGTCATCCCCAATAGCACCCTGTCAACACATGAAAAATTATTTTTCCCCGCATAAAAAGGACTGCTTTTCTGCACTTCCATAAACATCCTGCAAATAGGCATGACCTTATCCGTCTGTTCCAAGCCATCTGGTTTGTTAAGCAGGAACTTGATGCCTACGGGATTTCGTTCAAAATTGAATTTACCGAATACGGAGTAATCCTGCCTTGTCGATCCCATAACTTCCTCCTTTAGAGTGCATCCCAAAACCTTTGTTTCCCATCTCCCGCCCGCCGCAGGCGAGGAGTATATATTTTTTCATTTCCCGACAAATTAAGACTCGACCGATTTTTTTATATTATAATGAACACGATCAAGGTCACTTTGGCAGGTCTTTTCCATATGTCAGTGTGGGAGCAGTGCTGAAATAAAAAATCGGCCTATCGACTCTCCTGAAGTATACGGGGCAATGCATAAGACCTTTGGGGATAAAGACCGCGCAGCTCTTGGTCAACATATGCTTTTCGTCATCCAGCCAGAATTCCACTTCTCCGCATAAATCATGCGGGTCAGCCGGATTGCTGCCCATGAACCCGACGTATTCATCATAATCGTTATGAGCGTGACGGATGCCGGGACTGCCTTCATCAGACGCTTTCCAGATAAGGGCGCAATTCAAATAAAAAGCCCCTTTGATGACCTCATCCGTTACAAGCAAGACCATCTCGCCGGTACGTTCTCCGGTTGCCGGCCGGGGCGCCGCTGCGCCGGGAGGCGGTGCTGGAAGTTTCGCTTCCGTAATGATATATTTCCCGTATTTTGTCGTATCCATGTCTGATTTTTCCTTTCATTTCTTTAAATTATATAAGATATTTCGCTCGGCCCGGCCCCCATCCTTTTTTGCTGCTTTAAAACGATATGTCAAATTTTGAGACCTGACCCTGATGTTTTTGATAAGAATGAAGTTATTGAATATTTAAAGAGCGTCCCGCTTCACGCTTCATGCCTAAATGGATGTCTCTTAACAGGCAGTCAAAAAGAACTGTGACTAGGGTAATAAAGAATATCCCGGGTTAAATCATTAGGCCGTGGCAACATCGCCATTCCCCGATGGTCCGGAAAATTCATTGGGCTCGTTGCCATTTTCCAGTATAAGACCCCTTGTGCCCCAGTGCGAATAAATAACCGCACCCAAGCCTATAAAATTGAAACCGTAATATACAATCTTCCCAACGACCCTCAAAACATGCCCTATAATGGTATAAAAATCACCGCCCGGAAGAAGAAACAAATCGCCGATCAATAACGGGCTATGCAGAAGCAGAAGCCCTGCCAGGATCTGAAACATGATATGCTTCTCAGGAAAAAGTCTGCGTGCCAATATCCTGCTGATAACTATATACCCCGTTAGACTACTCACCACCAAGGCCACAAATAATAAGGGTATGGCCAGAATCCCAATCAAGGTGATGATAAAAAGTAACAGGATCACCGGGACTCCCACCATGCACGCTATTCCCAGAAGTGTGCAACGGGGAAATTCGTTGCTGAGGTATTCTTCAATGTTGTTGAAATGTCGGGGCATGAAAACGGTCAGGAGAAACGCTAAAAACAATATTAACAAGAGGTAGACACAGTCTAGCACAAAGCGCACTAGTTTGGCGGCGAAACCCATTGTCTTACTGAATTTATGGGTGCCAAACTGGTCGACACCCTTTTTTTGCTCAATACCGGCTCCTTTTAAGGCTTTTAAAAAACCGAAGGGGAATCCTGCGAGATTGACCCTATCCCCATATATTTTGGCGGTGGTGTCTACATTCAACTTTCCACCTATATTAACCAGGTCTCCTTTGATTATGGCCTGGGGCCCAACATTCAGGTCCCCTCCGATGCATACGGCATCGCCGTTGACCGTGCCGTGAATAGTGAGATTTGCTCCGATAACAACCACATCATTCATCACTTCTTCATCCTGGCCGATAATACGGCCCTCTCCCACAGAAACGGCATCATGCTGACGTTTATTAGGGTTTACGCATGGGGCAACGTTTTTTGTAATCCACTCATTATCCATTGCCATGGAGCCTGTCTGATTTTGTTCGGCGATTGCTCTCGACACAGGGATAAGCGGGCTCAAAGATATCAGGCCAATAAATATAAAGACCAGGCCAAAACTGGTGAAGAAAGAGATTCTATTCATACCTTACCTCCTTTTTAATGATAAGTTCGACGATTTGACACCTGCTATGGTGATAAAAATTACCATTATTATTAGAGCGATCAGGTATCCGAATAATGCTGGGCTGCTTACCTCCCAGACAACCTTGACTGCTGTATCTCCCAGATATGCCAGGGCTGATACCAGGACGGATAGGGCTTTGTGAAGGCTGTTGTATAAGGCAATCCATCTCGAAAGAGTTCGGAGGATACTCAATAAGACCACTCTAGTAGCCGGTTGAAATATCATTGACCAACTCGCAATAACTAATGCGGAAATAATCGCGGTCAGGCCGGATAAGTACCAAGACATAACTTTTTGACGCCGTGCCTGATCCTTTTTTGCCCTGATCGCCCTTTTTACCGTCTCGGATGTAAACTCCGGACATGGCTCCGGAGCAGGCATGGAGATTAGCAGATCGAGGCTGAGCTGAAGAGATTTGAATTCAGTCGCGCAGGTCCGGCACAGGGTCATATGCTGATCGAGATCCGTCCTTTCCGCATCCCCAACAGTCCTGTCCATGACTTTTTGCATTATTTTTTGAATATATTCACATCTGGTCACTTTTATTCCCCATTTAAGAGTACGAAACTCATCAATTTTTGTTGCAATATTTTCCGACCGCGGTGAATACGGGCCTTGACTGTTCCCATGGGCAATTCAAGTATCTTGGCAATTTGTTCATAGGGTATGCCCTCAACGTGCCACATAATCAGCGGGGAACGGTATAGAACAGGTATTTCAGCCAACGCGTGATTGACAGCATTCTGTAATTCGGCTTTTTGTGCCAATTCTTCCGGATTAGGCCTTTCATCCTTAACCCGTAGTTCCTGTTTCTCCCCATCATCTTTGGAAAAAGGTATTGTCCGTATGGTTTTTTTCTTAAGGATATCAACACAATGATTGTGTGCGATACGAAAAAGAAAAGGTTTAATGGGCCTTGATGGATCAAAACGATAAAGCGCTAGGTAAAACTTGACAAAAATCTCCTGGGCGATATCTTCCGCATCCGATCCGATCATCCTGTAACAGTAACCAATGACTCTGTGACGATATAGATTGATGATTGCCCCAAAGGCATCCTCATCGCCATCGCGAGCGCGTTTGACCAGGTCGGATTGATCAAATGTAGGTTCGAGGTCTTGAACTGTCATTTTATCCTGCCCTTCAGCCAACATCATGTGGCAGGGACCGTAGCGGAGATTCTAGAATCTACGTGAAATTTGAAGTCTTAACTATCATAACCATAAAATTATCCATACATACAGTAGAGAATTAGATTCGCGAAATCGGTATCACCGCCTATGACGCAGGAATGGACCTTGGGAAAAACAAGAATCGGGCATAGTAATATAATATTTCAGACTGTAATCCCACAAGACGGGGATTCATAGTCCGGGTTTAACAAGAGATTATGTAGATTATTACGAAATTGGGCAAAAAAAGTTGCAATAAGAAATTGGGGTCAAACCTTGATTTGTGAATTTGGCAGTATCGTAAGTTACAGATATTTTGCCAGGAAGTGAAAATATCTAAAGCTCGGAATTGACTGGATATGTCTGACATATTTCATTCTCTTGACTTCTAATATTAAAAATGCCTTTCCATTGGAATAGAATTGACACTTTTTGTCACATAGTAATAAAGGGGTGCGTCCCCCTTTACAATCACCGGCTGCAAGCGTATTGAATTAATTCAGGAAAAGAACGCCCGTTTTCTGATCAGGAATGTCAGGCCGTTGACCACAGCGGCAAAAACGAAGATCTCTTTCAAGCCGATGGGGGGAACGTTCAAAACATCTATTGATATGATGCTTTCAAACCATTGCCCCAGGGGCAAAAACCCGAAATATGCGGCAAAAACGAGAAAGAGGCAGGTAATAGGCACAACTATACAGACAGGCAGTCTTAGAATGCCCCTTTTTACATGCAGGGCATGGTTGAGTTGCTTATGCATGCTGTACTGGCGGAGCAATCGACGCTTCCATTCCGTGCCGGTTAAAGGTTCGGTTAAAGGCCGATACAAGGCGGCATCGCGAAGGTGTTCTTTCACGGGCAGTTTATTCGTCATGATTCCTCTCCAGTAATACTTTCAATCGCGCCAGGGCCCGGTGGATCCTTGCCTTGACCGTCCCGGTCGGAATGTCGAGCCGTTGTGCCAGTTCGGTTGTCTTCAGTTCTTCCAGGTATCTCAATGCGAGTATCTCCCGGTCCTTTGCCGGCAGTTTTGACAGGGCCCACCGCACTTGCTCGGCCGTCTCCCGTCTTTCCAATACCTCAAGGACGCTTTCGCCCGGATCCGGCTGGTCGTCCGCCTCAAGAATAGGCGCTTCTCTCTGTGCCGTCCGGTTTTGTTTCCAGATATAGCGCAGGCCCTCCCGCCAGGAGATTCTATACAGCCAGGTGGAAATTTTGCTGTCGCCGCGAAAATCGGGCAGGGCATTCAGAGCTCGATAAAAAACACGATAAAGAACGTCTTCCGCATCGATAATACGCATTCGGTGAACGCACGATAGCACGAACCCCTCCCATTCCTCGACAAAACGTTCAGCCCGTTCGGGAGTTAAGGGCAGGTACCGGTTTATTTGCTCGCGCGGTTCGATGGTCAACGTATCAGATTCCTGTTTTGCCCTCGTCCTTCAATGCTATCTATTTAGAACGACCTGCCGTGAAAAAGGTTGCCCATAAAAAAATGCAACCGTTTAAACAATCCCGGGGTCCAAACAAGTAACAGGGTTTCGACCGATAAAGTAGCTGGTGTTAACTGATTTTTAAAACGCATGTAAGACATCAAAAGGAGGTTTTCATGAAACCTGAGATATTAGGCGTATTTATACCCCTCTCTGCGATTGTTCTTTCTCTTTCTATACCGATTATTGCGATAATTGTCGATTATTTTAACCGGAAAACCAAAATGAAGGTCATGGAAAAGGCCATTGAAAAGGGCGTTACGCTTGAAGGTCTTTCCTTGGAGGAAAAGAAGGGGCCCCGGTTACCGTACCGTACCGGAATGATAACCCTGGCCGTAGGACTCGGGATCGGCATTTTCGCCTTATTCGTGGGGCAAATAGAGGATGAAGCACTTTATCCGTTACTCGGAATAGCGTCCATTCCGGCGTTGATAGGTATCGCATTGATCATCAATGACAGGATCAACTACGACAGGTATTTTAAGCAGGATGTTGATTCGTCTTCATCTTAACTTTATCAAGGAGTCAAGTCTCCGTTTGACTTCTGTTAATTCTCATCAAGGGTCAACCGGAGACTTGACCCCCCATAGCGTCTTGTCCAGCCATAGCCTTTATGCGAAAGCTGGTCGCGATGAAAAGATTTGATAATCATTTGACTACATAAAAGCCCGGGCCATTTTTATTTACTCTCACACGACACTTTCCTCTCTGGCCATCCAATACAAGACCCTTTTTACAATCATAGCAATAGTTTCCTTCAGGCTCCGCATACTTTACATAGTTGATAAATTTGCTGAATTTATCTTCATCAATAGTACCATTACATTTTTTAACTACTATGCTTCGTGCAACCTTTTCTAGCGAGTCATCATCTGCCGTTTCAGCTGCTATAGCGGAGAAAGGTAAAATGACAAGATTTAGTGCAAAAATGAAAGCCAAGAAAAATAGACTGTTCTGCAACAGAGCTGCGAGGTGCAGATGATTTGATTAATTTTATTTTTGAATGTTAGCAATTGCTTATAAGAATAACAAAAAAATTGGTATTAAGCGATATACTGTCTACATTATTCAAAAGAAAACCATGTTGTAGGCGGATTGTTGAATGCGCATTAAACGCGAGTATGAGAAAGGGGGAAAAACTTCCCTTTACAGCCCATTATCGATGCACGCCCACAACTGAAAGGAAAGAGACCACCACCATATAATGGGTCGACTATACGCTTGACACACCAGGCTGATTTGCCTATACTTCGTAATGAAAAAGCAGGTTACTATCATCTCATCAGATTTCCTGTAAAGTGGTCAAGTCTCCGTTTGACTCTTATTAATTTTTATCAACGGTCGACCGGAGACTTGGCCCTATAATTTGAAATTGCAGGATATCTCCTTAATAAAATCTTTTTTATCCCTTGGCCACTTGAATCCTTGAATTACTGTTTATATAAGGCTCGAATTGTGGTATTGGCCTGAAGGTGATGGTTTTATGCTATTCCCCTAAGGAGAAAAGATATGACAAAGATAGACCTTATAAAATCAAGCCTGCGAAACTCCCTGGCCACAGCGGTGTATGTGGTAATTGTAGCCTTGATAATCCACAACGCTGAAAAGGTCTTCGGCACAATGAGAAATATCGTCGGACCCATCGCGTTCCTGCTTTTGTTTGTGACTTCAGCGGCCGTAACCGGCTTTTTAGTGCTGGGACAACCGATTATGCTTTACTCTGATAATCAGAAAAGTGAAGCAGTCAAATTGTTCGTCTATACCGCGGCCTGGTTATTTGTATTCACTGTTATAGCTTTGGCCTTGAATCTGTTGAATTGATTACAATTACTCACACCCAGAAAAAGGAGTTCTTATCAACTCAATTTTTGATGAACGCAGGGAGGAGGCAAAAGCTGAACCCTGTTTGACTAGAACACATATGAATATAAGGAGGTACAATGCTTTCTAAACATTCAAGTCGTTTAATTGCGGTACTGGTCTTGGTCCTTTTTGCCGTGGGCTGTGGTGCGCCATCTCTGACAACAACAGTTGAGGTAACCGGAGGCACGATTGAAGGTGTAGAGGAGGATGGCGTCTTTTCGTATAAGGGCATTCCGTTTGCCGCGCCGCCAGTCGGCGACCTGCGATGGAAATCGCCGCAGCCTGTTGTTCCATGGCAGGGGGTGAGAAAGGCGGATGCGTTTGCACCTGGACCGGTGCAGGATACGGCGTTCGGCGCTATTCTGGGCGGCCCGCAGGAGATCAGCGAGGACTGCCTCTACGTGAACGTATGGACGGGAGCAAAAAAGACAGATGAAGAGAGACCGGTCATGGCATGGATCTATGGGGGCGGCTTTGGTATCGGTATGACCAGCACACCCGCGTATGATGGAACCAACCTGGCTAAAGAGGGCGTAGTGCTGGTCAGTGTGGCCTACCGCTTAGGGCCCATGGGCTTCCTGGCTCATCCCGAACTCAGCGAAGAAAGCGGCCAGGGTTCCGGCACCTACGGCATACAGGATCAGATCGCCGGTCTGCGCTGGGTGAAGGAAAATATTGCGAAGTTCGGGGGGGATCCTTCGAATGTGACCATTTTCGGCGAATCCGCCGGAGGCATTTCCGTCAGCATGCTGACCGCATCCCCCATGGCGAAGGGGCTGTTTCACCGTGCCATTTCCGAAAGCGGAGGGTCTATGTCGCCGCCCCGCATGAGCATCCAGCAGGCTGAAGAGCAGGGCAAGGCCTACCTGAGTAATGTGGGCGCAGATACAATTGCGGCTGCACGCGCCCTCAGCGCGGAAAAGATCCAGAAGAACACCGAAGGAATGGGAGCCTTCTGGCCCGCTCCCGATGGAGTGACAGTGGTTGAGAACCAGTATGAACTCTTCGAATCCGGTGCATTCAACGATACGCCGATTCTTGTCGGTACGAACTCGAATGAGGGCGGTCTCTTTGTAACCCAACCGATTACAAGTGAAGGTTTCGCGAAGATGGTACGCGGCCAATATGCCGCGGGTGCGGAAGCCATACTTAAAGCATACCCGCATGCCACCAATGACGAGACGTCTCAGTCAGCCAAAGACATAATGCGTGATTCGGTTTTCGCCTGGCCGACCTGGGCCTGGGCGACCCTGCAGTCCCGCAACGGCAAAAACAAGGCATTTGTGTATTACTTTGATCACCGTATTCCCGGTGTACCCGGGGGTGCCAATCATGCTGCCGAAATTCCCTATGTTTTCGGAAACTTTGGCCCCAAGGGTCCGATGAATGGCAGAGCCGCCGGGCCGGAGGACAAAGAACTGCACGAACTGATAAGTTCCTACTGGATTAATTTTGCAAGGAGTGGGGATCCTAATGGAGAGGGGCTGCCGGAATGGCCGGCATTTGATGAAGAAGAACAGCAGGTTATGTACTTTGATGGTGAGTCCGGGGCCAGGAAACATCCGAATCCCGATAAGATCATGGCGTTTGATGCATATTTTGCCAAAGCCAGACAAGGGATGAATGCGGAATAGTCGACAATTGATATTGGTTGAAATAGGCTTTTCACGCTGACACAAATCCAACAATTTACATTATAACAAATAAGAAAGGAGGATATTTCGATGGAAAATAAATATTCTAGACGTGAAGTATTGGGATTGGGATTGGGTGCTGCAGTTTTGGGAGCTTCCAGCCTCGCAAGTTCTGCGCCTGAAAAAGAAACCGAACAGAACCAACAGGAGGCACATGGTATGACAACCTTGAGCGAATATAACAAATACGGAGAAGACCTGGAAAGAGTTTTGCTGTTACGAACATCTCCTATAGCGGTAAAGATGCTGGAAAGGGAAGAAGATATCCCGAAAGAGGCAATCAGGCCAAAAAGGGACCGCGGATACCATCTCGCTCAATGCCAGGCCTTTGCCATGTCCAGGCGGGAGGGAACCACTGTCGCCATGTTGAAGGAAGATCACTGGTGTCCCACCGCCGTCATGGCTTATGGGCTGGTGAAAAGACCGGAATCCGTTGAAAAATGGTCCCATCCTTACGACTGCTTTGAGTATGGGAAATATATCGGCATTGTCACGGCGCCTTTGAAAAGCGCTACTTTTCTGCCTGACGTCGTGATTATCTATGCCAAGCCCGCTCAGCTGCGGGGGCTCCTTCTATCGATGAAAATGGAGGATGTTCCTGAGGTAAAATGCCATTTCTTCCCCCCTTCTTGCGGTTGGTCTGTAGTCAATCCCATGAAAAGCGGCCAATACTGGGTTGTCCTGCCTGATCCCGGTGAATACCAGCGGGCGCTTACCGAAGAAGGAGATTTGATGTTCTCTGTGCCGCAAGTCAAGATGCCGGTGATGATGGCGGGTTTGAGACAGAATGAGCATGGACCTTTCTCATATCGTGATCATCAGATGTTTATGCTTCCGGATTTCGAACTACCCGATTTTTATAAGGAGATGTTCAAAGGCTGGGGGATGGATACGGAGTAGCGTCCGCGGGCGCACTAGCTCGGCGAGCCGTAAAGGGGGAGTCCTTAAACCATATGAATGATGATCCACGCAGAATGTTGGATAAGGCTCCCATGAGCCGGCTCCAGGTTATAGTCATTATTATTACGGTCGGGAACAATGTGATGGACGGTTTTGATGTCCTGGCTATCGGCTATCCGATCTGAGGAATCGCGGGGGATACATCGTTTCAAGGCTTCTGGTTCCACGGCGAAAGTACTGGTATCCGCCGAACTCACGCTGAAGGTTTCAAAAGAGCTTTCGCGGATACTGGGGTGCGAGTCGAGAAGTTTTAGAGCAATCGATTTTGAGGAGGTTTCTATGTCATTACAAGGAAGACTAGCGCTTGTAACAGGAGCATCGATGCCCAAGGGCATCGGGAAGTTCGCCGCGCTTGCACTGGCAAGAGATGGCGCTGACGTGGCGGTCACAGGATTTCACCATATGGAAGGGGCCTATGCCCTCGCGGATGAAATCAAGTCCATGGGACGGAAGTCTATGGCCGTCCAAATGGACGCGAGCAACCCGGATGATGTTGCAAAGGCCTTTGGCGCCGTAAATGCCGATCTTGGCCCGGTGAGTATTCTCATAAATAACGTGGCACAGATGGGACATAACATCAGCATCAGGAAGACTACCATCGAGGAATGGGACTACGAGATAAAGGTGTGTCTCAATTCGGCTTTTTACTGCATCAAGGAGGCCTGGGCGGACATGTGCGCAAACAAGTACGGCCGCATCGTCAACATAACCTCTGTGGCGGGCGTCATGGGAGGCGCGGGACAGACGAGCTACGGGGCCGCCAAAGCAGGCCTGATAGCCCTCGCAAAATCGGCGGCCCTGGAAGGGGCGAGGTACAATATCACGGCGAACTGCGTTCTTGTGGGGATATCGGCCACAGACCAGAACGATCTGCTTCCGGAGTCGGTGCGCCTGGCCGTGGAGAACAAAACTGCCTTGAAGAGAGCCGCCACTCCCCAGGAAATAGCGGACGCGATAGCCTATGTCGTGTCGGACAGCGCCGCCTACATGACGGGCGCCATAATGAATATGATGGGCGGCATGGATCTGTTTGTATTTTAGATGGTGTTCAACCGAAAATACATATTTTCGGATTCACGCTGTCAGCACTCAGCATTCAGCTTTCAGCGGAAGTAATATAAGTTGGTCATTTGGCTGACGGCTGAACGCTTCAGCCAATAAATGCTCTATTTATGGATAGACACTAGATAGCTGCAAGGACCCAATCTGAACCTTGCAACTTGTACTTTTAATTTAGGGAGAAGAAAATGAAACCATACACTAAAGCCTTTATCCCTTACAAGGGTTATTATACTACACCTTTTTCCCGCTGGCAGGGGAGTATGCAAAACGACAACGCCGTCCTGCTCGGCGCCAACACGGCAAGAAGATGGTTTCTGGAAAAGAAGATCGATCCCACCATCCTCGACTATATGTACTTCGGGGCTACCGTAGCTCAGAAGCACTGGTTTTTATCGCATACCTACGCGGCAGCCATACTCACGGACGACCAGAAGTTTCTCTCTGCCCTGTTCGTGAACCAGGCCTGTTCAACATCCACTACCATCCTGAACCTCCTGGCCATGGATATGGAGCTCGAGGTATATGGAGTCGGTTATCTACTCACGGCGGATAGGTGCTCCAACGGGCCCCACACCATCTGGGCTAATCCCTTGGGTCCGGGAGCAATGCCGGAACGGGAAGACTGGATGATGGACAACTTCGAAGGGACCCCTAGGCATCACGCTTTGATGGTACAGACCGCCGAGAATGTGGCCAAAGAGGAAGGTTTCACAAAGGAACAATGCGACGCCGTAGTGCTGAGGCGCTTTCAGCAGTATCAAATGGCCCTCGCAGATAACAGAGCCTTTCAGAAGAGGTACATGTTCGCCCCTGAGGTGACCGTCACGAGGAAACAGAAAAAGCTCCTGGAAGAGGATGAGGGCTGGTTCCCTACCACCGCGGAAGGGCTTGCCAGGCTGAAACCCCAGTTGCCGGGCGGAGTTGTGAGCTTCGGCGCCCAGACGTTCCCCGCGGACGCCAACTCCGGCATCATTGTAACCACAAGGGAGAAGGCCAGGGAGCTGAGTGCGGACCCTGAGATTGAGATACAGATCGTATCCTACGGTTTTGCCCGGGTGAAACCTATGTTCATGCCTACCGCACCTGTCCCTGCAGCAGAAATGGCCCTTGCCAATGCAGGCATCAAGGTTACGGACGTGAAGGCCATCAAGACGCACAACCCCTTCGCTGTCAATGACCTTTTCTTCGCCAAGAAGTTCGGCGTTGACGTTATGAATATGAACAACTACGGCTCTTCGCTGATTTATGGTCACCCGCAAGGACCTACCGTAGCCAGGGCGGTGATAGAATTGATAGAAGAGCTGGTCCTCCTGGGCGGAGGATACGGGCTGTTCACAGGCTGTGCAGCAGGCGATGCGTCAGCGGCGCTGGTCTTGAAGGTAGGATAAATAGTTTACACCCCGGCTTCCTTAGTTGTTCTGAAAATAAAATATTAAAGAGGCATACCATGCCCATTGAAGGATTTGAACCTTACAGACCTGAAGACGCGGAAAGGTACAACAAGTACCGGCGGTGGCTGGGCATAACCTGGGGAGATATGTTCAACAAGGCCGCAGACCTTTATCCTGATAAGGAGGGTCTTGTTGATGATACTCACCGCTTTACTTACAGGGAGTTTCGCAATAAGGTTGATCGCCTTGCAATGGGCTTCATAGGTTTAGGAATCAAGGAGCGTCAGTTCGTGCTCCTCCAGATACCGAACTGGCATGAATACCTTCTGGCCTTCTACGCGCTCCAGAAGATCGGCGCTATTCCCGTGCTTTTTATCTCCCGGCACGGCCTCTCGGAGATCCTGCACATCGCGGCGCTGACAGATCCCGTGGCGTGGATAGGGCCGCCCCGTTACAGGAATACGGAGTACCTGCCTATGCTCAGGGAAGTGATGAAAGAAACCAAGGCGCTCCGGCATCTCCTTTCCGTGCGCGGGCAAGAAAACAAGACATTCATCCCGCTCGAATCATTGATGGCTTCCGGCCAACCCACAACCGCGGAGCTCGAAGCGCTTGAAGCACGACGTCCCGATCCCATGGAAGTGTCGATGATACTCCTAACCGGAGGCACCACCGGTCTGCCAAAGGCTGTTCCCAGGACACATAACGACTACATCGCGAGCGTGCAGTACCACTCGAAGGCCTGGGACATAACCAGTAAAGACACTCTCCTCACCGCAGCCCCTGTGAGCCACGCCCAGGCCATGCATAACGGCGTGGGCAGCGCCTTTCTCAATTTCTGCAAGTATGTGATCACAGATTCGACGGACGCCGATGAAATCTGCAGGGTTATCGAACGGGAGAAGGTTACTGCTTTCCCTACCGTGCCCGCCCTCGTTCAAAGGATGGTAAATCTCGATAACCTTGGAGAATACAACCTTCATTCCCTCAAGAAGATTTACTGTGGAGGGGCCCCTAGTCCGCCCGAACTGGTGAGAAGCGTTTATGACAAGATAGGCTGCAAGTTCGTCAACGCCCTCGGCTCCTCGGAAGGACTCGGCTCCATGACCCGCCTTAACGCGGACCTGGAGACTATCTGCACGACGGTAGGTCAAAAGGACTGTCCTTACTCTCAGTATAAGGTACTCGATCAGTTCGGACAGGAGATGTCGCCGGGCCATGAGGGGGAGCTTGTGGCCAAAGGCCCCAACCTCTTCACCGGCTACTTCAAGTCCCATGAGGACAACCTGACAACCTTCACCAGGGACGGCTTCTTCAAGACCGGAGACCTCGCAAAGATCGATGAATCGGGGACAATAACCATCACGGGCAGGATAAAGGAGACAATACTTCGGGGCGGTGAGACCATAAGTGCCGTAGCCATTGAGCGGCTGATAGCTTCCCACACTAACGTCGCAGAAACGGCTGTCATAGGCATGCCCGATAAGGTCTTGGGTGAGCGTATCTGCGCCTATGTCACCTTAAAAGAAGGGGCCAGTCTTACTTTTCAGGAGCTTGTCGCTTACCTGAGAAGCCTGGGCGCATCGGTGCTTCAGTTGCCTGAACGTCTCGAAATCATGGATGCCATACCGCGTACGAAGATAGGTAAAGCGGACAAGAAGACGCTCAAGGAGGATATCAGGAGAAAACTGGGTTTGTAATATTCGACATCAATGTTTTTGGCCTCAACATCCCTTCACTTATTGAGGACTGGCAATTAACTGAGCCGCAAGTAGGTATGCTTGGCAGTAGGATCTTATCAAAAGCAAATCCCGATTTTACCCCTTATAAATTCTAAAGATGGTCAATATCCATATGATGCTTTTCATCCCGTGAGGTTAATAAGGCTTGATAAATTCCCATAGCAGTAATACACATAAAAATGGGGTAATGGTAATGAAAGAAAAGAATATAAAAGCCGGACGAAAGGCCAAAGGATCCGGTGATCGAAACAAGGGTAGCGGCGTAAACCCGTCCGCTGGCTATATCAGTATGACAATTAACGGCGAGTCCAGGGAGTTGATGATAGGTAAGGATGTTCAACCGTGGCACACGCTGGCTTATACGATCAGAGAGACTCTGGGTTATACCGGAACAAAGATAGGTTGCGACCAGGGAGCCTGCGGCGCCTGCATGGTCCTTATCAACGGTAAGCCGGTTCTGTCATGTATGACGTTAACTGTGGAGTGTGACGGTAAAAGCATAACCACAATTGAGGGACTGGAAGACCGGGAAACAGGAAAACCGCACCCCGTCCAGCAAGCCTTTATTGATCATACCGCCTTTCAGTGTGGATTCTGCACTCCGGGCATAATTATCAGCACAAAGGCATTGTTGGATGAGAATCCTTCACCGTCCGAGCAGGAGATAAAAGAGGCTCTCGCCGGGCATTATTGCCGGTGCATCAGCCATTACCACGTTCTGAATGCTGTTAAGGATGTGATTCGCAAAAGTGAGGTGAAATAGGTGTCAACAGAATATAGATTTATTGGGAAGGCTGTTCCGCGGAAGGACGCTCGCGACATTACTACCGGAAGAGCGAAATATATCAATGACATCAGTGTACCTCACATGCTTTATGGTAAAGTATTACGCAGCCCGCACCCCCACGCCAATATCAGGAGTATCAATACCTCTAAAGCGAAGGCGTTATCAGGCGTCAAGGCAGTACTGACATACCGGGATGTTCCGGACTGGAAAGTGGGCAATCCGCTGCATCTGCGTGTTCTCGGCAGTAAAATGCGATTTGTGGGCGATTCGGTGGCGCTGGTCGCCGCGGAAACCGAAGAAATTGCTTGTGCTGCTCTTGAATTGATCGATGTCGATTATGAAGTTTTACCGGCAGTATACGATGTGGAAAAAGCTATCGAAAAAGGCGCTCCACAGCTGTATGACATATATCCCAATAATATTATGCCCCAGATAGCGCCCTTTATGGGCGATAATATCCTGCAAAACATTATTATGGGAGATACGGAGGCAGGCGTGAAGGAAGCAGATGTCGTGGCCGAAGGGACTTACGAATATAATAATATTCCGAATCCCCTGCCGCCCGAGCCGCCGGGTGCCGTTGCCGAGTGGGAAGGTCCGGATACCGTCCACCTGTGGATATCGTCGCAGGGACCGTACTTTGACCGGCTGACTCTGTATTATATGTTAGGAAGAAAAGTTAATGTAAAAGTTACTGCTTGCCAGTGCGGAGGCAGTTATGGTTCAAAGGGTAACTCGTCACCGATTTACCTGCAAGCTATATTATTGGCAAAAGCTGCAGGAAGACCGGTCAAATTGTGTTTAAACAAGCAAGAGCATCTCACTGCATTTACCCTGCGGCTGGGTTCCCGTATCCGGGGTAAAGTAGGTATGAAAAAAGATGGTACGGTGACTGCCATATCCGGCGACTGGTTTGTTAATACCGGGTATTTTTCCATGATCACTCAGGGACAGGTGGCCGTGGGCTTGGGAGAAGCTCAACTGGCCATAAGATGCAAGAACTGGGATCTTAAATCTAAAACTATATGTACCAACCGTAATGCTTCGGGATGGATCAGAGGTTTCGGCGGCCAGGAATTTATCAGTGCCCTGTTTTTGCTGCTGGCCCGGGCGATGCAAAAGGCAAACATCGACCCGTTCGAATTTTTTAAGAAGAATTTCGTAAAAAATGGGGATCGCAACATCTGGCGGGATGGACACTGGTGGACATCCAAAGTAATAGATTTTACTAAAGCTATGGATAAAGGGGCGGAGGTATTCGATTGGCACAATAAGTGGCGAGGCTGGCTAAAACCGACTTCAATTAGCGGCACTAAAAGGACCGGAGTAGGCGTCGGCGTCATCGGCAATGCTGACGTCGGCGAGGATGTTTCTGAGTCACTTATCAGAATAGACCCCACCCATCATGCAATGATATATACCTCCGTATGCGAGCAAGGTACTGGTCAGAGAAGTAGTCTGTGCAAGATGGCCGCTGAGGTGCTGCAAATCCCTCCTGAACGTATTTACCTGGCCCCTCAGGACCCTGGTATAAGTCCTTATGAATTCGGCAGCGTAGGCTCCAGGGGCACTTACGCTATGGGTGCCGGCATTATAAAAGCAGCCGAGGATGCCAAAAGACAACTTTTTGAATTGGCCGCCCCTCTTCTGGAGGCCAGCCCTGACTCTCTGGAGACCAGAGACGGCTTGATATTTATCAAAGGTAAACCGGAAGAAAGTATACCCTGGCGGACCGCTATGGGTGTTACCCGCACCATCTTCGGATACGGACGCCATGAAGCGGACTACTCGTTATGCAATATGCTGATGTCCTTTGTGGAAGTTGAAGTAGATACCGAAACCGGCAAAGTGGATCTGCTCCGGGTGGTTAATGCTACTGATATCGGACAGATAATCGATCCCCCCAGCCTGGAAAACCAGCTCAACGGTTGCATAGGATCGGCAGGGATAGACAGCGCCATATTTGAAGAAACCATTCTGGATGAGTCTAACGGGAGAATGCTTGCCGCCAATCTGATTGACTACAAATGGCGCACCTTTGCCGATTTGCCGAGAATCAAGAATGTGATAGTGGAGACACCTTTCCCCAGCCACCGCTTCGGGGCAGTGGGTGTTGGAGAAATAACCACAGCACCCGGACCCAGTGCGGTGCTTATGGCAATCTCCAACGCCATAGGTCAAAGAGTAGTGGAATATCCGGCAACTCCTGACAAGATCCTCAAGGCCCTGGGCAGGATAAAAGAGAGTAGTGCATAAAATGAGACCTTTCAAGCACCTGAACGTCGAAAATATACGTGAATGTGTTTCCCTCCTTCAGGAGCATAATGGCCGCGCCAAAGTAATCGCAGGAGGTACGGACCTCTTGGGCGTTTTGAAGGGAGAAATCTTACCGGAATCACCCGAATTACTTATCAACATCAAAGGAATTCCGGATCTTAACAGTATAAGGGAGCAGAAGGGCGAGTTGAAAATCGGCGCCCTGGCCAAACTGTCGGATATCGCTAAGTCTTCCCTTGTACAGGAACGCTATAGGGCCCTGGCGGAATCCGCAAGGGCTATAGCCACGCCCGTTATCCGAGACATGGCCACGCTCGGAGGGAACCTGTGCCAGGAAACCCGCTGTTGGTACTATCGCTACCCCCATGTAGCCGGAGGCCGTATTCTTTGCTATCGGAAAGGGGGTACACGGTGCTGGGCGGTAACAGGCGATAATCGATACCATGCCATTATGGGGGGCGAAAAATGCTTTTCTTCCTGTCCCTCGGATACAGCCGTTGCCCTTACCGCCCTGGGTGCAAGGATAAGCATCATAGGGCCGGAGGGCGACAGGATTGTCCCTGTCACTGATTTTTTCACACCACGGGGAAATATACTTGATACAAATGAGATTGTCACCGGGATACAGGTATCTGCTCCGCCAGCAGAAACAAGGCAGTCATTTATAAAATTCTCGTTGAGGAAACCGGTGGATTTTGCTGTTGTGAGCGTGGCATCGGCAGTCAGTACCCGGGACGATATCTGCACAGGTGTGGCGATCGCCCTCGGCGCTGTTGCCCCCTTTCCCATGAGGGCTACTGCCGCCGAAAAAATCCTGATAGGAAATCCCCTCAATGAAGAAAGTATCCGGGCGGCGGCGGCTGCCACGGTTATCGGAGCAAAACCCCTGAGCATGAATGCGTATAAGGTGGAATTGGTCAAAACATTGACCCAAAGGGTATTGACACAAACACCCCTTTGATCCCTTTTTCTTTATCCTTGCACTTCCAGGTAACAAACGGGGTGTTCCGCTTTTGATTTTCTGGTGTCACGTTTGGAAAATCGAGGCCATCTGTCCCTGGACCGTCTTACGTACAGCCCGATCTTATCTATAAACCCCATACTCCTTGGTAAAATCCATCATGGCCTTTATGTTTTCAGGTTTAGCCTCGTCAATCGTTGCCCCGGCATCTACAATGAGACCTCCTCCTTTTCCGGCAACATCAATGAGCATTTTGCAGTAGTCTTTCACTTCTTGTGGGGATCCAATGCATAACAACGAGTTAGGGACGTTACCGGACATACAAGCGACATCACCTAAAATCTCCTTTGCCTTTTTAAGGTCCACCTTCTCAAAATGATAAAGCACTTTTCCTTTAGGTACATCGCTTATGGTTTCAAGGCGTGATGTATAAGCGCCTTCGGTATATGGATATGGTATAAGCCCCGCATCAATTATTCCCATCATGAGCTGTTTTAGAAAAGGCCAATAGAAGATTTTATACTGTTCCAAAGACATGAATCCGTCAGCACCCTTATGTAGCGGTATGAAAACCATAGGAATGCCGCCTGCCGCAGCTCTACGTGTCGCCACCCTTATCATCACTCTTGTCGCTTTCTCGAGCGCTTCGAGTATCTTATCGGACCTTCGATACATATCCAGCATCATTCCCCGGGTTCCCCTGAAATTATCTCCAATAAGGTCAAAGGGGGCATATGTGGCTACAAAGAAAAAGGAACTAAAACCAAGTTCCTTCATTTCCTGATTAAACGACTGCAGGTGGGTCACCCATTTCAATGATTCTCTCGCCGCCTTCAAAAGGGTCTGAAAGGCCTCTTGAATTTCCGTTGTACCCATTGTTGCCAGGCCTGCGCTGGGGGCGCCATAATAATAAAATTGATCGAGTATGCCCGGAAGGCTGCTGAAGGGTTTCAATGCTCCATATATGCGCGGCATGTACCTCATGAGCATCCAATCCGATGGGTTGTCTATGAACTCATCATACTCATCTGGCAGCATATATTCACCTTCCACAAACTGATACCCGTAGTTAGGCTGAACCCCGTGGCCGGGCCACTTAAGTTGTTTAACGTCAAGGGTTTCCAAGACAGGGCCCGAGCGGAAAAGGCCTGGGCCCGGATACATGTCCGGCTCAAAATCAATAATCGTTTTTTTATAGGCCTGATATGCCTTTTTATAGTCATACATAGCTTCCTGGCAGGTAATCCCCGCGTAGTAAGCTGCGAAAAATTCAAAACATGGTATTAAGGGTACTCTGTCGGGCACTCTCAGCTCAATGGCGTCCTTTACCCTTTTTTCTCTCTCTTTACCCAGCTCTTCAGCTGTTTTTTTCATTTTATGCACCTCCAGATTTGTGATATGCAAATAATTTCAGAAAGGCAGTCATTTTTCAAGAAAATCAGTGAAAATCTTTCAAAAAACAAACGTATTTTTTTCTTATCAGTACAATAGCTATCTATTTATCCGGCAGGAGTAAAATAATAAACCACAATAACCGATTAATGAAAATAGTATTTTCGTATCACAGATATTGATCGGTCTAAGGTATATAGCAG
>CAYQNR010000050.1:0-22759 GCA_964418945.1 uncultured Desulfobacteraceae bacterium
AGCTTGTCGAACGGCCTGCCGAATGGCAGATGACATCTAGATGGTGGATCAGGGCACTAATCCCTGATTTGACCCCTATACCAAAGTAATATATACTTTTATAGATTAACGTTGTTGTGGTTTAGGTCCGGAGAATGGGCTGAAGAAAAACTGCTTTAAAAGCATAGCCATAACTTAAAGGAGATAATATCATGCAGAGAATCTATATTCGTTTTTTAATGATGATAACATGCGCATCGTTGCTTACCTTGACGGGCTGTATGGCTTCCACCAGGAATCTCGATACTGAAGCCGAAACTCACTATGATGCAACCTATGATTTTTCGGATAAAAGTCAAATTGTAAACCGGCTGGTCACGCCTCTGCTCTCCGCCCCTGTCTTTCCTGTGCAGGAGAAACCGTTACTGATTATTTATCCCGTCGTCAATGAGACCTCGGAGCATATCAGCACAGGAGGTATTACGGATGAAATCCGGATGAAACTTATTCAATCCGGAAGGTTTCGCTTTATCAATGAAAGCCAGCGGGAGAATATTCAAAAGGAGACGGATTACCAGTACCAGGGGTATGTGGACCCGGCCATGCGTGTTGAACAGGGCCGCCAGTTGGGCGCGGATTACATCCTGGGCGGTACCCTGAGATCCATTAAAAAGGAACAGCCTAGGCAGTGGCGCCTGTTTAAAAAGGAACGCATCTATTACAGCCTGGACCTCTCCATAACGGACCTGAAAACAGGTGAAATCGTGTATGCGGATCAGGCGGAACTTGCCCGTGAGGCCTCTCAGCCTATTATTGGCTGGTAGTAGAGGATGGTGAATTTCAAAGTCTTTTTACCTGTTTTTATCCTTTTAATAATCGGGTGCTCAAGCCTTCCCCTTCAAAAGGCCCGGACAGAGTTTTATTCGGGCGACCTTGCCAGGGCAGACAATATCCTGGAGGGATGTAATGGGATATCTGAAAAGGATCTGCTCCTGTGCTACATGGAAAACGGTCTTATCCTCCACTATATGGGTGCATATGAAGAGAGCACGGAGGTATTGCTGAAGGCATCTCAACTCATTAAAAGGCAGGAGCAGATAAGTATATCAGAACAGTCCGCTTCGGTGCTGATAAATGACAGGGTAAGTATCTACAAGGGCGAGTACAGTGAAAGGCTTTGGGTTCATACATACCTGATGATCAATTTCCTGTTGCAGTACAAGTATGAGTCCGCCCTTGTGGAGGCAAAACAGACCCTTGAAGTGTACGATAAATATCCCGAGTCCCTGGCGGGTGACCATTTCACAAGGGCCTTGATCGCCCTCTGTTTTGAAAACATGAACCTGCCGGATGATGCGCGGATCGAATATAAAAAGCTTGCGGCAGAAATGGGCGGAGGGCAAATTACCCCGGAGCCAATTGTGCCAGGCAAAGGCGAACTTGTCCTTTTCATCGGGCAGGGGCGCGTCCCGACCAAGGTCTCCAGCGATGTGGCGTTCCCCCCCTCCATTCGGATCTCAATTCCACGATATACCTACACTTCTCCAGCCATGACTGTTACCGTGCGGTCAGACGGAGGAGACCTTAATCCCATGAAGATCACGGCAGATCTGGGTAAAGTGGCCCGAAAATCACTTAACGACAGGTCGGCGCAATACCTTACCCGGCAGGGATTACGGGCCGGCATAAAAGAGGCCATTGCCCAGGAGGTAGGTGAAACCAACCAGGTTGGTGAATTGTTTGCCAGGGCAATCCTTTTTCTTTTAGAGGAGGCCGATACACGGTCCTGGGAGACACTGCCCGGAGGTCTGACACTTGCACGAATATTATTGGATTCGGGCGTTCACAACCTGGAGGTATGTTCAGGGAATTTGCGGACAATCTATCTGGATGGGATTGATATTCCTCAAGGGAGACGGGTATATAGATCGCTAAGATTCTGACCGGCTTATCCCTTTGATTCAGAAAGTCACGTTGCCGGGGGTTCGTGGAAATGGAATCACGTCACGTATATTGTTCATTCCGGTGACGAACTGTATGAGGCGCTCAAAACCAAGACCGAAACCCGAGTGGGGCGCGGACCCGAATCTTCTCAACTCCAGGTACCACCAGTAGTCATCGGGGTTCAGACCCGCTTCCTTGATCCTTGCCAGAAGCGTGTCATAGTCATCCTCCCGCTGGCTCCCTCCTATGATCTCTCCGGTCTTGGGCACAAGGACATCCATTGCCCTGACCGTCTTTCCGTCTTCATTGACCTTCATGTAAAAGGCCTTTATCTCCTTGGGGTAATCGGTAAGCACAACAGGCCTGCCGAACGCCTTTTCGCACAGGTATCTCTCATGCTCCGACTGGAGATCGCTTCCCCATTCTACCGGAAATTCAAACTCTTCCCCTGATCCCGAAAGGATATCTATGCCCTCCGTGTAGGTCAGGATCTCAAAATCCCGGGATATGATATCTTCCAGGGTCTTTATGACGGTAGGGTCTATGAAGCGGTTAAAAAGCTCCATGTCATCCCGGCAGTTTTCCAGTACATAGCCGAGGATATACTTGATAAATTCCACGGCCAGTTCGATGTCGCCTTCCAGATCACAAAAGGCCATCTCCGGCTCCACCATCCAGAATTCAGACAGGTGACGAGACGTGTTTGAATTCTCCGCCCTGAATGTGGGGCCGAAGGTATAGACATTTCCCAGGGACAGGGCATAGCTTTCGGCTTCAAGCTGTCCGCTGACAGTAAGGTTGGAGGGGCTTCCGAAAAAATCCATCTCAAAATCCACCTGACCGTCCTTTTTTAGGGGAACCCGGCTCAGGTCAAAGGAGGTAACCCTGAACATCTCACCCGCTCCCTCGCAGTCGCTTCCGGTGATAATAGGTGTATGGATATATAAGAATCCCCTATCTTGGAAAAACTTATGTACGGCCACGCTCATAGCGTTTCTGATCCTGGCGATAGCCCCGAAGGTATTAGTCCTGGGCCTCAGATGCGCTATTGTTCGCAGGAACTCAAAGGAGTGTCTCTTCTTTTGCAGGGGATACGCTTCAGGATCGGACCATCCAAGCATATGGATCTCTTCCGCCCGCAGTTCCACCTTTTGTCCCTTTCCCTTGGAAGTTACCACCTCTCCGGTAACCCGAAGGGCGCAGCCCGTCTGCAGTTTGAGGACCTCATCCTCATAATTTGCCAGGCTCCCGTCTGCTATGACCTGGAGATTGCTCAAACAGGACCCGTCGTTTATTTCGATAAAGGAGAATCCCCCCTTTGAGTCTCTCCTTGTCCTGACCCAGCCCATGACCGTGATCTTTTTACCCGCCCTGTCCGGGGACAAAACCTCGGAGATCCTTGTTCTTTTCAAGCTCATCCTTCCCTTCTCTCAAATTCCGCCATGAACTCAACCAGTGCCTTGACCGCTTCCATACCGGTGGCATTGTATAGGGAAGCCCTGCATCCGCCCACGGAGCGGTGTCCCTTGAGCCCTCCCATATCGTTTTCCAGGGCCTCATCAACGAACCTCTTTTCAAGCCCCTCATCAGGCAACCTGAAGGTGACATTCATTATGGAACGGCTGTCAGGCTCGGCGGTACCCCGGTAGAATGGGGAACCGTCTATGAAATCATAGAGTGTTTTCGCCTTCTCCCGGTTTATCCTTCCCATCTCTCCCAGGCCGCCTATGGTCTCCTCAAGCCACTTAAGGACAAGACCTATGGTATACACAACAAAGCAGGAAGGGGTGTTAAACATGGAGTTCTTTTCGGTAAAGGTGGAATATTTCAGCATAGTCGGTATATTATCCTGCACCCTTTCCAGCATATCCTTGCGGATAATTACCATTGCCGTTCCCGCGGGACCGATATTTTTCTGCGCGCCCGCGTAAATCAGGCCAAAGGGGTTTACATCTATTGGACGACTCATAAAGTCGGAAGACATGTCACTGACCAAAGGCACACCATTACTCTTCGGAAATTCGGCCCATTGCGTCCCCTTTATAGTGTTATTTGAAGTGAAGTGGAGATAACCGGCCTTAGGGTCACCCTCAACATCCCGGGGGATATAGGAAAAATCCCTGTCCTTGGAAGAGGCGATCACCCTGACCTCCTTTCCCTGAATCTCGGCCTCTTTGATCGCCTTGATGGACCATGAACCTGTATTTACATAGTCCACAGGCTTGCCCGCGACCGCCAGATTCATGGGGACCATACAGAACTGCAGACTCGCACCTCCCTGAATAAACAGTACCTGAAAATTATCGTCCAGACCCAAAAGCCTCTTGGTCCTCTCCATGGCTTCATTTATAACGTCATCAAACCATTTTGACCGATGGCTGACCTCGGTAATGGACATGCCCGAACCTTTGTAATCCAGGAATTCGTCCCCTATCTCTTCCAGCACCTGTAAAGGCAGGGCCGCCGGCCCCGCGTTAAAATTATGGATCCTTTTTCCCATATGTATAACTCCCCCGTTCGGTCTTTTCCTTATTATATAACTTACCGACCCCCTTACATCTTCCAATATCTATCCGGTTACCAGCCTATCCATCATATCTTTTACCGCATTTAAGCCGGCCCTATCCATTTCAAAAGGAGGACGCCCCTCCAGGTCCGCCTCAATAATCTCGCTTGCGAAGGGAATAAACCCCAGAAAGTGAGAATCGGGCATGTTCTTTATTAAGTATTCCCTGTCCTTTTCCGATCGAATCTTATTGCCGACGAAACTCAGGTTCTTAAGTCTTATATCACCGGCCAGCCTCATTATATGACTCGCCGTTTCAATACTTCTTCTTCCCGGTTCAACCACCACTATCAGGCGGTCCACCGCCATGGCCGTTCCCCTCCCCAGGTGTTCCAGTCCCGCCTCCATATCCAGGACTACCGCCTCATCCCTGGCAAGCACAATATGCCTCACCAGAGCCTTTAGCATTACGCTTTCAGGACATATACAACCTCCTCCGCCCGTCTTTATGCCTCCCAGAACCATAAGCCTGATCCCATTGATCTTCAGGGACAGCTTATCGGGCAGGTCGTCCACCTTGGGGTTTAGTTTAAAGAATTGACCCATTGTGCCTACTTTTGCCTCGGTCCTCTCCTCTATTATATCCTTCATCTCGGCGATCGGCACAATCTTTGCGTCTCTTTCAAAACCCAGGGCCTGAGCGAGGTTGGCGTCGGGATCGGCATCTATGGCCAGGACCTTCTTTCCGTTATCAGCAAGCGCCTTTATCAAAAAGGAGGCGAATGTGGTCTTGCCCACACCCCCTTTACCGCTAACAGCTATCTTCATTAACTAACCCCTTTTCAGCTTGTTGTACCTGTGATTATAGGAATATCTTCAATATTTCAAGTATTAATTGAAGCTTGAACGAGAATCCGGCGTTTCTCAGCCAAGCACCTTTTTAGCATAAATCACTTCGGCAATACCCTCTCATTTTGCTTGACATAAGGCTAACGTTTTGTAATTAAATTATAATCACAATGTGATTACATCTTGAGGGGAAGGAGTAAGGAATGAAAAAGATAGCAATCATAGGCGCGGGCAGTATGGGTTCCGGAATCGCGCAAAAAACCGCCCAGGAAGGGCTTGACGTAATGATGGTGGATATTAAGCCCGAATTCGTGGAAAGGGGATTGAACATTATAAAGACTACCCTCCAGGAGGCGGTAGATCGAAAGATATTAACCTCGGAAAAGGTAGATGATATCTTGAGCCATGTCAGGGGAACAACGGACCTGAACGAAGTCAAGGACTGCGATATAGTTATCGAGGCGGTATTTGAGGACATGTCCGTCAAAAAGGATCTTTTCAAGAGGCTTGATCAGATCTGTGAGCCTAAAACCATCATAGCCTCAAATACCTCAACCTTTCTGGTAGATGATCTGGCTGAGGCCGTAAACCGCAAAGACCGCTTCCTTGCCCTTCATTTCTTCTATCACCCGGCCAAGAACAGGCTCGTGGAGGTAATTCCCGGTTCCAAAACCTCCCGGGAAACAGCGGAAGCCTGCAAACAATACGCCATGCTCACCGGTAAGACCGATATCCTCGTTAATGATTCACCGGGGTTCGCGGTGAACCGTTTTTTTGTCCCTGTTAATAATGAAGCTACCAGGATCCTTGAAGAGGGAATCGCCAATTCCGCCACCATCGAAAAAGCGGCCAAGGATGCCTTAAAGATCGGCATGGGACCTTTCGAGATAGTAAACCTGACAGGCGTGCCTATAGCCCTCCACGCCTCCGCCGGCCTGGGGAACAATCTGGGCCCGTTTTACGAACCTTCAGACAAACTCAAGGCCCAGGCGGATTCAGGCAGATTGTGGCCCATTGAAGGGGAGATCCAGGAGGATAAACTCGAACAGATCGCTGACAGGTTCAGGGCGGTGGTCTTCTACATAGTCAGCGCGATGCTGGATGAAGGCGTGTCCACCATTGAGGATATCGACCTGGGAGCCAAGGTAGGGCTCCGTTGGATGAAGGGCCCTTTTGAACTTATGAACGAATATGGCGTCGATAAGGCATATAACATAGTCAAGGAGTTTCTGGAATCCTGGCCTTATCTTGAAATTCCTGATTGTTTATCGCGGCAGAAAGAGAAGGGCGAACCATGGGATATACGTTACGTGAAATATCATAAAGACGGGGATATCGGGCGGGTAGTCATATCCAGGCCTGATGCCATGAACGCACTGAACGAAATAGTGGTCAGGCAGCTGGATGAATCATTCGGTCAGGCGGAATCAGACCCCGACACAAAGGTGGTTATTCTGGAGACGGTGGGCAAGGCCTTTGTAGCCGGCGCTGATATCAAATTCTTTGTTGATTGTATCAAAGAAGACAGACTGGAAGACAATTACAGGTTCACGGCCTACGGTCAGGATGTACTTAACCGTATCGATGACAGCAAAAAGCTCGTGGTTGCCAAGATGGATGGGCTCGCGCTGGGTGGCGGGCTTGAACTGGCCCTTTCAACCGATATTATTGCCGCCACCCCCAAGGCGGTTATGGGCTTTCCGGAAACAGGCATCGGCATTTATCCCGGACTGGGGGGAAACCAGAGGACAAGCCGTTTTATTGGCAAGGAATTGGCCAAATACCTGATCTTCACCGGCAGGGTAATATCTGCTGATGATGCCCTTTCCATCGGCCTTGTGGACTATGTCTTTGAAGCTGACCAGGTCGATGATAAGATAATTACCCTTGCCAGAGACGGAAAACTGGTACCTAACAAGGGAAAGGAAGTCGACAAGCTGCCCGCTGAGTGGAAAAAACTCAAGGAGCTTTTCAGCGACGCAAACATAGACCGCCTGCTGGGCTCAGAATTCCTTAACAGTGACGATCCCCTCACAGCCAAAACCGCCAAGACACTGGCGGCCAAGGCACCCATAGCCCTCAAAATGGTCAACCAGATCATGGATGAAGGATATGAAAAGCCTCTAAAAGAGGCCGTGAAGGTGGATCTGTCTCACCTCATGGAGATCTTCGCGACCAAAGACGCCCTAACAGGGCTGACCAGTGTGGGCCAAAAACCACAATTCGAAGGCAGATAAAGGCCGGCTGCGGCATGCTGAGGCACATAGCGGATTAGGAGAACAGCTTAACACCATAACCGATAATCCCGACAGACGCGAATTGAGAAGGGATAATGAGTTGATGGTAAATCAGGCGGTCAGCTATAACTTGACTTGACTAAGCATTTGGGGTAAGCTAAAAATCTCGGCTGGCGGGGTAAGGGATTTTTAAATATCAGAGGAGAAGCCGAAACTTCGGCTATGGAAAGTGGAGGTCGCAATGTTTGGTATAGGCATGCCTGAGCTTATCATCATCTTGATAATAATCATGATTATCTTCGGTGCCGGCAAGCTCCCCGAAATAGGCAGCGGTATTGGAAAAGGGATAAGAAATTTTAAAAAGGCCACAACCCAAAAACCGGAAGAGATAGAATCACCAAAAGAGAAAGAAAAAACGGCTGAAGACGAAGACAAGGATTAGCCCCGGGACTCTAATCCTTTAAAAAGGTATATCATCATCAGGAATAGATATGGGCTCTTCAACCGGGTGTCTTTCTTCCGGTGAGCTGGCCTCCCCTTCTTTCTTGGAAATCCCTCCCAGCATCTGCATGGTCTGAGCTATTATTTCCGTGGTATATCTCTTATTTCCGTCCCTGTCTTCCCAGGGCCGGGTCTGGATTTTTCCCTCTATATAAACCTGTCTCCCTTTGCCGAGGTACTCGCCGCATATCTCGCCCAGACGGCCCCAGGCAACGATCCGGTGCCATTCGGTCCTCTCTTCCTTTTCACCATCCTTGTTTGTCCATTGCTCATTTGTCGCGAGGCTGAAGTTTGCTACCGCCTTGCCTGAAGGCGTATACCTTAGTTCGGGATCAGTGCCCAGATTCCCCACTAGAATGACCTTATTCACACCTGCCATAATTAATCTCCTCAAAATAAATAGCCAAGGGTTAGCCAAGCGGCATAACAATATAATTCATCTAATAATTCATGTTGAATGCTAACATATTAACCGCGGCTAAATCAAGCCAAAACAGGAGGCAAAATACTCAGGGATATTTCCATATTGACTACGGCAATTAGAAGGGTTAAGCTGTTGTTAATTCAAAGTTTATCATGGAGTCATAATGCTTAAATGTATACCCTTAGGCGGGCTGGGTGAGATCGGCCTCAATATGATGGTCCTGGAATATGATCGATATATATTGGTTATTGATGCCGGCCTCATGTTTCCGGAGGAGTATATGCCCGGCGTGGATGTGGTTATACCCGATTTTCACTATCTGAAGGAAAACAGAGACAAGGTAAAATCCATCATCCTTACCCATGGTCATGAAGACCACATAGGCGCCATGCCTTTCCTTCTGAAGGAGATGGGTGTTCCTGTCTATGGGACTAATTTTACGATTGAGTTATTGAAGGAAAAGCTTCGGGAGCATGATCTTTCTGGGATGGTTCACCTGGAGAAGGTTAAGGCGGGAGACATCTCACAATTAGGCCCCTTCAGGGTAGAATATATCGCCGTCAATCACAGCATCGTGGACGGTGTGGGGTTGGCCATTGAGACGCCTGAAGGAGTTATTGTTCACTCCGGGGATTTTAAGATCGACCATACCCCTGTTGACGGGCGATTCACGGACCTGGGGGCATTCTCCCGATACGGCGAGAGAGGGGTGCTCGTCCTTTTCTCCGACTCCACCAATGTGGAAAAGGACGGCTACACACTCAGTGAAAATGACGTGAGAGAAACCCTGGAGAACATATTTCAAGAGTGTGGAGGGCGGCTTATTATAGCGGTCTTCGCTAGCAATATAACAAGGATCCAGCAGATTGTGAACCTTGCCGTAAAATTCAACCGCAAGATCTCCTTCAGCGGGAAAAGCATGAAAACAAACGTCCGGATAGGGTTAAAGGAGGGTTATTTGACTTTCCCTCCAGATGTGGAGGTAGAGGAAAAAAGGATTAAAGATTTTCCGGATAATCAAATCGTTATTATTACCACGGGAAGCCAGGGAGAACCCATGTCGTCCCTCACCAGGATGGCGCAGAGCAGACATAAGGATATAATAGTAAGGGAGGGGGATACTATAATACTCTCCTCACGGTTTATACCCGGCAATGAAAAGGCCATTACCTCCATCATAAACAGCCTCTACCGCAAGGGGGCCCGGGTAATATATGAAAAAGTGTCCGACATCCATTCATCCGGCCACGCCTATAAAGAAGAACTCAAACTCATGTTGAATATGGTAAAACCCAGGTATTTTATCCCGGTCCATGGTGAATATCGGCATCTGATAAAACATATCCAGCTGGCAGTGGAAACGGGGATGCCCCGGGAGAAGACTTTGACAGTAGAGGACGGCGACACGGTCTGTTTTTTCGATGGAAGAGTGGAATTGCGAGACAAGGTACAGGCCGGGAGAATACTCGTTGACGGCAAAGGGGTCGGTGACGTGGGCGAGCCGGTACTTCGCGACAGGAGAAAGCTTTCCGGTGACGGCGTGGTTATAGCCCTCCTGGCGGTTGATGAACATACCGGCGAGATTGTCTACGGTCCGGATATCATCTCAAGAGGCTTTGTATTCGAAGATCAAAGCGGGTTTATCCTGGAAGAGGCCAAACGTATTGTGCTTGAACTGCTGGATGAGATTAAAAGCCCTGCCCATATCGACTGGACGGAGGTAGGGCCGGATATAAAAAGGAGGCTTAAACGTTTCTTCTACAAGGTTATTGAAAGGAGTCCGCTAATACTGCCGATTATTATTCCTGTGTAAGACGGGCACTATTGACCTTTCAACTTTTAACAGTTATTCATACAGTGTTTCCATCATAACCTGATACTTCAAAAATCCGCTTATGAGCAAAAAGGTGAAAAAGAAAAAAATGCCAAGGTCAGAGACGGAGCCGGTTAAGAAAGAGATTAAGGGTATTATATTTCTCCTTATCGTTCTTATTCTTGTTATCAGCCTTTTCACCTATCATCCTGATGATCCCCTGTTCTGGATCAGATCCCACGGGACCGGGAAGCCCCATAATCTTTTTGGGGCCTTCGGGTCGCATCTTTCCGGTTATCTGTTTTATTTACTGGGTTTTTCATCATTCTGGCTGATACCTGTCTTCTTCTTCATGGCTGTCCTTTCTTTTCAGGGCCGCCTCCTTTTGCCCCCTTTAAAGAGCATTATAGCCATACTTTGCCTGCTTGTTTCCTTCTCAGGGATCATGAGCCTGCAACTGGACGAAATAATTTACAGGGGCGGCGAATTACAAAGCGGCGGGCTTGCAGGAGATATTGTCGCAGACTTTATAAAAGGATTTATGAATTTTTTCGGGGCGAATATCTTCCTCATGGCAATCTTCATAATATCCTTTATGGTCTGCACTCATATTTCCTTCGGCCGATTTTTTTCAAGGCTTTCTGTTTGGTTTTCGGTCCTTATAAAACGCATCGGGGAATACAACACAAAAAGGAAGGAAAAACAGCGAAAAAAACGAGCCAGGAGGGCCGCCATAAAAAAAGAGAGCAAAAAAGAAAAGAGAAAAGTCAAGATAATAGAGCCGAAGAAGGATGCCTTGAAAAAGCCGGAACAGGAATCTTTTTCCTTTATGAACATTAGAGGAGATTTCAAGCTTCCTTCCCTGGAACTGCTGGATGATCCGCCTACAGAAAAAGGGATAGAGATACAGAGGGAAAGCCTGGAGATGAACGCCAGGCGTCTGGAACGAAAGTTGAGTGACTTTGGAGTGGAAGGAGAGGTGATTGAGATTCTCCCGGGGCCTGTTATCACCATGTATGAGTTCAAGCCCGCGCCCGGGATCAAGATAAGCAAAGTGGCCGCTCTGGCAGATGACCTTACACTTGCTCTCAGAGCTCCCAGCGTAAGGATTGTGGCCCCTATACCCGGGAAAGCCGCCATAGGCATAGAAATAGCCAACAATAGAAGAGAGAATGTTTGCCTCAAAGAGGTTCTTTCCTCCCGGGATTACAAGGACTCCGGCAACAAGCTCACCATAGCCCTGGGCATGGATATAACCGGCACGCCGGTTATTACCGATCTGGTAAAAATGCCCCATCTGCTTGTGGCCGGCGCGACAGGCACCGGCAAGAGTGTCTCCTTAAACGCCATGATAAACAGCCTCCTTTTCAAACACTCTCCCGATACGGTCAAGTTTCTGATTATAGACCCCAAAAGGATAGAACTTTCCGTTTACAAGGATATCCCACACCTCCTGCATCCGGTAATAACACAACCGAAGGAGGCCACCAAGCTACTTAAATGGACGGTACAGGAGATGGAGAGGCGCTACATGCTCCTGTCCGACAAGGGGGTCAGGAATATCGAGGCCTATAACCGGAAGATTCTGAAGCAAAAGAAGGCATCGAGCGTCGACGATAATGAGGAGATAGAAAGGCCTCTGCCCTATATTATACTGGTGATCGACGAGCTGGCAGACCTTATGGTGATATCTTCCAGGGAAGTTGAAGAATCCATCACCCGACTGGCACAGATGGCCAGGGCCGCGGGCATACATTTGATAATAGCCACCCAGCGCCCTTCCGTGGACGTGCTAACGGGGATAATAAAGGCAAACTTCCCTACACGTATCTCTTTCCAGGTCTCTTCAAAAGTAGACTCCAGGACAATACTGGATATGATTGGCGCCGAACACCTCCTTGGAGAGGGAGACATGCTGTTCATGCCACCGGGTGTGGGCAGGCTGACCAGGATCCATGGGGCATACATCTCAGAGGAGGAGGTCAAGCGGGTTACGGATTTCCTGCGGGAGCAGATGAAACCGGATTATGATTCCACAATATTGACCCAAGTTGCCAAGGATGAAGAATTAGTAGAAGATGAGATGGAGAAAGACGAGAAATACGAGAGAGCCGTGGATCTGGTAATTCAAACCGGCCATGCCTCCATATCCATGATACAGAGGAAATTAAGGGTTGGGTATAACAGGGCCGCCAGGATGATAGAAATCATGGAAAAAGAAGGAATAGTGGGGCCCTCCGACGGTATCAGGCCGAGGGATGTCCACGGAAGAAAGGAATAAGAAAAGACCTTGGTAACAATACACAGATTCGCGTCTATGTCATCCAAAAGATATATCCTGATCTTTTTTTTACTGCTCTGTGTTTTTCTGTCATGGTTTAATACAGGCACGGCCTGCGGAAATGAACCATTAACAGATGCCCTTAACGGAATTCTCAAAACATACGGCGATCTGCCGGGACTCAGCGTCCCTTACCAAAGGGAGATTATTACCAAATCCATGGCAATACTCGGTGATGATATAAAGACCGATATAGCCAGCGGCACTTTTATCTTTAAGCCACCCTATTATCTAAAAGTGTTGCAAGATCTGCCCGAAGAGGAAAGCATAACTACCGACGGTCAGACCATCTGGTGGTACATACCTGAAGAGAAAGTGGTTTATCGTTATCCCGCGGGTGAATTGGGCAAAGAGTTGTTGCTCTTGAGCAATATATTTAACGGGCTGAGCCACGTAACCGACGGCTTTGACGTCACCCTGGAAAAACCACCGGATAAAGGTGAATACAATCTCAAGCTGACCCCTAAAGAGACATGGGAAGAGATAGACCATATATCACTAACCGTGAACAGTGATAGTTATGCTATACTTGTTGTGGAAGTACATAACCTTCTGGGGACCGTTACTGGGTTCAAGCTGGGTGACTTTTCGGCGGAAGAGGGCCTTGAAAAGGATTTCTTCGAATTGGAGATCCCTGACGGGGTGGAGTTGATAGAAGAGGAATATGATTGAAACATAGAACCTGAGTTTTGCATAAACAATCTTGAATGGTTGTTAGAAAGATTACTAATGAGCAATTTGAAGCTTTTTTACCATACAACTATTAATACCATTCGGGTGATGATGAACTATAAGAAAAAAATATTCAAGATTGTTTACCCTTCGGGAGAGCCGATTTTACCGGATCTACTGCGTTATCAAGCGCTTGCGGTAAAATGCTACAGCTGCGCGCTTGATGCCTTGTATCTCCGGCAAACTCGACTCTTGCAAAATTCAGGTAGAAGCTAGAGGGTAATCAAGGAGCGGAAGAGTCATGTTGAGAAAAATGGGAAGTATCCTGTGCCGCTGGTCGGAAAGATACATGCCGGATTCCTTTATCTTCGCCCTTATCCTGACATTTGTCACCTACCTTATGGGGCTCCTGATCGCCCGTGCCGGCCCTTTCCAGATGATTCAGCACTGGTACAACGGATTCTGGGAACTCCTGACATTCGGCATGCAGATGGTACTCATTCTGGTCACCGGCCATGCCCTTGCCAGCACACCCTTCATGAAAAAAGTTCTTAACTACCTTGCCACCATTCCCAGTACCCCTGCCCAGTCAGTATACCTGACCGGAGTGGTGGCCTGTATACTCGGTCTCATTCACTGGGGTTTCGGTTTGATAGGCGGTGGAGTCCTTGCCCTGTATATGGCCCGTTCCGCCAGGGACAAAGGTATAAGACTTCATTATCCCCTAGTTGTGGCCACGGCCTACCTGCCCCTCCTCATCTGGCACAACGGTTTCTCCGGCTCCGCTCCCCTTCTATGCGCCACCCCCGGCCATTTCCTGGAGTCTGAAATCGGATTAATACCTATTTCAGTCACCTTGTTCAGCTGGGCAAACATCCTGATCGCTTTGGGGATACTGGTTGTCTGTCCCCTTATAATGATATTAATGATCCCTATTCATGAGCAGGAGATTATCACCGCCGATCCCGCGCTGCTTGACGAGGCCCTGCCCGGTATGAAGGAAGATGAAATAACAGATAGATCGACCCTTTCACGCCGTCTGGAGAACAGCGCAACAATCACATTTCTTGTCTGCCTTTCCGGTCTTGTTTATCTTGCTTACTATTTTGCGACAAAAGGCATTGATCTTAATCTGGACATAGTAAACTTCCTTTTTCTGATGCTCGGCATGGCGCTATGGAAGACCCCCATACGTTATGTCAGGGCCGTGGCCGAGGCTACCAAAGGCGTAAGCGGCGTTATACTGCAATTCCCTTTCTATGCCGGGATTATGGGCATGATGAAGTTCTCAGGCCTGGTAGATATTATAGCCGGCTGGTTTGTGGCTGTTTCCAACCAATTCACATATCCTGTGTTCGTGCTAATCAGTGCCGGACTGGTCAATTTTTTTGTTCCATCAGGCGGAGGTCAATTTGCCGTTCAGGGACCCATTATAGTCAAGGCAGCGGGAGAGATAGGCGTGTCAATACCCAAATCCATAGTGGCCTTTGCCTGTGGGGATGAATTGACGAATATGATTCAGCCATTCTGGGCCATAGCCCTTCTGGGCATCGCCCGGCTAAAACCCAAGGATATTGTCGGCTATTGTATTGTAGCCATGTTTTTTGCCTTTATCATAATGTCATTGGGATTGATTTTTATCAACTAGGAGTGGAATTCTTAAGCTTATGATCACTGCTATCTTGGTCTGCATTCTTACGCATGAACAGAAAACAAATAACCAAATACAGAGTAACGGATCATCGGAATGGCGATTACCTTCCCGGCACACCTGAGGGGCGCATTGGTCTTGTATGGCCGCAATTAACAGGCTGGCCGATACCAAGCGGCGAGTGCAGTGTAGAATGATATGTGCTAGATATTATTCTCTTATCGGGTTTTAATGCGGCGGTTATCTTAATAAAGTATAAGAAGCGGATTTGTTATTGATAATTGATATGGTTTGATTTTGATTTTTGGTAACTTAAGAAATACTCTGAACAGAGAGTCGGCCGATCACTTTAGCGAGATGATAATGATATGAACAGCAAGAGGTTTGATCCCAAATTTACAGTTACTAACAGCATTACCGCTGGGTTGACCCGCATCGAGCGGGCGCGGGGATTCCTGGAGGCGGCGACGCTTTCCGAAAACTGGATTCGTGAGATGGGCAACAGGGCCTTGGTTTTGGAAGCCCACCATACGACCCACATCGAAGGGACGCAACTCACCTTGGAACAGGCTGAGCGTCTGTGGAAAGGCGACAGCGTTCCGGAAGCCGACCCTGATGACGCACTGGAATTGCTGAATTATCGCAGCGCGTTTGATTTCGTTTCAGAGTATCTTGCTAGCGGTGATTCAATTACGGAAGGTCTTGTACGGGAAATCCATAAACGGCTGGTGGAAGGTGTCAGGGGTGGTTCGGCCGCTCCGGGCGAATACCGGAAGATCCAGAACTATGTTGTCAACTCCGTCACCGGCGAAACGATTTATACACCGCCCCCGGCGCATGATGTGCCCATCTTGATGGCCGAATTGGTGAGATATTTAAACGATGAAAAAGAAACTCATCCTGTGTTGATGAGTGGCATTGCTCAGTTCCAGCTTGTGCACATTCATCCCTTTTTGGATGGAAATGGCCGTACCTCACGATTGCTCTCAACACTGTGCCTTTACCGCGCCGGTTATGATTTCAAACGGCTGTTTACAATCAGCGAGTATTACGACCGGGACCGGCCAGCCTTCTACCGTGCCATCCAGAGTGTTCGAGAGAACGACATGGACATGACAGGTTGGCTGGAGTATTTCATCGAGGGGTTGAGCTCTCAGCTTGCTGAGGTCAGGGAGCGCGGAGAAAAGGCTATCCGCAGAGACATGCTCGTGAAAGAACACGGGCTTTCGGATAGGCAGTCCAAGGCTATTGTCCGCATTTTGGAGCTCGGCAGCCTGACTATCCAGGATTTCGAGCGCCTATGCCCAGAGGTGAATAGGCGAACACTTCAGCGTGATCTTAAAGCAATGATAGATAAAGGTATACTAAAGTCGGAAGGTGCCACCCATCGTCAGGAATATCGATTTAAATGATGTGTGATATTTTGCGACATGCTTACGACAAAGTTTGCGACATCTTTGCGACAATTTTTACGACACAGAGCTGTGACATGCTGTGATATCATGCTGTGACATGGTGAAGGCACCCATTAAAGGGCTCGTCAAGAGAAAAAAGACCTCCCCATCAAAAAGATATACTTTTTTTTCGAATGACGATGAAGCACGATACCGCTTTATCTCCCTTCCCGCACCCGATATTTCGTTATTGTAGGTTAGCGGTCGGATAGGTTCGATCCGCACCAGTCACCCATCAGGATCAAGGCTATTATCATGATTCAATCTCTGTTTGAATCAATGCCCCCGCATGGGGGAACTCGGTGGGGATTAAACGGCGCTGTAGAGGGACAGAAACTTTCAGGAAAATCTGAATTACTACAATAGGATTCTTATGATATGTACAGAATATCAAAGGTTTTTGGCCCTATAGAAATGCTGGTGTATTGGCAAGAAATGTTAACTTTAATCCCATGTCCTTGCACCACGACATGTTGATTCTGAAATCGGTTTTTATTTCCTAATGACAATATTTTTCATATAATTACCTAAATTTCTCTTTCCCAAGCCTTTAATCTCTTTTCAGAGTACGGGGAGGTTTGAAAATGAAGGTAAAATATTATTAATATTGATGGGTTCAATTTTATTTAGCCACGTCTTTGTCATGTGGCTTGATGATTACCTTAATCGACTCCCGGCCGTCCGACACCAGACGGAAGCCATAAGCGATGTCGGCAAGCCCCAGCCGGTGTGTGATGAGATCATCAACGACAATGTTGCCGGATTCGAGCAAATTCATTGCCTCGGTAATGTCAGGAGGCCCGCAATAATAGGAAGTGCGGATAGTAATTTCTTTCATCCAGAAATCGTTGATGGGAACAACAACGTGTTTGTCGGGTCCGGGAACGGTAAACAGCACAATCACGCCGCCTTTGTCCACGCATTTCCAGCCCTGCTCTAGAGCCTGCTGTGCCGCTGCGCATAATAATACAACATCCGCCTTCTTGCCGGCTCGGGCAACCAATTGGTCGGCTACATTATTTACCGCTTCGATGATAATATCAGCGCCCAAGCGGGCGGCGTATTCCAATTTAGTTTTGTTGATGTCCACCGCAATTACTTTACATCCTTTGGCTTTGGCCAGCTTCACATGGAGCAATCCGGACATTCCGCAGCCGATCACCAGTACAGAGTCCCCCTTTTTTATCCCGGCCAGCCGCTCGGCCCGAACGACGCAGGCCAAAGGTTCAATGAATGTACTTTGATCGTAAGTAATTTTTTCCGGCAGCAGGTAAGTTCCGCTTTCTACCAGTATTTGGGGGACCAGAATATATTCGGCAAAGCCGCCGGGCAGCCGTTCTTTAACCTCCGTGCATTGAGGAAAGTGACCGCGTACGCAGTAAAAACATTTCCGGCAGGGTACCTTCGGGGCGATAAATACCCTGTCGCCCGGTTTGTATCTTTTTACAGAATCACCAAGGGCCACAATCTCGGCGCCGATTTCATGCCCCTGAACCAGCGGGGCTCGCGGAAGGCGGTACCATTCGACGATGTCGCTGCCGCAGATACCGCAGGAAATTACCTTAACCAGCATCTCGTTGGGGCCGGGCGTCGGCGTCGGTATTTCTTCGATGCGGATGTCTTGATTGTTGTACCAGTAGGAGACTTTCATTTTTCTCTTTTCAAGGTATTATAAAGATCAAAAGCCCGGGCCGGAGTTTCGTTGTCATGGACAACGGCCCGTACGGCCTTAATCATGGCCACCGGCGCTTCCGACTGGAAAATATTGCGTCCCATATCCACACCGGAGGCGCCTTGCTGTACAGCGTTATAGGCCATTGTCAGAGCGTCTTGTTCCGGTATTTTCTTGCCGCCAGCCATAACAATCGGGACAGGACAGGATGCAGTGACGGTCTCAAAATCTTTCTCGACATAGTAAGTCTTAATATAGTGGGCGCCGAGCTCCGCGCAAATCCGGCAGGCCAGCCGGAAGTACCGTGCGTCGCGGGCCATGTCCTTGCCTACCGCGGTTACGGCCAGGGTTGGAATACCGTAACGGTTGCCGATATCCACCATCCGGGTCATATTGATTATCGACTGTTTTTCATATTCACCGCCGATAAAGACTTGAACAGCCATGGCGCATACGTTCAAACGGATGGATTCTTCAATGTCAACGGCAATATCCTCATTGGACAGCTCTTTGAGAATGCTGGCGCCGCCCGAAACCCGAAGAACAATGGACTTGGAAGTAGAGGGCGGCACAATGCTGCGTAAAATTCCCCGAGTCAGCATCAGGGTGTCCGCATAAGGCACTAAGGGAAGAATATTGATATCGACCCGTTCCAGACCGGTAGTAGGTCCCTGAAAATATCCGTGATCGATGGCCAGCATGACCGTCCGGCCGGACATGGGATTAAATATCCGCGCCAGCCTGTTTTTTATTCCCCAATCCAGTGAATTCGAACCTTTGAGGAAAAATCCCTCCATCATTTGCGGTCTGTCCGTATAAAACAATTTGGCTTCCTTGATTCCGTCGGTATCCGGCATCTTTTGTATTCTCCTTTCTTATATTGAAGCTTTATAAAGCTGCCTTTGTCCTATTCTCATTTTTTATCAGTCTTGTTTCAGCGACTATTAATGGCATCTTCTGGAAGTGTCACCAAGTTGCCTAATGTTATTGGCTGTAATCTAGCATATTTTTACAATGCATGAATCAGTGACTGTAGGAATTACATCATCTATCCGGTTTTAGGGTTAACGATAGTGAATTGACCGGCGTTAGTGATTCTGTCGACCGCGATAAATGCCACCGTTTTTTCTTTGATAAGACATTGCTTTCTTGTTGGTGATATATAGGTAAGTTCGGTTTGTATGTCAATCTTTTTCCACAAGATGCTGTGTCGGTGTGTAATGACTGAGAGTAGTGATATTGTAAAAGGGGTCAGGGGTGCCATCGATTGTCGCATACGATGCAGCTATTTGTGGTTTGTCGAGACAGACGGCACCCTCTGGGCAATGGGGATCAACAATTATGGCCAGTTGGGCGATGGTACGACAACTAATCTCAGTACGCCTGTGCAGGTTGCTTCAGATGTTGTTCAAGTTGCCACAGGCAAAGGTTTTAGCCTGTTTCTTCAAAATATAGTCAATGCAATGGTTGCAGTTATTGCTTGAATAAAAATTTGTGTGTTTTTCTGGGATGATTGTCACATCTTGGCTGATTCGGATAAATACAGATATATAAATCTACAAGAATACCACGACGGAGGAGACTAAAAACTCAGATTACCCTTTCCATGGGCATTGTTTTAACCGGCGTTTAAAACAAGCAAGTATATGAACTAACATAGTAATCTATCCAAAAGAAAAAGGCAGGGTCACTGGCCCTGCCTTTTTTATTGCTACCTCAATATATGGTATAGGCCATTATGTAAACTTGGCGTTTATGGCAGATATCCAGGTAGTAATAGAATCTTATATATCTCCAACTTATTCAACATCATGTTGAATGGAAATATTCTCAATATATCTGAAATTTCATAATATTTGGTTTCGTGGCAAGGTATCTCAACTAGACATAGCAGGATGGATGGGCATCTTATGGGTCCAATTCAAGAAACTGAAAAACTTACGGTCCCCTATTACGTAATTGCCTTGATGGGCCATGCTTTGGAAATATTCAAGGTTTGACACCTATTCTTTTTAAAAGCCTGTCGAGATTGATTTTTGCTTTTAGGTTCTCTTTGAAGGACATATCGGCAATCCCCTCTCAAACCCCGGCTTTCACATACGACTTGAAGTCTGCATATGCCTTACGGTTCAGCCGGAGATTGTTCCTGTATGAGAAATTGCCCACCAAACTGATCAGCGGTTTGCGGTGTTGCCACAAGCTGCTCCAAATCCTGCGCAGAATGCGCTGCATGGAATAGAAGTCCCGGTCGCAGGAGATCATCTCTCCGATAATGCCCTCCATAGACAAATGCTTATACCGGGCCACCGGGAAGGTTAGCGTGTAATATTTCCAGTCCTCCGGGAACGTATCGAGGGCGATGCGGTCCTCCGATTTCATCTGGTCCCACAGGCGAGTGCCGGGCAGGGGAGTCAGAAACAGCGCGTTGAGATTGTCCACGCCGTACCGGCTGGCCGCCTCGGCGATACGTTTGCCGATGCCCGGTTCGTCTATGTCCAAACCGATGATAAAGGAACCCGCGACCAGTATGCCGTGCCGCTGTATGCGCCGCACGGAGGCGCGGAAGTCCCGGCCCTTCAGAAGGTTGAATTTCTTGCCGAGCTCCCGAAGGCCTTCCGGTGTGGGGGATTCAAAGCCGATGAAGACGCCGCTGCACCCGGCCTTCGCAGCCAACGCCAGGAGCTCTTCGTCATCGGCGAAGTTAATGCTGGCTTGTGCAACCCATTGCTTTCGCAGGTTCGCCTGTGCCATAGCACGGAACAGGTCCTTGGCGCGGGCGATGTGTTCATGGCGCGTGCCGATGACGTTGTCATCCACCACCAGCACATACCTTTCACGGATCAACTGGAATTCTCTCACCACATCCGGAATGGGTCGCTGCCGGTAGTGGGCCCCGTTGAAGGCCGTCACGCTGCAAAAGCTGCAGTTCAATGGACAGCCGCGTGTGGTCTGAATGGCCCCACAGGCATATCCTGTAGCCAACAAATCATGCCGGGCGATCGGCACATCGCTTATCTCGGCCAGCCCTCCGTCATACCGGCGCTTCAGTCCGCCATTCCGTGCGTCCTCCAAGACGTGAGACCAGATGCCCTCCCCCTCTCCCGTGACGACCGAGTCCACACGCTCCATGACCTCCTCTAAGCACATGGTTGCGTGAATCCCGCCCATGACGACGGGTACGCCCAGACGCCGGAAGTAAGTCGCCACTTCATAGGCGCGGTTCGCCTGGGAGGTGAAAGCGGTAATACCCACCAGGTCCGGCCGTGGCATGGCCGGATAGTCCGGCGCGCCGAGGTTCTCGTCCACAATAGAGATCTCCCACTCCGGTGGGGTCAGGCCCGCGAGAACCATAAGGCTAAGCGGTTTCCACACGCGGTAACGGTTCCATCGGCTCTCCTTGACCCTGACGATGCTGACAAGCGAGTTGGATGGGTTGATCAGATATAGTCGCATGGCGTGCTCTCACTCATACATGGAGATATCCTTTTATCCTTCTCTCTCCCAGTGAGAGTCCAATAGTATAAAAGGTCGCAATTTGCATTCGTTGGCCAAGCCGGCATAGTTGAGACGCGTGGTTTACCGTGTCGCTTGCACCTGCTTGTTGTCCGGGAGCCATAGGGAACGCTTACTTCTTGGCCTTCCCCTTTATTGCTTTTTCAACGACATCTCTGGGTAGAGACGTGGCGTTCAATAAGGCTTTTCGCGCAGCGGAGCCGGCTTCACTTCCGATATTGTCAGCGGCGCGAATCACTCCTGTCACAGCAGAGCCAACAGCATTTGATGTATCGACTCCAACCTTGCCCGCCGCCTCAACAGTACCTTCAACGACAGCTACACTTATGTCTGCTATGTCACCCCCGACTTCAGCTGCGCCGCTCACAACTCCGTGGGCAACGTTGCCGATTGCAGTAAGGATATCTACACCAGCCTTGGAGGTCCCCTCAATAGCAGCGTGGATCGTGTTCTTGACTGCTTCGGTAGTCGAATCGACAATACCAAATACTCCCTTAATGGCACCCTTGGCGACTGCCGTAATAGCATCTTCGGCTGAAACGCCAAGATCACCGGTGTCCTTAAGCACTCCCGTTATCTGATTTATTACGGCAGTACGCAGTGCTGTGATTGTGTCATCCGCACCTTTCACCGCAGCAATAATCGCATCCTTCACCTCGTTAATAATTCTGTCTATCATGATTGAGTCTCCTTTCCCATCCAGAAGTTTTATTTAGTCTCTGAGGATGATACTCTTTAAGCCCCCAACAGAACCATGATGTCCCGTCAGGAGCGAGGCAGGCAACATTTGAGGTGTTTTTCCATGAGGTAACCTCCTGATTAGAGGTTAATAGTTTGTAAGATAAAAATCAACTGATTATATAAAGCCTGAACTTGGACTATAGAAATAGATTTTCAGCTTATGAGAAATGAAAATTTGTGTAGTTATATGAAATAAATTATTCTTAGACAACAATAATAATTTTAAATAATCTATATGTTGGGGGTGGGAGAAAATGAGCTTAGAGTTGTGTATCCTTGCCAAAACTCAACGCAACATTGGTCCTCATTTACTCGCGACTTGATTTTCTAACCTCTACTTTTATCAAAGTTTAGATTAGCACAAATAAGTATTCACTCCACCGTACGTACTGTTTAATATGTGATACCTGCTATATACCTTAGACCGATCAATATCTGTGATACGAAAATACTATTTTCATT
>CAYQNR010000051.1:0-22289 GCA_964418945.1 uncultured Desulfobacteraceae bacterium
TCCTCTTTCCTCTTTCCTCTTTCCTCTTTCCTCTTTCCTCTTTCCTCTTTCCTCTATGCCCTCGACCCCTTGAACCCTTCCTTACCGATGATGTATAGCCGAGACAGGTCTGATAACCGCTGCCTTCACAGCCGGGTAAAGCACAGCTATAAACGCTATAATGAACAGGAAAACAACCGGAATTATTACGGCTTCAGTCGTCAGATAGGCCTTCCAGACCGGATCCATAGCCACTCCGCCGAAAGAGGCACCATCGGCGACGGAGGAAAGATCAATGCCGTTTTCCTCCAAATAACGGGATAGAGACCACCCGAATACAACGGCTATAACGCTCGCCATTACTACCTGTATGGCTGTCTCAGCATATATGAGCAACATCAACTGCCATGGCGTGACTCCCACGGCCTTCATGATACCCAGTTCCCTGATCCGTTCAAACACGCTCATGAGCATGGCGTTTAGAACCACCATGGCTACTGCCGTATATGTAATAATAACCATGATAATCATCTGTGAGTCGGCCAGGTCCAGTATTCTGGCAATAACAGGCCTGAGTGCCCGCCAGTTCATTGTCTCATATTCCCCTGCCAGGCTTGACACCCGGGCTGTGGCCTCATCAAGATCGCTGCTTCTGTCGGGCCGCATTATAGCGATTTCGTGACCTCCCGTCGGAAGCACCATCAATTCACGAAATTCCTTTTCAATCATGTATAAACCGGCCCGGTCCACTTCCTCACCCACGGACTTGAGTATGCCTTGGACAATATAGAGGTCATTGGCCATGGAACCGTCCGTGGCCTGGCCCAGGAATACTATTTCGTCCCCTGGCTTTACGCCGAGGGTCTTGGCCAGTTTTCTGCCTATGACAACACCTTTGGGGTCGCTCTCGCTAAGCCACTCGCCTTGGAGCACGTGATTATGGACCTGTGTGACATCATCCTCCGTTGAAGTATTAATCCCTCTTAACTGTACTCCTGCGGATGCCGACCCTGCCGCTGCCAGGCCGAAGCCGTACAGCCTAGCGGTTGCATGCAACCCTATTTGCCTGATTTCGTTGACCAGGGTATCTGCGTTATCTATCCGCGTGTATAGATCAGGATCGTCCCTGTATCCCTCGGCATGTATCTGGATGTCGCCCAGATCCATTGCCACGGCATTTTTTTCGCTTGCCTGAAGCAAACCCTGCATCAAGGCCGCGAACAGTATCATGATAAAACCCGCAAATCCCATGGCCAGGGTGGTCACCAGCGTACGGCGCCAGTTTCGGAACACGTTGCGTGATGCTATTGAAAAGATTTTCATCCGTATCTCACATCCTCTTCAGCCGGGCAATCGAAAAGAAATCGTCTTCTATGGGGACGCCTAACTCCAGCTCTTCATAGATGAGTTCCGTATATTCATCGGGTTTATCCGCCGGAACCACCTTCATAACCTTCGGCCTCAGCCTGCCGGCGAGCATCTCTATCCTGCTGAAGGTGATGGTCCTGGCGATATTCATGTCTTCATCATAATAGTAATACTCTAAAGGTATATAGCCGTCCGCAATCAATATGGCTACCACCTTGCCCCAGACCACAGCCGCATCCGGCTTGGGGATAAGCGTGAATTCAAATATCTGCTGGTTGTCCCTTTCGCCCTCAAAAGATATAAAAGGATCATAATCTTCTTCCATGCGCGATTCCTTGACCAGGTCATCATTGGTAAAGTGGCTCCCCATCCAGGACCCCACCATCATGCCGGAAGTCAAACGGATTGTGCGGTCGGTCCGCGGCAGATAACTGTATATACTGTTACCTGACTTCAGTGTGGCGGTGCCCTTTTCCTTGAGCGGCATAAGAATGCGTACCAGGGTCTTTTCTTTCCCTTCTGACCAGCCTTCCAGGCGCAACTCGCGACTGTAGTGAGCGGTTTTGACGCGCATGGTTATTATGGAATGGGATGATACACCACGCCACATATCATCAACCTGGCGCAGTATCTCCTTGGCCCTTCGGGTCGCGGCATCATTCTCTTGCAGGAACGATACACGTGCCGGATAGCACTGAAATGTGATCAGGAGAGTAATTATCAGAATAGCTTTATGGTGTCTTCTCATGGCATCTGTTGCATTTTGTGTACTCTAGGGGATTATCACCGGAGATGGCTTGTCCCTTATATTCCGCTCCCTCATTCTTCAGCATCTCTATACTTGTTTTGGCTCATATTATCAAGGAAGATCATACAAAAATCACATAGATATCAAAAAGCATTACTAGTTAGCTGTTAGCTGTTAGTTGTTAGTTGTCGGTTATCAGTTGTCGGTTATTGGTTATCGGTTAAATGGTCGAATGGTTAAATGGTCGAATGGTCGAATCGTTATGACCCTATTCGACAAATATCCCATTTAACTAATTAACCAATTCCCCATTTAACTATTTAACTACTTTACCTTCTTATCTTCTTACCTCCTGATCTTCTGACCTTCTCATCTTCTTATCTTCTGACGTTCTGATTCTCTTACCCTCTTTCCTCTTTCCTCTATGCCCTATGCTCTTTGCGCTATGCGCTTGTCGTCTTGAAAAGACCAACCGTGGCCGGAGGGGCGTTCCTTTTTTTCGTTCCGGATCTCCCGGGCTGGTCATTTCAAGTGGTTACGGGCGTGGGATGCCTACCCCCTCCGCTGTTCCCCTCGGCTTCGCTTCCGCCTTCGTTAAAACTTCGGCGGGACAGGCGGGGCCAGGGGGTCCCCCACCCTTAACCTCCTGAAATAACAGCGCGCTCCCGATAGTCACTCCAAAAAGGAACAGCCCTTCGCCTCAGTTCCACACCTTTGGCCTTACCCGAGGTCACGGGTGTTCTTTTCAAGATGACATCTCCAAAAGGATCCCACCCAGGGTATGCAGTGGTCTTGTTTTCAAGGGGTTGCACCACCAGGACACCACGTAGAATGTACCGTTGCGAACAGGAAAAGGTTTGCCAAACCCTTGAAAATAAGTCCACGTCCACTGAATGCCACAGATGTCTTCTTGAAAAGAATCGCCGTGACCGGATATTAGCCATACCTATATCCCTAGGAATGATGGACAAAAAAGGCCCCTGAGGGGAGAAAGGAGGGAAAACTCAGGGGCCTAATCGGCGATAAGGTTGATTAACTTCATCCCTATCTATTCAATATTATAATCACTTCATTCCGGTATTCAATGCAAAAAATCTGCACTGAAAATTGTGCATCATGCACTAATTTTTGTGCTTTTTTTACATATCCTGCCTATTTCTAACTGCCGCCTTCCAGAATAGTCTTAACCGTATTGCCGGAAAAGTACACAGGTAAAAGGGTTCAGGCCTTCCATAAATAAAGGGATCCCCCAAATCAAACCCCCGGCACAGAGTTTGTAATATAGAAGATGCGCAGATCCCTTTTAATAATACACAGGAGGTCCTTTTATGAACCAAGAGATAACGACCAGTGACACCCATGCCCGGAAAAAACGTATCCTTTATATTGAAGACGAACAGACAGTAATGAAAGTTACCAAGCAGATACTGGAACATCTCGGGTTTGAAGTGGATGTTTTGATGCAATCCCGCCAAGCCATCAGCTTGCTAAAAACACAATCGGAGGACTATGACCTTATAATTACCGATATGAACATGCCCCATATGAACGGGATAGAACTGTCCAAAATATTACTGGAAATCAGGCCGGATATCCCCATTATCCTGTGTACAGGATCCGCTAATTCAATGGATGAAGAGGAAATAAGGGCGCTTGGTATAAAAGGGATACTCCCCAAGCCCTTTATGATTGAAGATATTATAAAGCTTACCAACTCTGTCCTTACCTGAGTATCTTCCTGTCCAGGCTCCTGTACTGTATAGCCTCGGCCACGTGTTCCGCCTTGATATCAGGACTGCCTTCGATATCCGCTATGGTCCGCGCGATCTTCAGTATCCTGGAATAGGCCCTGGCGCTCAGGCCGAGCTTCTCCATGGCCCTTTCCAGCAGATTATCCGACTCCGAATCCACCTCGCAAAACCGCCTGATGTGCCGGCTGCTCATATCGGCGTTGGCACGGATCTTCAGTCTTTGAAAACGCTCTGCCTGGACCTCCCTCGCCTTCTTCACCCTCTCCAGGATCTCGGCGGATGACCTCCCCTTTTCCTTTTTGGAAAGGTCCTTGTACTCCACCGAAGGGACCTCCATGTGAAGATCGATCCTATCCATTAGAGGTCCTGATATCTTGGATCTGTAACGTTGAATCTGCAGATAGGAGCAACTGCATTCCCTCCTGGGATCTCCGAAAAAACCGCACGGGCAGGGGTTCATAGCGGCCACAAGCATAAAATTGGCAGGATATGTCACCGTGGAACTGGCCCTGGCTATGGTGACGCAACCGTCTTCTATCGGCTGGCGCAGGACTTCCAAAACATTTTTCCTGAATTCAGGTATCTCATCAAGAAAAAGCACGCCGTTATGGGCCAAACTTACTTCGCCAGGCTTTGGGTTCTGCCCCCCTCCTATAAGGCCCGCATCTGAGATGGTATGATGAGGAGCCCTGAACGGTCTTGTGGTTATTAAACCTTTGTCCTCCGGCATCAACGCCATAACGCTGTAGACCTTGGAGGTCTCCAGTGCCTCCTGAAAGCTAAGGTCCGGCAGAATAGTGTGGAGCCTTCTGGCCAGCATGGTCTTACCGGCCCCCGGAGGCCCTATCATTATCATGTTATGTCCACCGGCCGCGGCTATCTCCATGGCCCTCTTGACATTTTCCTGGCCCCGCACATCACTGAAATCCAACAGATGTTCGTGACTCTTAAAAAGACCTTTGAAATCCTCATGAAAAGGACTTATGTTTGAGAATCCCAACAGGGCTTGCACAAGCCGGGAAAGGTTGTTCACGGGATAGATATCAATCGCTTCAACTACGGCGGCCTCCGTTGCGTTCTCAGGCGGCAGAAACAGGCCCTTCAGCCCCATATCCTTCGCCATCACTGCTATGGGAAGAGCCCCCTTTATTGGTCTTATAAGGCCATCAAGGGAAAGTTCTCCCAGAAAAAGGGTCTGGAATAATGACTCTCTTGGAATAAGGCCGGTTGCCGCCAGTATCCCTATGGCCATGGGAAGATCAAAGGCAGAACCCTCTTTTTTGATATCAGCCGGAGCAAGGTTAACGGTTATCCTGTCGGAAGGGAATTGATATCCGGAGTTTTTAATAGACGCCTTTACTCTCTCTTTGCTCTCCCGGACCGCGCCTTCGGGGAGGCCGACAGTTGAAAAAGAGGGGAGACCCTTGGATATATCCACCTCGACTTCAACGATATAGGCATCGATCCCTATTACAGCACTGCTCATTACCTTGGCAAGCATAATCTGTTCTATAAGTATAAGTTCTGATTGAAATGGGTTGATTTGACATGTTTTCTGCCTTCAATATTTGTGCCAAAAAGATTCCGGCAGTTTAAATTAGGAAACTACCGGTAAACCAACAACCTTTACATTTAATAACAGGAATGATAAAATGCGGAGTTTATTTAAAATTGATTACCTCGTTTTAGGCCTGAAAAGGGCGTCTTTCAGCCATTAGGGCCCCGCGTATAACAAGGCACTGGCTCAAAAAAAGCATATAGGGGATAAAAGGCCTTCTGGGCGTTCATCAAGCTTGAGGGAGCTATATGACAATTATAAAAAAGGAGTATAAAGAACATGGCACGAATTACTGTGGAAGACTGTCTTAAAAAGATTAATAACCGTTTTGCGCTGATTCACATGGTATCCAGACGCGTAAGGCAGTTGAGAAAGGGGGTTGAGCCTACCATCACCTCCAAGAACAGGGATATTGTCATCTCCCTGAGGGAAATCGCCGCTGGTAGCATAAGCCTGACGAAAGGAGATGATTTTCAGGAGCTTTATGTAAACAATACGGATCTCATTTCCGAAAAGTCAGAAACAGCAAACCAGGTGGTGCAAGCAGAAGATGAGGAAGATTAAAAGGCAATTTTGATGTATAAAAGAGATTATTATGAAACCCTGAATGTCTCCCGTGACGCGGGGGAAGAGGAGATCAAGCGGGCCTACAGGAAAATGGCCATGAAGTATCACCCGGACCGGAATCCCGGAGATAAGGAGGCTGAAGCATACTTTAAGGAAGCGGCCGAGGCATATGAAGTCCTGAGGGACAGAGAAAAAAGGGATATCTATGACAGGTTCGGTCATGAAGGACTCAGGGGAACAGGATTCAGCGGATTCAGTGATTCTAACGATATATTCTCCAGCTTCGGGGACATCTTTGAAAGCCTATTCGGTTTTGGACCGGAAAGGGGCCGAAGAGAGCGTCCCAGAAAGGGGAACAATCTCCGCTATGATATTGAATTGACCCTTGAAGAGGCCTTTTCTGGAAAGGAAGAAGAAATAACCTTCAGAAAATGGGGGCCTTGCGAAGCATGTGACGGATCCGGAATAACCCCTGGAAGCGAACCCCAAAGATGTGATACATGCCACGGTAGTGGAAATATAATCAGGTCCCAGGGTTTCTTCCAGATCAGGACAACATGTCCCACCTGTAATGGTCAAGGCAGGATAATAACCGATCCATGTACAAAATGCCAAGGCCGCGGCAAAGTACAGGTTCACAGAACCATGAACCTGAAGATTCCGGCCGGGGTGGACAACGGTTCACAACTCCGAATTCGCGGGGAGGGCGAAGCAGGAGAATATGGGAGCCCGAGCGGGGACCTCTTTGTGGTCCTTTCGGTAAGAAAACACCAGTTCTTTGCCCGCGATGGAGAACATCTCTTCTGTGAGATACCGGTTTCTTTTGTCCAGGCGGCCGTGGGTGACGTGATTAGTATTCCGGTGATGGGAGAAGAAGAACCCCGGGCAGTAAAGATCCCCCAGGGGACACAGCCCGGTGATGTTATATCCATTGCCGGACTGGGCATGCCCGGCCTTAACACAAAAAGGCACGGGAATCTCTTCATAAAATTTCTGGTAAAGATCCCTAAAAGACTAAACAAACGACAAAAAGAGCTTTTAGAAGAGTTCGCGGAGGCCGAAGGATCAAGAGGCCAAAATAAGATAGGCAAGCTGTTCAGGGCAAAATGAACAATAAGACTTGGAAATATATTATATTTTATTTGCCTTTTTCGCTTAATGTTTATAGGTTATATTTTATATCTTGGAATCTTAACACAGGGGACAAGTTTTCAGGGCTATGCTAAAGAAGAAACAGTTAAAATTCTTTAAAAACCTCTTGAACGAGAAACTAGAGGAGCTCCTTAAAGAAGCCAACAGGACCGTCAGCGGCATGAGTGTGGACAAGGAAAACACACCTGACCCCACAGACAGGGCAACCCTGGAAGCGGACCGAAATTTTACCCTCAGGATACGCGATAGGGAAAGGAAATTAATAGGCAAAATCAAAGACGCCCTGGAACGTATTGATCAGGGCACGTACGGGATATGTGAATCCTGCGGGGAAGATATCTCCGATGAGAGGTTAAAGGCAAGACCAGTTACCACACTATGTATTGAATGTAAAAAGAAGCAGGAAGACGAGGAAAGAATAAAGGGTATATAGACTAATCCATTTGAGGGAAAATTAAGCCGGAGCAGGTCTTTCCTATGCCCGGCTTTTTTCATGTATCAATGCACCCTAATGAAGCACAGATTAATGTTCAATGCAAAAGGCCAAAGTCGATCCATGACCAAGTTGGAAGATACGAGGAGCAGGGTTATTAGATGCCGGCCAGGAAGAAAAAAGGAATAAAAAAGGCTGGGGTGAATGGTGTCAACACGGAGGTAATAACAACCCACATCAATGCCGATTTTGACGCCCTATCATCAATGGTGGCGGCAAAAAAACTATATCCTGACGCAGTCATGGTCTTTCCTGGATCGCAGGAGAAAAATCTCCGTAATTTCTTCCTCCATTCCGTTTCTTACATCTTTAACTTCACGAAGATTAAGGATATAGATCTTGACCAGGTCAAGAGACTTATCCTTGTGGATACCCGCCAGAGGAATCGTATCGGGAGGTTCAAAAAGATATTGGATAAGAAAGATCTGGATATCCATATCTACGATCATCATCCGGATTCCGATGATGACATACACGGCAATAAGGAAGTTGTCTTGCCTATAGGATCAGCAACCTCCATCCTTACGGATATTATCAGGCAAAAAGGCATATCCATCACTCCTGATGAGGCTACTATTATGTGTCTGGGAATCCATGAGGATACAGGTTCTTTCACCTTTTCCTCCACAAGGCCCGAAGATCACATGGCTGCTGCATGGCTCTCAAATCAGGGGGCGAATCACAATGTTATCGCGGACCTGATCACGCGGGAACTCTCCGCGGAGCAGATCTGGATACTAAACGACCTGACAAAATCCGCTACTACCCGTGTTATCAACGGAATCGATGTGGTCATAGCCACTGTGATCAGGGAAAATTACATAGGGGATTTCGCGGTGCTTGTTCACAAATTCATGGAAATGGAAAATCTAAAAGTCATCTTTGCCCTGGCCCAGATGGAGGACAAGATATACCTGGTGGCCAGGAGCCGGATAGCAGAGGTCAACGTGGCAGAGATTGCCCTGGAGTTTGGTGGAGGCGGGCATCCATATGCGGCTTCCGCTACGATCAGGAAAAAGCCGCTGATACAGGTGGAGAGATCCCTTCAAGCCCTTCTCAGAAAACGCATCAACCCTCGAAAAACAGCCAAGGATATGATGTCCTCACCTGTAATATATGTCTACCCCGAGAATAGCGTTAAAGAGGCCTCTACCATCATGACAAAATACAATATAAATGTACTAATGGTCGCTGACAGGAAAGGGGCATTGAAGGGTTATATCACCAGGCAAATAATGGAAAAGGCCGTCTATTTCGGTCTGGGTCATGTCCCTGTAAAAGACTATATGAATATCGACTTCTCAGTTGTCAAGCCGGACACCCCTCTAAGCGAGATTCAAAAGCTTATCATTAATAAGAAACTGAGAATCCTGCCGGCTGTAGAAGACGGTAAGATGGTCGGAGTGATAACCAGGACGGATCTGCTTAACATCCTGGTTGGAGGACCGGTGATCGAAGATTTCTTTTACGACTCACGCAGTTCATCCGATTCGATAAAAAAGAAAAACATCGCTTCCATGCTCAAGGAACGTCTGCCTCGAAGGATAATCACCCTTATCAAGGATTTCGGATCAACCGCCGATACCCTGGGTTATAACGCCTATCTGGTCGGAGGTCTGGTCAGAGACCTGTTACTCAAACGCAATAATCTGGATGTGGACCTGGTAATAGAAGGTGAAGGTATCAGGTTCGCACAAGAATTAGCAAAGGCCCATGATGTCAGGGTAAGGAGCCACAAGAAATTCGGGACTGCGGTTCTTATATTCCCGGATGGTTTCAAGGTAGACGTTGCTACGGCCCGTATGGAGTATTATGAAACCCCGGCCTCCCCCCCTACGGTCCAAACCAGTTCCCTTAAAATGGATCTTTTCAGACGGGATTTCACCATAAACACCTTGGCGATTAAATTGAACAAGAAAGACTACGGTCTCCTGATAGACTATTTCGGAGGTCAAAAGGACCTCAGGGAGAAGGTGATAAGGGTCCTCCACAATCTCAGCTTCGTCGAGGATCCCACCAGGATATTCAGGGCAATTCGATTTGAGCAGAGATTCGGCTTCGGGATAGGTAAACTCACCCTGTCCCTTATAAAGAATGCCGTTGATATAGACTGTTTTAAAGACCTCTCCGGCAGGCGTATATTCACGGAACTGAGACTCCTTCTTATGGAGGGCAAACCCATTCAGGCTATGGCAAGGATAAACGAATTAGATCTGCTTCAGTTCATTTCGCCTGACATGCAGTATACTGAAGACCTGCGCAAGGTCCTGGAAGACATCAGAGCGGTTATCTCCTGGTTTGATCTTCTCTACCTGGAAGAGTCCTACCAACCCTGGAAGGTCTTCTGGTACGGCCTCACATCATTCCTGGATGAGAAAGCCTTGAGGAATCTTGCTGAGAACATGCAGATGAATGACCTGGAAAGCCGTAAGATGATAGCCCAGAGGCTGGGGGTTAACGAGCTTCTGGAAAAACTGTACCAATTAAAGGGCGACGATAACTACAAAATCTATACTTTACTTTCACAATATGATACAGAGATACTGCTTTTTATCATGGCAAAAGAAGATAATGATAACATAAAAAGAATTAACTCCAATTATTTTACAAGATTGAAGAGCAAAAGGGCCCTTCTCAAAGGAAAAGAACTAAAGGAAATGGGCTTCAAACCTGGCCCCCTTTATAAAAAGATATTCAGTCGTCTCCTTGAGGCTGTTCTTAACGACAAAGTGGAGACAAAGGAAGATGAGATGGATTTTGTTAAAAAGCATTTTGGAAAACATTTACAGGGGTAAGAATTTAAAGAAGGTACAGGGCACACCCGCCTTCGCCCCTTCGACAGGCTCAGGGCTTCGGCGCGGCAGGGAGGCGTAAGGTGCAGAGACAGTCGTCCGGTCACGGCCATTCTTTTCAAGACGACATCTATGGCGTTCAGTGGACGTGGCCTCATTTTCAAGGGTTTGGCAAACCCTTTCCTGTTCGCCATGGCACATTCTGCCAGGGGTCCTGGTAGTGCAAACCCTTGAAAATCAGCCCACTGCAGGCTTTCGGTGGAATTCTTTTTGGAGATGTCATCTTGAAAAGAATGGCCGTAACCTCGGGTAAGGCTAGAAGTGTACAAGTAAGGCGAAGGGTTGTCCCTTTTATGAGTGACTATCGGGAGGGCGCTGTTATTTCAAGTGGTTACGGGTGGGGGACCCCCTGGCTCCCGTGTCAAAGACACGGGAGAACAGCGGAGGGGGTAGGCATCCCACGGCCGTAACCACTTGAAATGACCAGCCCGGGAGATACGGAACGAAGAAAAGGGACAGCCCTTCGACAGGTCATTCGGCAGCTTCATGATTCTGAGTGAAATCGAAGGACTCAGGGCTACGGCGGGACAGGTCGGCACGGCAGGGAGGCGTAAGGTGCAGGGCCGGGTTATATATCCCTTAGATGTGAATTTGATTCTGGAAAGGCCTAGAAGATTGGCGGTTTTAACATAGACACGAGAGCAGGAGACAGGATTAATGAAAAAGAGGATTGTAAGCGGAATGAGACCAACAGGGAAAATACATCTGGGACATCTCCATGGAGCCCTTGACAACTGGAGAAGCCTGCAAACTGACTACGAATGTTTCTTCTTTATAGCTGACTGGCACGCCCTGACCAGTGAATACACGGATACGGAAATAATAAAAGAATCAATCTTTGATATTATTATAGACTGGATTTCCATAGGGCTTGACCCGGCGCAATCCACCTTCTTCATTCAGTCGCATATCAAGGAACACGCGGAACTGCACCTGATCCTTTCCATGATAACTCCTTTGCCCTGGCTGGAAAGAAACCCCACCTACAAGGAACAGTTAAACGAATTGACCCATAAGGATCTTTACACTTACGGGTTTTTGGGTTACCCGGTTCTTCAGGCAGCGGATATCCTTATGTATAAGGCGGACGCCGTGCCGGTAGGGGAAGATCAGGCCCCACACGTGGAATTGACCAGGGAGATAGCCAGACGTTTTAATAACCTTTACAAGAAGATCTTCCCGGAACCGGCCACGTTTCTGGCGCCAACATCCAAAATACTCGGACTGGACAGACGTAAGATGAGTAAAAGCTATAACAATGCCATATTCTTGGTTGACTCGGATGAAGAGATCCGGGCCAAAACCGCCGAGATGATAACGGACCCTCAAAGGGCCAGAAGGACGGACCCGGGCAATCCCGAGATCTGTAATGTTTTCTCCTTTCACGAGATATACAGTCCAAAGGCCACCGTAAAACAGATTCAAAAAGATTGTCGCAGCGCTAAGATAGGGTGCGTTGATTGTAAAAAAATAATGGCGCAAAATCTATGCAGTGCCCTGGCGCCGGTGAGGGACAAGAGGCGAGAACTGGAATCGGACATCAAAAAGGTCGAGGACATTATTGAAAATGGAAATAACAGGGCTAGATCAATCGCGGAGGGAACAATGTCTGAAGTGAAAGAGGCGGTGGAGATATAAAAAGGTGATAGATTCCAGGCAAAATCTCATTATGGGCACACGAACTTGTTTATGACTGAACAGACCGAATATAGAGTGAAACTGGAAATCTTTGAAGGGCCTGTGGACCTGCTCCTCCATCTTATTCGAAAAAACGAGGTAGACATATTTGATATTCCCATTTCCCTGATCACGGACCAGTACCTCGAATATCTGGATATGATGAAAGCCCTTAATATAAACGTGGCCGGAGATTTTCTCCTTATGGCATCAACCCTCCTCCACATAAAATCCAGGATGCTTCTTCCGGAACAGGACAAAGACGACAAGGATGAGGAGGAAGATCCCAGGACCGAGATAACAAGACCCCTCCTGGAATACATGCGCCTCAAAGAGGTGGCCGGTGAGTTGTCCGCCAGAGAGATGCTGGACAGAGACGTCTTTAAGCGCCATATGCCCAGCGATTATATGTCTCAACTGGACGGAAGTAACATGGAACTGGATATCAACATCTTCCAGCTCATGGACGCCTTTAAGAGGATAGTGGAACAGAAACTGCCAGGCACCCCCATGCTTCTTGTTTCCGAGACCGTAAGTATAAAGGATAAAACTACCTTTATCCTGCAACAGTTAAGGCAAAAATCCACTGTCTTTTTTAAGGAACTCTTTAATGAAAAGCAGACAATATCCGAATTCATTGTGACCTTCCTGACCTTGCTGGAACTGGTTCATATAGGCATGGTCAGGGTATTTCAGCCCGCTCCCGACAGTGATATACGCCTGGAGGCCCGTTTCACGGATAATGAGGAAGAACATAATGGCTAAATCATTGAAACTGATACTCGAAGCCCTGCTTTTTTCATCGGATAGACCCCTTACCATCAAGGATTTTCGTAACTGCCTTCCTGAAGCGGATACATCCGATATCAAAAACGCTTTAAAGGTATTGGAACATGATTACGAGGTCCTGGACCGCAGTTATACACTCAAGGAAGTTGCAGGAGGTTATCAATTCAGGACCCGTTCCGAGTATGGATCCTATATCCTGAAAATGATTCAGAGCACCCCCAATAGGCTTTCACGAGCGGCAATGGAGACGCTAGCCATAATAGCTTACAAACAGCCGATCCTCCGCCACGAGATAGAAAGGTTAAGAGGAGTGGATGTGGGAGGAATCCTGAAAACACTTCTGGAAAAAGGCCTCATTAAAATCATGGGGCGAAAGAATTTGCCGGGCAGGCCTCTTATATACGGTACGACAAAACGCTTTTTAGAGGTGTTTGACCTCAAGGATATATCTTCCCTGCCAAAACTGAAAGAGATTAAGGCCTTCGGTTCAGAAGAATACGAAGCCTCATCTCTACATGAAGAGGCGGCACCTGAGCAAAAACCCGGTGGAGTGTTTGACGTCCCCGAGAGCCCCCCTGAAACAAACGACTCAGGACCGGATACGGCGGAGATGCCTTCCCATGATGAAACGGACAAAGAAAGAGAATCGTGAAAGGATCTTCAAACGGGTCACAGCGGCTTAACAGGATATTGTCCCTTGCCGGGATAGCATCCAGGCGCCGGGCGGATGAAATGATTGAGGCGGGCCGGGTTAGCGTGAACGGCAAAATTGTCTCGAAACCGGGTTCCAGGGCTATCTGGGGGAAAGATAGTATCATAGTGAATGGCAAGGAGATCCCGAGTCCGTCCGAGAGGGTCTATGTTGTGCTGAATAAACCCTTCGGATATATATGCTCCCTCAAAGACCCGGGAGAAAGGCCTATCGTGACCGATCTTATCAAGGATATCCCCCAGAGGATCTATCCGGTCGGCCGCCTTGATTTCGACACCCTTGGCTTACTGCTCATGACAAATGACGGTGATTTCGCCTACAGGCTGACACACCCCCGATACCATGTCCCCAGGACATATAAGACTACCATCGACGCGGCCCTGTCGCCAGAGGCACTGGAAAACTTGAGGAAAGGAGTTATGCTGGAGGACGGTTTCAGCGGCAGGTCCAAGGTAACCCCTGTTAAGCAATACAGGGGCAAAAGCGTAATCAGGATTACGGTTACCCAGGGAAGAAACCGGCTTGTCAGGAGAATGTTCGAAGCCTTAGGTTACCGTATAATACATCTTATAAGAACAGGCTTTGGGAATCTTGAACTGGGCAAACTTAAGCCCGGTCATTACCGGCATCTCGAACCCCATGAGGTTCTGGCGCTGAAAAAATCGGTTGGTTTATAGGTTGGGTTTTGTCCAGGGTCAGATCAGGTTGCTCATCTTGTTTTTAAGATTCTCATTGAACCCCCGAACCCTGAATACTTGAATGCTAATAAATGTCGTCTTGAAAAGAATGGCTATGACCGGAGGGCTGTCCCTTTTCTTCGTTCCGTATCTCCCGGGCTGGTCATTTCAAGGAGTTATGGCCGTGGGATGCCTACCCCCTCCGCTGTTCCCCTCGGCTTCGCTTCCGCCTTCGTTAAAACTTCGGCGGGACAGGCGGGGCCAGGGGGTCCCCCAGCCGTAACTCCTGAAATAACAGCGCCCTCCCGCTAGTCACTCATAAAAGGAACAGCCCTTCGCCCCAGTGACATATCTTTAGCCTTACCCGAGGTCACAGGTGTTCTTTTCAACATGACATCTCCAAAAGAAGCCCACCCAAGGTATGCAGTGGGCTTGTTTTCAAGGGTTTGCACCACCAGGACACCACGTAGAATGTGCCGTTGCGAACAGGAAAAGGTTTGCCAAACCTTTGAAAATAAGACCACGTCCACTGAACGCCATAGATGTCGTCTTGAAAAGAATACCTGTTACCGAAGAGCTGTCCCTGTGGCTTACGCCTTGCGCCATGCGGTATGCGCTATGCCCTACTCCCCTATAACCTTGACCAGCACCCTCTTCTTTCTTCTCCCGTCAAACTCACCGTAGAAGATCTGCTCCCAAGGCCCGAAATCCAATTTCCCTTCTGTTACGGCAACGACCACTTCCCTGCCCATAACCTGTCGCTTCATATGGGCGTCCGCATTATCCTCTCCCACATTATGATGATACAGGGAAACCGGCTCATGGGGAGCAAGTTTCTCAAGCCACAAATCGTAATCATGGTGAAGGCCGGATTCGTCGTCATTGATAAAGACAGAGGCAGTGATATGCATGGCATTGCATAGTAAAAGCCCTTCCATGATCCCGCTCTCCTTGAGGCATTCATTTACCTGGGAAGTTATGTTTACGAAGGCCCTTCTTGTGGGGATATTGAACCATAGTTCCTTTTTGTAGCTTTTCATGGTGTTCTCCTGAATTTGATCTTAAAAAAACCGGCCGGGGTCAGCAAGGCCCTACATTGCCCATACTCTGGAGCTCGGAAGCGAGGCGCACATATTCATCTATGTCAATAGTCTCCGCCCGTCTTCGGGGGTCGATGCCGGCCCTGTCCAATGCCTGATAGATTATATCATCCCCGTAGAGAGGAAGAGCACCCTTAAGGGAATTGAAAACGGTCTTTCGTCTGTGGGCAAAGGCGCCTCTTACTACCCTTTTAAGGTGGGCCTCATCCTGTGTCCTTACGGGATAGGGTCTTTCCAGATCTATCTTCACCACAGCGGAACCGACCTCCGGTCTGGGATAAAAGGCCTCCTTCGGCACCTTGACCAGCGGGGAGACATCAGCGTTATACCTTATCAGCACGGTCAAAGCCCCGTATTCCTTTCCGCCGGGGGCACCCAGAAGCCTCCCTGCAAATTCGTATTGAAACATGAGGACAGCCCAGCTAATAGAATTCCGGCAGGCCATTATTCTTTCCAGCAAGGGTGAAGATATATTATAAGGGATATTCCCGACCACCACCAGCTTGTCTTCATCCTTCGCCCTCAACCCTTCCAGGTCAAACCTGAGGATATCTTCGTTTATCAGGTCGACGTTATCAATGCCGGATATGGAAAGCCTTTCTTTAAGCATATCCGCTAATTGAGAATCTTTTTCCACCGCGGTGATTTTCCGCACGTACCCTGCCAGGGGGACAGTCAAGGCGCCCAGCCCTGGCCCGATCTCAAGGGCATGGTCCGATTTACGGAAACCCGCTCCTTTGATAATATTGTGTATAACCCGCCGGTCCGTAAGAAAATACTGGCCGAGGCGCTTCTTCGGCCTGTAGCTGTTTATCCCCCTTTTCTTGTTCATTTTGCCCCGGATTTACGCTCCCTCCTTATTCCCCGCAAGCTTCCTATAACACCGATCCCTGTCCCTGTGATAGGCGTTATGTTGCTTCCCCTGGTTTTTACTCATATGCCGGGCACCAGGTATCCATTCTCTAGCCGATATCCTCGATGGGATATCGAGACTTGACGTCGATTGAAAGATCGGAGCGCTCGCCCCGCATAATTCTGTAACAGCCCGTCAAGGCAATCATGGCTGCATTATCCGTGCAATATTCCGACCGCGGATAATAGAAAGCGATTCCGCGTTTATCCGCCTCTTCTTTCAATCTCCTGCGTAAGGCTTGGTTACACGCCACGCCACCCGCAAGGACTAGCGAGTCAATGCCTAATTCTTCACCCGCCTTAAGCAACTTTTGGGACAGTACATCAATAATTGCTTCCTGGAATGAGGCAGCGATATCCTCCTCACTCACATCAGCGGATATGTCTCTGTTATTCCGCCATTTCCGTATATAAATGGAAACCGCTGTCTTGAGACCGCTGAAGCTAAAATCAAACGAATTGGGGGCCAAGTAGGCTCTGGGAAAATCAATCCTGTCCGGACGCCCCGACCGGGCAAGTTCCTCCAGAACCGCACCCCCGGGATATCCCAACCCCATGATCTTGGCTACCTTGTCAAAGGCCTCTCCGGCGGCATCGTCAAGGGTCTGCCCCATCAACCTGTATTCGCCCATGCCTTTTACATGGAACAGGCTGGTGTGACCACCTGAAACGGTAAGCGCCACAAATGGAAACTCCGGGGTGTTGTCCTCCAACAAAACAGAGAGGATATGACCTTCCAGGTGATTTACCCCCACCATAGGTATATGTCCGACAAATGCGAGCGCCTTTGCGTAATAAAGCCCTACAAGCAACGATCCTATGAGGCCGGGCCCCACCGTAACAGCGATTCCGTCAAGTTCTTCCACGGCAAGATTCACCCTGGACATGGCCTCATTTACTACAGGAACAATATTCCTCACATGCTCTCTGGAGGCAAGTTCCGGCACCACCCCTCCGTAGGGATGATGGAGGCTGACCTGTGAATTGACCACATTTGACAGCACGACACGTTTTTCATTAATGACTGCCGCAGATGTGTCGTCGCAGGAAGTATCTATCCCTAGAATATTCATCTTCTTTATCCCTACTGATTGGAATTACCATCTAAAAAAATAAGGATCGTCCGGCAAATGACTACGCTTAATGATAAAACTATAGCAAGATTGGTGATGTTCGGCCCATGGGGCTCTCTTTGCAGCGGCGAAAAAATTAGAAGCAAGATAATAGCATAAGGTGCCTGCCAGGCGGGCGGGTAACTTCTGAGATGATGGCCGGACTTCCGGTCCTGGTACATTATTCCAATAGCCCGCCGCCCGCCTCGTCCGGCTTAGTGCCAGCGCCTTGCACATAAACAAGTTCGCCTGTCGCAAAGAGAGCCCCATGGTCCAAACCAAGTATTTATGTAAAGTCCTTTCCGTGCTCATTAACCGGATGAACCAAAAACAACCCGGATAGGACTCCCGAACAGCAATTATCCTTATCCGGGCATGGTTTATCATCTGGGAATGGCCTAATGACCTCACGGCATACCATATGTATTAACTTCTATATTATCTCACGGATACTGTAAGATGAGATTAAAGCTCGAAATCACAAGCTCGAAACTCTAAATAGTTCGACTTACTCACCATCCTGAGCGAAGTCGAAGGACAATATCGAATGACAAAAATTCAAATGACCAAAACTAGATTTAGTGTCTTTAAGGTCTTTTTTATTTTGTTTCGAACATTTGAATTTTAAATTTGTTTCGAATTTCGGATTTAGTATTTCGTATTTGTTTCGAGTTTGGATATTCGGATTTCAAAATATATCAAAAGAATTTAATCCGACACTGCATGTCTGATCAAACCTAGATTCATACATATCATATAAGGATCATTTAAATACCCTTTTAAACCTGTCCCACTTTCCCTCTTTCAGCACCTCCATCAATATTGCCGTTATATTATCCCCTCCTCCGCCCCTGTTTGCACCTTCAATCAAAAGGTCCACTTTATCTTCAAGGGACGTTGAAGGATTATTAAGCACGTCTGTTATGGATTCTTTGGGCATGTAATTGGTAATGCCGTCAGAACACGCCAGTATGATATCTCCCGCCTCCGGTCTCATTGGCATAATATAGATATCCACCTTTTCATTTAACCCTATCACCCTGGTCAGTATATTCTTCATTAGGGGGTTGGTGGATCCGAAAAAATCGGAAAAACCCATGTTTCTCTGTTCCGCCTCAATGGAATGTTCCTGGGATACCAGTCTCAACCTTCCCTGATCAAGGATATATGCCGGACTGTCTCCTACGTTTGCCGACCATATGGTATCCTTCTCAACCAGCAGGGCCGTGACGGTGGAACCCATCCGGAGGTATTCCGGCTTTTTCTGGGCCTCATGGACTACAGTATTGGCTAGAGATATTGCCTTGACAAGGTGTTTGGCCTTTTTGGAGATGTCCTTCGCTGTCGTCTCCGGTACAGTGGGAGTCTCTTTGAAATTGACTTTTTGCCAGTAGCCCTCTATCGATTCCACAACCATACGACTCGCTACCTCTCCAGCCCTGTGTCCCCCCATTCCGTCTGCAATCACGTACAAACCCAGTTCAGGGTTTATCAGATAACTATCCTCGTTAATCTTCCTTTTCCGTCCTATATGGGTTTTACCCTCCACATTCAATCTCATAATGAGCCATATCCTCCATTTCAGCTTCAGCTTCCGGTTGTCCCGAGCTTCTTTGCCTTGATCTCATCAATCTTTACTACAACTTGATCCAGGTGCCTGGCCATCTGACCTGCCTTCTGATACCTCTTCTCCACCTCCTTTTCCAGTGCCCTGTCTATAATCTTCTCCAGGACCTGGGGGACCTTGGCGTTTATTGAACGCACCGGAGGATGTTTCTCCTTGGCGATCTTATACATTAAGGACGTCATATCCTCATCCGCAAAGGGTTTTTCCCCGCACAGCATCTCGAAGAGGACAACACCCAGGGAAAAGATGTCCGATCTTCCGTCCACCTTTTTGCCGGCGACCTGCTCCGGAGACATGTATGAGGGTGTTCCCAATACAATTCCGGTCTTGGTCTTGGACGAAGAGGCTATCCGGGCAATGCCGAAGTCAGTTACCTTGATCTCCTTACTTTCCTCGAGACGCATGATATTGGCCGGCTTAATATCCCTGTGGACGATCCCCTTGGCATGGGCGTAATCCAGGGCATCAGCTACCCTGGCCACGATGGTCAGGGTTTCACGAACAGGAAGAAAATTCTCCTTCCTGGTGTATTCCTCCAAATCCATGCCTTTGAGAAATTCCATGGCTATAAAGGCCAGATCGTGTTCTTCCCCGGCGTCGTATATGGTTACTATATTGGGGTGTGTCAGCAGGCCCGCTGATTCCGCCTCCCTGAAAAATCTTTCCTTCATCTCATCCAGCATGCTTTCATCAAAATCAGAAAGACTTACGGTCTTGATAGCCACGGTCCGATGAATCTTAGGGTCTTCCCCCTTGTAAACAATCCCCATCGCTCCCCGGCCCAGTTCGCCCGTGACCTCGTACCTGCCGAGCGTGGGCTTGGTATCCATGTTCATTATGGTGGCCCCTATGTCGCCCGGGTGGGCGGTTCCTCCGCCGCCGAAAATCATGGTGGCCTCGGCCCCCTTTAATTTGGGAATCCTCTCGTCCAGATCCCTAAAATTCCGGCCATCCGCGATGACCAGATTATATGTAGCCAGGGCCTTTGAAAACTGCCTTTTCCTTTCAAAATCAAGCCCCAAATTATACAAGAGATCCTTGCTCCCCTCCTCATCAACAGGTATCTTACGGAATTTCTCCAGGGCAAGATCCAACATCCCCTGCTGCTGGAAGGAAAGACCCAGCATCTTGCTGGTCTCCACTGAATCGGCTTCAACCTTCTCCTTGGTCCTCTCCGTGATCAGAAACCGCTTTGAGATGATCAGTATATATCCCGCTACCAGGAGAAGCATGGGCGCGGATAGCTTCACCCACGTACTGTTTGAAAAAAACAGGACCGTGCCGGCAATCCCATAGGAGACGAAAAGACACAGAGTAGTAACGGCCCCGATGCCCGCCTTTAACCTCGGCAGGGCAAAGGATATGTAAAGACCAAAGATAATCAGCAGGCCCAGTTCCATCAGACTCACCCAGGACGGCCGGGAAAAAAACCTCTGGGAAAGGATATTGGCAACCGAGTTCGCGACCACCTCCGCACCAGGCATCTGTCCCGAGACGGGCGTAACAAAACGATCCCCTATGCCTGAAGCGGTAGGTCCGATTATTACTATCTTGTCCTTGAAAAAACCGGTCTGAATACTATTCTTATAAACTTTGGAGAAGGGCGTTTGATGGAACGCTATACCCGGACCGGCATTCCAGTTTAAGAGCGTCTTCATCTCATAATCTATGACAGGCACCTTAACTGTTGAAGAGGGACTGGTCTTCAAACTGATCCCCTCCCCCAGAGTCACTACCACCTCATCATCCCCCAATCCCAGAAAGGTCCTGACTATAGCTATGGGATAGGAAGGAAAAAAGATGTCTTTCTGATACCCAACAACATGTATCTGAGATCTGAGATAGCCGTCACTGTCCGGGAAAAGATTGTTATGCCCAGTGGATGCCGCAACCTCTGCAAGAGAAGGGAGAAGAGGGGTGATCTTTTTCAGCCAGATCATATACGACACGGCAAATTCGTCCTCGACTCCTTTTATCTGTTTGAATGAATCTCTCATTATGAAATCGGGGGCCTCTTGATCTATTCCGGTGCTGGTCAGATCAAAATATACAGGGAAAACCACATTTCCGGCCTTTTTAACGGCCTTGAACAATTTAGCGTCATTATCAAGGTCCGTCTCCTCCTGGGCCAGCTTGGAATAAAAAGTCAGGCCGGGATCATCATTATCCAACCCCAGATTCTCATAACTCTCTTTCAGCTCTTTGATAGCCTTTAGACCGGCGCTTTCCTCAGGTTCGGTGAACAGGATATTCAATGCTATTACCCTGGCACCGGCCATGGAAAGATTATCGATTCCCTGTGCCAGAATGTCCCTGGACCACGGCCACCGTCCGAATTCTGCCAGATCATCTTCCGTGATGGCCACAATCTCGATGTCCGGGTTTCTTTCATCGGAAGCTGCCAGATTGGCCCTGAAATCAAAGGTCTTCATCTCGATTGCCTCGGTAAAATCAAGCACTCCGGTGAAAGAAATAAACAGGAAAAAAAGCGTTACACCAAGTCCGATTACCCAGTCAGGGATAGTCTTTTTTATTTTCATGACACACCGTCCCTTTCTTTCAAAGGTTTTTGCCTCTACCCATCGGATCCTTGGATCCTCTAGGTAGCTTTTAGCTGTTAGCCATTAGCTATTAGCCATTCCTTCTTTTATAATATCATATAACCTTTGTATACTTTTAAGAATATGATTCGGCGAAAGTCACGGGTGTTCTTGGAAAGACGACATCTCCAAAAGAATCCCACCCAAGGCCTGCAGTGGGCTGATTTTCAAGGGTTTGCTCCACCGGAACCCCTGGCAGAATTTCCCGTTGCTACAAAGAATATGTGTGCCAAACCCTTGAAAATAAGACCACGTCCTCCGAATACTATTGATGTCGTCTTGAAAAGAACAGCTGTGACCGCAAATTAGCTATTAGCTATCAGCCATTTGCTGTCAGTTGTCAGTTATTGGTTGTCGGTTATCAGTTATTGGTTAAATGGTCGAATGGTTAAATGATTGTGACCACCCTATTCGACAAATATCCCATTTAACTAATTAACCAATTCCCCATTTAACCAATTAACGAATTTCCCATTTAACTATTTAACTACTTTACCTTCTTATCTTCTTACCTCCTGATCTTCTGACCTTCTCATCTTCTTATCTTCTGACGTTCTGATTCTCTTACCCTCTCTCCTCTTTCCTCTCTCCTCTTTCCTCTCTCCTCTTTCCTCT
>CAYQNR010000052.1:0-22196 GCA_964418945.1 uncultured Desulfobacteraceae bacterium
AGGGAAAGGAAAAAATAATGCAAGGCGCAGGGCGCAAGGGAAAGGAGAAAATAATACAAGGCGCAGGGCGCAAGGGAAAGGAGAAAATAATGCAAGGCGCAGGGCGCAAGGAGGAAGATCATGGGAAATTTTCAGGGACTCAAGGTGTGGGATAGGGCCAAAGAACTCGCTATATTTATTTATAAAATCAGCCGACAGGGAGAAATTGCCAAAGATTATGGGTTTAGAGACCAGATAAGGCGATCTGCTATCTCCATTCCTAGTAACATAGCAGAAGGAGACGAATTAGGCACAGATCGGCAGTCCATCAAATATTTTCATATAGCAAAAGGATCCTCCGCTGAACTCCTTACCCAAGGCATCATTGCGTATGAGATAGGCTATTTCGCCAAGGATCATTTTGATCAAATCCAGAAGGAATGCCAGGCCATTTCAGGTATGCTTACAAGACTCATTGGAGCGAGATCAAAAAGAAAGGCTTAAATTTTTACCCTATGCCCTGCGCCCTGCGCCTTGCGCCACTATGCTCAAGCATAAAATGTTTTGGTCCCTACTGAATTTTTCATAGCAATGGAGAACTCTTTGGATCGCCACATCATCCACATCCATATTCCGGCATTTCGTATTGCCATGGAGCGGGCAAACCGTCCGGAGCTGAGGGGCCGGCCGGTCGCGGTGGCGCCTCCCCAATCGGATAGTGCCCTTATACTTTCCGCATCACCTGAGGCCGGGCGGGAAGGGGTATTCAAGGGCATGGCCCTGGGTAAGGCCATGAGATTATGCCCTGATCTGACCATCCTCCCCCCTAATCCCCCACTCCTGGAGAAAGGGTGCAGGTTGCTGGCCGGGGTGGCTGCGCGGTATACCCCCATCTGGGAGGCCACGGGACCCGGCCATGTGTACATGGATATTACCGGAACTGAACGGTTATGGGGAAGGGCAAAGGATGCCGCATGCCGTATAGAGAGGGATATAGGGGATGGTTTGGCCATGCCGGCGGCGGCAGGGGTGGCAAGCAATAAAATGGTTTCAAATATAGCATCCCGCTTGATGGCGTCAAAAGGGGTGCTGGATGTGGATCCTGGCAGGGAATCTTCCTTTATGGCCCCCTTGAAGGTAGATTATCTTCCCGGTGTAGGCCATACCCGGCGAAAGGTACTCCTGGAAGACCTGAATATTACCTTGGTCAGGGAGATAGCGGTACTGGATAGTAGTAATCTAAGGCTGATATTCGGACGACAGGCATGGGTAATCCGTCAGAGGGCACTGGGCATTGATCCTACGCCTGTTCATCCTCCCTCTTCAATTCCTTCGGTTAGCGAATCGAGCATCCTGCCCGATGACGAGAACGATGACCGTATACTCCTGGGGACAATCTACTCTCTGGTTGAAAGGTGTTCCAGGAGGCTACGAAGCAGGGGGCTGTCGGCTCACCGGGCGGGCCTGGCTCTCAGATATTCTGATCAGATGGAGGTAACACGCCGGACCAACGTGCCTCATGGAAGTAACCTGGACCTTGAACTCTATGTGCCTCTGGAGAGACTCTTTTTCAAGGCCTGCCAGCGAAGGGTCGCTGTCCGGTTTATAAGGGTCTGGTTTTGGGATCTCTCCGCCCCCTCCTCCCAGATTCCCCTTTTTCCCGCGACCAATCCGGATAGGGAGAAGAAAAGCATGGTTGCATGCGCACTGGACAGCGTCAGGAAGCGGTACGGCAATGAGGCGATAAAACATGGAAGAGCGGCCGCATGATATCACCACAGAGGCACGGAGGACACAGGGAGTTATCCTTTTTTGATCCAACAGGGAGATACCTGTTGGATCAAGTAGATCTTCCCTTTGCGAATCATTTAATAAGTGGTGAAAACGGTTCAGAGGACATAACGATAGGGAGTAAAAATATGGATATAAATCATCTTACAGGCCAAATAATCGGAGCAGCTATTGAGATCCATAAGGAGTTAGGGCCGGGTCTTTTGGAATCTGCATATGAGGAATGCCTTTGCCATGAGTTTAATCTGAGAAAAATTAGTTATAAGAGGCAACAATCTCTTCCTATTGAATACAAAGGCATTAAACTAGATTGTGGCTATAGGATAGATATTATCGTAAAGGATTTGGTAATTTTAGAATTAAAATCTGTAGATAGGCTGCAGCCAATACATGATGCGCAACTTTTAACTTACCTGAAATTAACGGGGCTTAAGGTTGGCCTGTTAATCAATTTCAATGTATCTGTTTTGAAACAGGGAATCAAAAGATTAATCCTGTAGATTTATAGTACAGATGCTCTTTTAGCCTATCGGTATCTTCCGATAGGCTAAAAACTCTGCGTTCTCTGTGTCTCTGTGGTGAAAATATCATGAATTTCATCCATCTCCACACCCATTCAAGCTTTTCAAAAGGCTGGGGGACAGCCTACATTGAGGATCTGTGCGAGACGGCCGCGAGTATGGGTATGGACAGACTTGCCCTTACCGATACCAACGGTTTGTACGGTCTTATCTTTTTTCTGGAGACGGCAAAGGAGGCAGGTATCCGCCCCATTGTGGGAAGCGAGATCATAGCCTCCGGGCACCGGGCGGTATTGCTTGTCCGCAGCCCCGGGGGATATGCCAATCTTTGCAGGATCATCTCGGACAGGAACTGTCGCATTGGCTTTGACCTGATAAAGACCCTCGGGGAAAAAAGAGAAGGGCTGGTCATATTTTCCGATGATTTCAGGCTGCTCAAGGTGTTGAAGAAAGACTCCATAGAGGACCTCTTTGTGGAGATGTCGCCGGGGTATAATATGCACGGGTGTCTTGCCTTTTCCAGACAGAGCGGGATACCTCCTCTGGCCACTAACAGGGTTTATATGCTTCGGGAAGAGCAGTTCAGGTTTCATCGGATATTAAGGGCCGTGGACCTCAACACCAAGCTTTCCCGTCTCCGGTATGAAGACACCTGCCGGGAGCATAATTTTTTGACCTTTTCCCGGTCCATGATCGATCAGTTTCCCCATGCCCCAGAGGCCGTGGAAAACACGGTGAAGGTGGCGGAAAAGTGCATGAAAGAGTGGAATATATTCAGCCTCACATTTCCTGATTTTAAAGGAATGGGCGATAAAGAGGCATTTGAGCACCTGTACCGGGCTACCATGGAAGGGTGCAGGAAACGATACGGAAAGATTACAAAGGAGGTCAGGGAGCGGGTGGATCATGAGATGAACATCATCCGCGAAAAGAATTTCAGCCATTATTTCCTGGTAGTGGCTGATCTTGCAGCAAAGTCGCCGCGTTCCTGCGGCAGAGGAAGCGCCGCCGCATCCATTGTATCGTATGCCCTGGGCATCACCCATGTGGACCCCATAAAACACAATCTTTTTTTCGAGCGGTTTTTAAACCCTGGAAGAGTCGACCCCCCTGATATCGATATAGACTTTGCCTGGGACGAGCGGGGGCAGGTTATAGATTACCTCTTTAGCAGGCATGGATACCGAAGGGCCGGCATGGTAGCCAATCATAACACGTTCGGGGCAAGGTCCGCGATTAGGGAGGTGGCAAAGGTGTACGGTGTGACGGAGCAGGAGATTAGCCAGGTTACCAAAAGGATAGGTTTCGGCTGGAGGCTTAAAGAGAGCGGGAAAGGCCTTAAGGATCACCCCAAGATGAGAGGCATCGAGTTTAAAAGACCATGGGATGAGATCCTTGAAGCCGCAGCCTGCCTGGAAGACCATTTCAATCACCTTTCCGTGCATTGCGGAGGAGTTGTGATAGTCCCTGATGAGATACGTCGCTATTGCCCGGTAGAGATCTCCGCGAACGGGGCTCAGGTCCTCCAGTGGGAAAAGGATTCCGTGGAGGAGGCGGGCCTTGTCAAGATAGACATCCTGGGGAACCGGAGTCTGGCGGTCATCAGGGACAGTATTGACCTGATAGCCGAGAACCATGGAATAACAATCGATTACGCTGTTTGGAACGCTGTCAATGATAGGGAGACGGTAGAGACCTTTTATCGGGGTGATACCTTCGGCGTGTTTTATTTTGAGAGCCCGGCGACGAGACAGGTGCTTAAAAAGGTGGCAAGCGGTTTTACCTTTGATGAGTACCTAAAACTAGACCACTTTCATCTCAACGTGGTGGTCACCTCCATAATAAGACCCGCATCAAACCGGAGTATAAGGACTTGGGTATCCAGACTCCATGGCAGCCTCTGGAGTCCTCCCCACCCCCTGCTGGAGCCTGTGCTCGCAGAAACCCTGGGGGTTATGGTTTTCCAGGAGCAGTTGAGCCTGGCGGCCATAAACATGGCGGGCTTTGATGCTGCCGAGGCGGACACCCTGCGGAAGGTAGTGAGTAAGAAGCACAGGGAAAAGAGGCTAAGGGATTTCCATGACAGGTTTATCAGGGGGGCGAGATCAAGGGGAGTGAGAATGGAGGTTATTGAAGATGTATGGCAAATGATGATGGGATTCGACGGCTACAGCTTCTGCAAGCCCCATTCCGCAAGCTATACCATGGTGGCGTACAAATCCGCCTATTTAAGGGCCCATTACCCCGCGGAGTTTATGTCCTCGGTCATCTCCAACGGTGGGGGATATTATTCCACCTTCGGCTACATATCAGAGGCGAAACGCATGGGTCTGAAAGTCCTGCCTCCTGATATCAACCTGAGTGAGATCAAATATACGGGGAAGGGCAGGGAAATCCGGGTGGGCCTGATGCAGATAAAGGTGCTTTCCAGTGAGGCAAGGGAGGTTGTTATAGATGAGCGCAAGAAGAACGGCCCTTTTACCTCTATTGAAGATTTCCTGAACCGGACGGGCCGGAACCTTCATCTACAGGACGCGATGGCCCTTATTAAGGCCGGATGTCTTGATAATACAAGCAGGGGGCTTAAAAGACCCGGTCTGGTCTGGAAGGCCGTTAGATTCTTCGGCAAACGAGAGGAAAATAAGACACCGACTCTTTTTGATTACGCTTCAAGACCTGTTCCGGCGACGTATCCCGCGTCCCATCAGGACGAGTACCCGGCATCTATAATGCTCAGGCATGAATCCGAGATACTGGGTTTTTTCCTTTCTATCCATCCGCTGGACCTGTACCGCGACAGGTTAAAAGGCATACATTATACTTCTGCGCGAGACCTGCCAGGATATACCGGCAGACAGGTCACCATGGTCGGCTGGCTGGTTACGGGAAAGACGGTGCTTACCAGTGAGGGGGATCCCATGAAGTTTATCTCCTTTGAAGACACCACCGGAATATATGAGACCGTGTTTTTCCCCAAGGTCTATAACCGTTATTGCCATATGCTGGGCACATCACGGCCTTATATAATTAAGGGCAGGGTGGAGGAGGATTTCGGATCCATCAATGTGAACGTGGGGTGGATTGGGTTTCTACCCCCCGCTGGCTTTTTTGGCTACGGGCCAGGCCTTTAATATGGCCTGGATCAGGGTGGCCAGGGGAATGGCGAAAAATACTCCCCAGAAACCCCATAATCCGCCGAATACCAGTATGGAGACGATCATGGCTACCGGGTGGATGTCCACTACCCCGGAAAGTAACAGGGGGGCCAGCAGATTGCCGTCCAGGAGCTGGATGACGGCATAGGCGATCATTATCTTCAGCATTTCAGGTTCCCAGCCCCATTGATAGAAAGACACCAGTGCCACGGGAAAGGCGACCACAGCAGCTCCGATATAGGGTACCAGCACGGACAGGCCCACTACAAGGCTTATTAGAATGGAAAAACGTAGCCCCAGGATGGTAAATATTACGTAAGTCACCAGCCAGACGATCAGGATTTCCAGAAATTTGCCCCGCACGTAATTGCCGATCTGGCGAATGACCTCATGATATACCTGACTACTGAGGTCACGGTCTTCCGGCAGAAACCCGGCGAACCATTTAAGAATCAGACCTTTATCTTTAAGCAAGAAGAATACGGTGAACGGCACCAGAATCAGGTAGACTACAAAGAGGACCACGCCCCGCACCGAAGCCATGGAAAAAGCCAGGAGTTTCTGCCCCAGATTTCCCAGTTCGGTCTGTAAAATCCTGTTAAGGGACATAATGTTTTCTTGGGAGATAAATTCCGGATACCGTTCGAGAAGCAACATTAACTGTTTTTGACCCCGGGCGATCATGGTCGGGAGTTCTGCCACCATCTGGCCTATCTGATTGGAGAGAACAGGCATTAATCCGAACAGCAGGAAAAATAAACAGGCTATGAAGGTGAAAAACACCACCAGGACAACAGCCATACGGGGCATCCTGAAGCCTTCCAGTTTGCTGATTGCGCCATCAAGGACAAAGGCAATCACCACACTTGCCAATACCGGTGTCAGTGTCTTCCCCAGGGTCAGGATAATCAAGACACCGATAAACAGTATCGCCGCCAGGATAATCACCTGGGGGTTTGTAAAATAACGTTTAAACCATTCTTTTACTATATTCATCTTCCGGGACCATCTGTCTCTGTTTACATTTTGTCATATGTTAGCATTCGCCGTTAGCAGGATCATAGCAGGAAAAGCCATTCAGGTAAACAATTTAAAAGCACCCTAAAGCTCCCAGGTGAGAACATATGCGGCAATGACGCCTTGAAATAAGATAATCTATTATCTATAAATAGACAATTGAATCCGGCAAGCTTTGCGCAGGATGCCCCTGCATTGTTAAAGGAGTTGCTTTTTGCCAAGGAGTCTGAAATGAAAAAATGGTTGACCGAAATCCTGGCTTGTCCCTCATGCCTTCCCCGGGAGAGTAAGCTGAGGGTAAATATATACGAGGAATATCATGATGACCTTATGGAAGGTGAATTGATCTGCGAGCAATGCGGCGGGGTCTATCCGGTGCGTGACGGCATCGCGTTTTTCCAGATCGAGCATCCCGGTGAAATAGATCCGGGCAATCGTTATGAATCCAGTCCGGCTCTGTCATCTTACCTGTGGAGTCACTACGGTGATCTGTTGAAAGACGAAGAAGCCGTTGATACCTATGCCCAGTGGGCCGGCCTTGTTCGCGAGAATCCGGGGTTTTGCCTGGACATCGGGTCAGCGGTCGGGAGATTCGTCTTTGAAATGAGCAAAAAGAGCAGGTTCGTTGTAGGTATAGATAATTCCATATCCTTTATCCGGGCTGCCAGGGAGTTGATGGTCAATCGAGGAAAGATGATTCCCTTGATTCAGGAGGGAAACCTGGTCAAAGAAGAAAAGCTCACTCTGCCTGCAGAGTGGGATATGGAGAACATTGAATTCATAGTAGGAGATGCCATGGCATTACCGTTCCGAACCGGCGCCTTTTCAGCCTTATCTTCTTTGAATCTAATAGACAAAGTGCCTGTTCCCATGAAACATTTTACGGAGATGAACCGAGTGGCCCAGGAAACGGATGTGCAGTTTCTGTTTTCCGATCCTTTTTCCTGGTCGGAAGATGTGGCGCAACAGGAAGATTGGCTGGGAGGCAAGATGGACGGAAATTTTTCAGGAAGAGGGATGGATAATGTCATCTCCCTGCTGGAGGGCAAAAAAGGAGACCTCCTTCCCCAATGGAAAGTCATGCAACAGGGACATGTGTGGTGGAAAATCCGAACTCACATAAACCATTTTGAATTAATCCGCAGTTGCTTCGTAAAGGCGGAGAGATAAGCCATATGGTATGATGTTTGAGACTATGAGATGGTGAGGATGTATTGATGAGAAAAGACACTGTTTGTCGTTTATGTTCCGCTTGCTGCCCGGTGGAAGCGGATATAGTGAAAGGGAAGCTGGTGGGAGCTGAGAGAAAGGCATCCGTGTTTTCTGACATGATGCTTCAATGCCCCAAGTTGAATGCGGCCGGGGATATTATCTATTCTCCGGATCGATTGATGAAACCCCTGGTAAAGGAAAAAAGGAGATCAGGATATGATTTCAGGGAAGCGACTTGGGATGAGGCCCTGGAGCTGATTGCCGGGAGATTCAGGTTTTTTAAGGAGAGATACGGTGCCCAGTCCATAGCCTGGCTGAGGGGGATGGCAGCCGATTGGGGCGCGCCGTGGGATTATGCAAACCGTTTGATGAATGCCTTCGGCTCGCCCAACACCATAGGAAATGGATCTATATGCCATGTATCCAGGGATATGGCCCATGTCTATACATACGGAGCCATGACCATGCCTCAGGCCAAAGATGCCCGGTGCATTCTTATCTGGGGGAAAAATGACCGGAATACCTCACCATCCGCCTGCGAGGCAATCCTTCTGGCCAAGGAGAAGGGAGCTAAGCTTATAGTGATCGATCCCATCAAGACTCCATTTGCGGAGATGGCCGATATGTGGCTGCAGATCAAACCCGGTTATGATGGGCAGCTGGCCATGTCCATGATCCATGAAATCATCACCAGCGGGCTCTACGATACTGAATTCATAAGGGATTTTACCATTGGTTTTGAAGAATTGAAAGCGGCTGCAGAGGCCTACCCGGTCGAGCAGGTGGCCGGGCGTATCTGGTTGAAGCCTGAGAAGATAAAGGAGGCCGCCCGTCTTTACGCAACCACCAGGCCCGCATGCATCATTGACGGTAACGGGCTTGACATGCATGTCCAGGTCTTTCAAGCCACCAGAGCGGTCTGTATGCTCCGGGCACTGACCGGAAACCTGGATAAACAGGGTGGAGACTTTATTCCACAGAAAGTTCCCACGCGTAATATCCAGCTCAGAGAAAGGCTGCCCGAGGGGACACAGCCGATTACCAGCGACTATGGACTGTTTAACGATTTTCACGAAACCTGGGGTATGCAAGTCCAGTCCTGCCTGCTCGACGCTATTTTGGATGAAAGGCCCTACCCGATCAGGATGCTTGTTGTCCAATCGGGAAATCCCGCAGTAACCATGACTGATTCCCACAGGGTTAAAAGGGCCCTGGAAAGGCTTGACTTCATGGTGGTGATAGACATGTTCCTGACACAAACCGGCCGGTTCGCGGATGTCATCCTGCCTGTGGGCAGTTGCTTTGAGCATACCCAGCTGAACCGGGCCTTTATACGCAATAACCCGGTAGTTATTCAAAACCAGGTCATTGACTGGATAGGCCACAGCAGGCCGGGCTGGAAAATCATCTTTGACCTGGCCCGCAAGCTTGGATTGGAAAAGGAATTCCCCTGGCAAACAGCGGAGGAGGCCATTGACTATCATCTGGAACCATCCGGTATAACGGTTGACATGCTGCGGAGAAATCCGGGAGGCCTTTTCGTGGATGAGATAGAGTACCAGAAATACCGAACGCGGGGATTTGCCACTCCCTCCGGCAAGGTTGAATTCTTTTCGGAACGATTGCACAAAAATGGCTACCTGCCTGTCCCGTTCATGGACGGAAGCAATGAGAATCCCATAAGTTTTTCCGATCAAAATATTAAGGATGCCGTAATCGGGGTCAGCGGGGAGCGGACAGCCAGATTTACCAACACCCAATTCCACAATATACAGTCCCTTCACCAGGGAGAGCCCGAGGGTTTTGCGGATGTTCACCCTGAAGATGCGCGTCAGAGGATGATATCAGAAGGGGATATGTTGAGAATTATTTCCCCGAAAGGTCATGTAAAGATGAAAGCCAGGATCTCGGATGTGGTTCATGAGGGCTCTATACGGGTTGCTTGGGGCTGGGGAGAAGTTCATCCGGATCTGAGCCTGAACAACCTGACAGATGATGACAGGCGTGATCCGGTCACCGGCACGCCGTCCGGTCGGAGCTTCATGTGTGAGATTGAAAAGGCATGAGGCAGACTACAAATTCATCCGTAATATGTTGGGGGGACACAATAAATGGTTGATCCGATTAATGAGTACGTAAATAAGTAAAAGATTAAACCTTATTATAAGTACCCTAATGGCCCATGGGGCTCTCTTTTAAGCGCCGAAAATATTAATAGCATGCTAATTACTTAAGGTGCCACCCAGGCGGGCGGAATACTTATGAGATAATAGAAAAGTCTAGAGTCCGGCCAAGTCTGGAAAAGGCTACCCGCCCCCCTCGTCTGATTTTGTGCAGGGTCATAGCACATAAACGAGTTCGCCGCTCAAAAGAGAGCCCCATAGCCCATATAGCGCAAAATAGTTAGATATCATTAACTAGCGTTTTTATTAACCGGATGAACCCAATAAACATAGAACACATCAAAAGATAATTATTGTAGGCGCAGGGAATAGGGGCGGCAGTAAATAAAAGAAGACAGTGCGTTACTTATTCAGGGCAACCTGAAAACCAGTTCTCTATCCTGTAACGGTTGACATTGTGAAATACGGTGGACTCCAGACGGAAGTCCATTTCCTTACACGGTGTGTCGATTACAGCCTCATGTATCTTGGATCCATCGGCATTCTTGGGAACAACCATTATGATCTCCTCGCAGGCCGCGGGTTTTTTATCCGACATTATTCTAAAGGCGATACTTACATTGGGACGATCAAAATCCCGGTAATTAATAACAGCGTATTTTATCAGGATCTTATTGTCATCAAGACATTCGGCGCTTTTGACATCCAGTTCAATATCAGCGGCGCGGGAAGGGGAAGGGGAGAAAGGAAAAACGCCGGCAAGGATAATAATGGTTAAACAAAGGATATATCTCTTCATGGTCGCCTCCAACCTGGTGTTAGAATGCAATTAGCGCTATATTAAACCTAAAAACATACATATATTATACCTGATTTCTTAAGAAAAGCCAATATTGATCTGAGATGATTTTAGGATTACCTCATTTTCTTTATGAAATCCAGTGGACCTGAATAATTTCGTTTCATCCGGTTAATAAGTGCATAAAGAAGTAAAAGATTAAACCTTATCCGCCTTTGCAGAAGACCACGTGCTTGCCCGTGGTTGAATGCGTAAATGATCGCTTGCTACGGCGCGATGTCACCCCCAGTTCAGGCGGATAACCGCGTCGTAGCCGGAGGCGCCTGTCCTCCGCAGTAGCCTGATACGGAGGATGGAAAGACGGGTATTTTAATGGGACCACGGGTTTACCCGTGGGGAGCCATTATAAGTACCTTAATGGTCCCTGGGGCCATATAGCGCAAAATATTTAGATATCATTAACTAGTGTACTCATTAACCGAATGGACCTATTTTTTTCGAGATATCACCTTTCAAAAAGCTTCATTACCTGAGGTCACGGCTGTTCTTGGAAAGACGGCATCTCAAAAAGAATTCCACCCAAGGCCTGCAGTGGGCTTATTTTCAAGGGTTTGCTCCACCAGAACCCCTGGCAGAATTTCCCGTTAATACCAATACAATACTTGCCAAACCCTTAAAAATAAGCTCACGTCCTCCGAATGCTATAGATGTCGTCTTGAAAAGAATGGCCGTGACCGGATGAATTATAATTCCCCTGAATATACTGTGGTTTAATGGAGCAAAAACCCTTGACATGGTTTAAGGCCATATGTTAAAAATGGACACATCGTCTAAATAGTGAAGTGAGCGTCTAAAATGGGTATTGCCGAGAGAAGAGAACGGGAAAAAAGGGGCAGGCATGAGCTGGCTACCAATGCCGCGATGGATCTCTACAATGAAGAGGGCTATCACTCCATTACCATGGAGAAGATAGCCGAGAGATCTGAACTTAGCCGGGCCGCTCTCTACCTCTATTTCAAGACCAAGGACGAGATATTCATCAGTGCCATTGTGGATCACACGGCCTATTTTGAAGAGATCCTACAACAGGTTTATGATAGCAGAGAATCCATAGGGAAAAACCTGCTGGAGAATATGTGGGCGTGCTTTCGGACATTTTATCAAACGGATCCGGTGCTTTTTAACGCATCCCTCTATTTTCATCAGAGTGAGATAATCCGTAATCTTTCCGAGGAGCTTCGAGTCAGGCTCTATGAGTCGGGCTCCAGGGTGGTGAGACTGCAACACCAAATAATAAAATACGGTGTGGATAAAGGGATATTTATTCAATGCAATCCCATGACCCTTTCGGAGGTCATATGGTCGTGCTTTTTGGGGATTACCCAACTTGAGAATGGCAAGCAGGTGGTCTCCGGGAAGAACCATCTGGATATGACTCAGGATCTTGCCATCAAGATCCTGGGAAAGAGTATAATCCATAAGGCTAGCCCGCACCAAAGGAGTGGGACTCAGCATTAATAATAGTGGAGGTTTGGAAGGAATGAAGCAGGTTATTGATTTTGGGGGCAAAGGAGGCCGGGGAAGGCCTTGCCTGCCCCACGGCCCCTGCTCTGGGGGAGGCTGTTTGCCATGCCACCGGTTACAGGTGCAAAGATCTTCCCCTCACGCCTGAAAAGATATTAGAGGGAATGAAAAGATCAGCCAAGAGCAAGAAAAAACGCACCGAAGGCAAGAGAAGGTCCGCCGGGGGCAAGAAAACATAATAGGTTCATCCGGCTAATGAGCACGGAAAGGACTTTATATAAATACTTGGTTTGGCCCATGGGCCGAACAGCACCAATCTTGCTATAGTTTTATCATTAAGTGTACTCATTTGCCGGATGATCCACATAATATCTCGGCAACAGGATTAAACGCGGCTCTCAGCTCAAGATGCCGAAACAATATGTGCAGAGAATTTCAGATATATGGAGGTTGATTATGGACATAAAAGCGAGATTGTCCAAGGTTGTGGGAGCAGAGAATTGTTCTGATGATCCCGGTCAGTTGGAGGCGTATGCCTCTGATTTCAGCTATACCCCCCGGGGGGCGCCGAACTACATTGTGAAACCGGGAAATTCCGAAGAGGTATCAGGGATAATCAAGATATGCAACGAAAACAGAGTTCCTGTGGTTCCTTGCAGTTCCAAGGTGCATTTCTACGGTGCGACAATACCGAAGGAAGGCGGCGTGGTCCTTGATATGTCCAGGATGAATAAGATCCTGGATATCGATCCCGATAACAGGCGGGTAAGGTTCGAGGCGGGTGTTACCTGGAAAAAACTTACGGAGACGCTTAAAAAGGAGGGTTACAGGGTAATTATGCCCCTGGCGCCGCCTGCTGAACGGTCCGCACTTACCGATTTCCTGGAACGGGAAGAACCCACCAACCAGGTGTATGATTACGGAGAGCCGCTTGCGGCAATGGAAGTAGTGTGGCCCACAGGTGAGATCTTCAGAATGGGTTCCGCCAGCGTGGACGGTTATCCGGAGTCCATGGCCAAGGGAGGCAACCCTTCCGGCCCGGGTCTGGATTTTTACAGGTTTTTCCAGTGCGCTCAGGGAACTATGGGCGTTGTCACATGGACGAACCTGAAGATGGAATCCATCCCCAGGATGGATAAGATTCTTTTCGCGGCGATTGATGATCTTGAGTATGCTATTGATTTTCTGTATCGAATCCTGCCCCGCAGGATCGGGCAGGAGGTCCTGCTGTTAAACAATGTTGATCTCTCTGCTATCCTTGCAGAAGACTGGCCCGGCGATTTTGAGAAACTCAAGGCCGAGCTGCCCCAATGGGCACTGATTCTGGTGATCAGCGGGCTGTTAAGACGTCCGGAGGAAAAGATCGCCTACGAAGAAAATTTTCTGGCCAGGGTGATTAAGGATGAGTTTCCTGATCTTCAGCTCGGAGAGAAGCTCCCCGGTTTTCCCGGGCTGAGAAAGAGGCTTCTTCCGATCCTTCGAACCCCCTGGCCTGCGGATGTGCCTTACTGGAAGAACCGGGTAAGAGGCGCCTGCCAGAGCGTTTTTTTCCATACAAGACCCTCCATGGCCCAGCAGTTTGTCATGATAGTGGAGGAGATAGCCGCCCAGTATGGTTATCCCATAGGTGATATCGGCATGTATATTCAGCCTATCGAGCACAATCGCGCCTGCAGGCCCGAGTTCAGCTTTTTCTACGATCCTGACAGCGAGGCCGAGAAAGATACTATACGCGCCCTCTACAAAGATACAGTCAAGGCGTTTCTGGATGAGGGAGCCGTCTTTACCAGGCCTTACGGTGATCTGGCCCCCATAGTCTATGAGAGAGCGGCTTCGTACGCCGGCGCGCTGAAAAGGTTGAAAAGGGTATTTGACCCGAACAATATTATGAATCCTGGCAACCTTTGCTTTTAAGGAGGGTGAGATAATGGCAAAAGATTTGAAAGTAAGATACTATAAACCTAAATCGGAATTTAAGCTGGATATAAGCGATATCCAGAATTTTGTCTATGACATGAGCCGGTGTATCAAGTGTAAGGGATGCACCTGGGTGGAACACACCTACATGCCAGGCGCCAGGTTCATGACTCGATGCCCCAGTGCTACCAGGTATGAGTTTGATGCCTATGGTGCCTACGGAAAGATGAGAATAGGGCATGCCATGGCCGAAGGCCTTCTGGATTGGAATGAAAAGGCCCTTGAGATAATATATGCCTGTACCCTTTGCGGGGCCTGCGATGTGGGATGCAAGCGGAACCTTGATCTTGAGGTTGAATTAACTCTTGAGGCACTCAGGGTGAAGGCGGTTAAAGACGGGGTAGGTCCCATGCCGGCCCATAAAAAGATAGCCGGTAATATTGAGAAAAGGCATAACTATTTCGGCTCCACCCACAATAAGCGTACCGATTGGATTACCAAGGAGATTAAACCGGCTGAAAAGGCCGATGTACTCTATTTCGTAGGATGCTCCGCTTCCTACGTTAACAAGGAGATCGCCCGGTCAACCGCCAAGATTCTCAAGGCCTCGGGAGCCGAATTTATGCTTATGCCGGATGAATGGTGCTGTGGAAACACCCTGTTCTCCGTGGGAATGATTGATGAGGCAAGGGCACTGGCACAGAGAAATCTGGATGAGGTAAGGAAGACAGGGGCCAAGACCCTTTTGACCGCTTGCGCGGAGGGATACCGGATGTGGAAGGTAGATTATCCCAAGCTCCTGGATATCTCAACCGATGATCTGGGGTTCAAGGTCATGCATCTGGTAGAATATGTTGATGAAAGGGTTAAGAACGGCGCCTTGAAGATGAAAGAGGCAGTTGACACGCGCATGACCTATCATGATTCATGCAGCCTGAGCCGTTTGAGTGAACCCTGGACACCCTATGAAGGAAAGCGCGGGTGGATGGGATGTGTTGAGCCCGGACTCAAGAGGCGTCGTGGTACGAATGGTGTCTATTCCCAGCCCAGAGACGTCCTTAACGCCATACCGGGTGTACATCTGGTTGAGATGCCGCGCACAAGAGAGAACGCCTTCTGCTGCGGCGCGGGCCGGGGAACCAAGGAGGCCTTCCCGGAGTTTGCCCGATGGGCCGCGGAACACAGGCTCGAAGAGGTTAGGGAAATCGGAGCGGAGATGCTGGTATCGGCATGTCCCTGGTGTAAAAACAATTTCGCCGAGGCTGTCAAAGCCAATGGCGATGATGTGCAGGTCCTGGATATTTCGGAAGTCATATGCGCATCCATAGGCTGTTAGGTTAAGGAGGAACCCATGACAATATCCAAAGAGATCTATAGAGTGCTGGAGTCCATTGTAGGTCCCGAATATATCTCCGATGACCCCGTAATCTGTGAGGCATACAGAAGCGGGCCCGGAGGGTATGAAAACGGGCTGGGGTATGAACGTGTAATGACAACTATCCCGGGATGCGTAATAATGCCGCGAACCACCGAAGAAGTCCAGAGAACAGTCAAGGTCTGCTATCGTAATGAGATCCCGTATGTCCCGTACAGTACCGGTTTTTACGGACCGCGATCACACCCCCACGTGGAGGGTGCCTTGTTGATCGACCTCAAACGTATGAACGATTTCGTGCTGGACGAGAAGCACTTTTATGTGGAGGTCGGTCCGGGCATGATCTACTCTCCTATTCAGGAAGAGGCCATGAAGCACGGGGCCTATGTGGTAATTGGAGGCGGCGGAGCTCAGGCATCGGCCATTGCCAATCTGATAGGTGACGGCTGGTCTCCCCTGAGCCACCGGATAGGACTGCCCCACAGGCGTATCCTCGGCACTGAACTGGTCTTACCCGACGGTGAACTGCTCAGGCTGGGCTCCCTTGCGGAAGGGGATGACCCATTCTGGGGTGAAGGTCCGGGGCCTGATCTGAGGGGCCTTTTGAGGGGATATACGGGGCTGCGCGGTTGTCTGGGAATCGTAACCAGGATGGCCATAAAGACATTGCCCTTTCAGCCCGAGCGGCTCGAGCCCACCGGTATTTCACCCAATACCAGCCTGGCTCTTCCGGAAAAGCGAATCAAGTGGATCAATTTCACGGTACCTTCAAAGGAGGCCCAGGTAAAGGCCATGAGGGAAATAGGACACGCGGAGATCGCCGGGGCGGTGACAAAGGTCCCTCTCTTCTGGCGAGCTATTGCCAAGGCAGAGAACAAGGAAGATTTCTGGGACATCTGGGGCAAGGAGAGCGAGGAGACAGTTGCCAACTTCTTTATCGTCCGTGTCCTGCTTATCGGATTTACCTCTGAAGAGCAGATGGAGTACGATGAGAAGGTACTCATGGACATTATGGAACCATTAGGCGGTATTGCCCGCAGAACAAAACCATCCGACGAGTCCTGGATAAAGAACGCGGACTCAGCCGGTATGTGGCTTATGTGCGGCGGGTATGTCTCCGTGGATTACGTTATAGAGACCTTGAGCCAGGCTACCGAACACGGCCAGATCTATGCTGATCTGAAGAAGAAGTACACGCCGCCACTGATGCCGGATTATGGCGATCCGGGGTGGTTCCAGAGCTTTGAAATGGGCCATCAGGGCTACTCGGAATTTCTTGTGTATTGGGACCAGGACGATAACACTGATGGTGTGGATCGATTCTATTTGGATACATCCAAGATGAATATTGAAAATAGATGCTATACTTCACTTTTGGGTCCGCATCAACCTATGTATCTGACTGGTCCCAAATATGGACCGAACTATCATGAATTTATGCTCAAGGTAAAGGATGAATTCGATCCCAAGTGGATGTCACATCCTCCGGTTCCGCTTGCCCATGACGTGTTTGTGGAGCGGGCGCCCTGGATGCATGATATGAAGGACTGGGAATCACCGGACGATCTGCCCAAGTAGATTATATAAAGAGCCACGGACTTTGGTCCGGGGCTCTTTTAATCAATTTTGAGCCCCGGTTTGTCAGGGAGGGCCCTTTGGATCCGGATTTTTACGGTTAAAACTCAACACTATTGGAGAGTTATACATTTCTTATTGACATATAGTCGTGGTGGGATTATTCCATCGCTATAATCGAATAGAAGTGGAGGAAACGGTCAGTGGCTAAAACAAAGAAGTTATGCCCCTTCTCCGGCGACCTGTGCAAGGAATGCCCCCTATACAGAGCTAGACACCACTATCTATGCTTCAGCGGTAATTACCGGGGTTACCAGCGTAAACCGGGAGAGGTTTCTGATATCATTGCTCCTCCCACCCCGGGGCCAAGCCGCGATCATAAATTTGAGATACCCCATATTAAACCAAGAAATGCTATAGACCCATAAGCCATAATCACCAAAGAAAGAAAGGAGGATGCTTAAAAATGCTTATTGAAGGAAAATTCACTTTGAAAGCACCGGTTCAGGAGGTATGGGACTTCCTGCTCGAGCCGGGAACATTAGTTTTGTGTATTCCCGGTGCCCAAAAGATGGAGGCCATTGATGACAAGACCTGGGAAGGTGTCATCAAGCAGAAGGTCGGCCCCATCAGAGTCAAGCTCCAGTTTACCCAAACCTTCGCCGAGGTTGAGCCGCCCAAACACCTCAAAGCGCTGGGACGGGGCTCTGCTCTCGGTGGTCTCGGCACCTTTACCCAGGAGACTATAGTCGACCTGATAGAGGTGGCCAAAGATGAGGTAGAGGTAGCCTACAAATCCAATGTAAGTATGGTAGGGCGATTGGCTACCTTCGGGGAAAAAATTATGCGAGCCAAAGTCGATAGTGTAGGCCAAGAGTTTACCAATAACTTACAGGAAAAACTGAAGGAAGTACAGGGTAAATAGGATAGGCATCTAAGTCCATCGATGCATAAATTCGGTAACGAATTTATTTACTCAGGACTTAGTGCTGAGTGAGCATTTGAAACATTTTGATTCGACAAAATACGTGAGGATATTTGCGAATCGAAGCACTAAGCTTGAGTAGAAACGAAGGCTTAAAGTGATGAAAGCTACTACATCAGGGAGGTTCAAGCTATAATGAAGAATATCATCTTTGATTTCGAGTACCTTGCCCCTAAAACACTTGAGGAAGCCCTGACGTTACTTTCTCAATATGATGAGGAGGAATGTAAAGTAATTGCCGGGGGCCAGTCACTATTAATTCTAATGAAACAGAGACTGATTACCCCGCAGTATCTAATTGATATCAAGGGGTTATCGGAACTGGACTACATAGATTATGATGACAAGAAAGGGCTGAGAATTGGAGCTCTAACCACTCATCGAGCTGTCGAGAAATCACCGGTTATCCAAAAAGAGTTCAGCGTATTATCTGAGATGGAACAAAATATATCCTCGGTGGAAACCCGGAACTGGGGTACCATAGGCGGCGATGTTGCCCATGGTGACCCGGGTGGAGACCCAGCTGTAGTCCTGATTGCCCTAAATGCAAAGCTAAAGATGACCGGCTTAAGTGGAGAGAGAACCGTGGATGCTGAAGATTTTACTTTGGACTATTTTGAGACAGCACTCCAACACGATGAACTGCTTACTGAGATTCAGGTACCAACTCTGCCACCTAATACTGGCGTTAAATTCACTAAATTTAGCCAGATAGTAGGGGATTACAGTCTCGCATCAGTCGCGATGTTAATTACTCTTGATGAAAATAAGAAGACATGCAGTGATGTCAGAATAGCTCTTGGTAGCGTGGCCCTTGCCCCTATGAGGGCTAAAAAGGCTGAGGATATACTAAAGGGTAAAAAGATCAGCGATGCTCTGCTTGCTGAGGCAGGTCAGGTAGCTTCGGAGGAGGCTAGTCCCACCCCAGATGTTCAAGCATCAGAGGAATATAGAAGAGATTTGGTAAAGGTTCTGGTAAAGCGGGTGGGGAACGAAGCCTTAGCCAGAGCTAAGAAGGCTTAATTTCATTAAGACAAGGAGGGTTAGCTGTGAAGAAAGAGTTGAAGTTTGTAGTGAATGGGAATCCTTACGATATCTGGGTAGAGCCTAAGACTCTTTTAGTTCAGGTCTTGAGAGATGAGTTAGGGTTAACGGGAACCCATAGGGGTTGTGACAGCGGCTCTTGTTGTGTTTGTACTGTTAATCTTGACGGAAAGGCGGTCAAATCCTGCTCCATACTTGCTCTGCAGGCAAACGGGAAAGAGGTCTTAACCATTGAAGGCCTGGCAAATGGCGCGGAATTACATCCAATTCAGCAGGCTTTTATTGATAACTGGGCTTTCCAATGCGGATTTTGCACTTCGGGACAAATTATGGCAACTAAGGCACTTTTGGATGAGAATGCTAACCCAACAAGGGAGGAGATACAGATGGCAATGGATGGCCACCTGTGCCGCTGTACCGGGTACAATATGATAAATGAAGCCATACAAGATGCAGCAGGAAGATTGCAAGGACAAAAGGCACAGGAGGCGGCAAAATGAGCGAATATTCGATAATAGGTAAACCGACAACAAATGTGGATGGGGCAGCAAAGGTTACCGGGGAAGCAGTATACACCTTTGACATGACTTTACCCAACATGCTTTATGGCAAACTTTTAAGAAGTCCATATCCACATGCCAGGATTATTAGCATTGACACCAGTGAGGCAGAGAAGCTACCGGGGGTAAAAGCGGTTATCACGGGAAAGGATACCCCTGGAGGCAAATATGGTCTGTGGCGGCGCTTCCGTGAGCTTTGTGATCAAGAAGTCCTGGCTACGACCAAGGTTCGTTTTATAGGGGACCCAGTAGCGGCGGTGGCTGCCGTTAGCGAAGAGATTGCTGAGAAAGCCCTGGATTTAATCAATGTAGAATATGAATTGCTACCGCCCGTATTTGAACCTATGGAAGCCATAAAAGACGATGCGCCATTAGTTCACGATGATTGTAATAACAATATAAATAACACACGCCATATTGAATGGGGCGATGTAGACGAGGGCTTTAAAAATTCTGATTATATCCGAGAGGATAGGTTTAACTTTTCAAGCCAACACCCGTCTCCTACGGAGGCGCATAATTCTCTGGCGAGGTATGATAAGGGTAGTGGCAGGTTAACAGTATGGTCTTCTACCCAATCTCCATATTTTCTTCAGCTAGGCTTAGCTGACGCCCTAAAGATGAGAGAAGGCAATATAAGGGTAATAAAGCCACATGTTGGAGGTGGCTTCGGCGGGAAAAATTCGACCATGCCCGACTCGGTCAATGCCGCCGTTCTTTCTATGAAAACAGGAAGGCCGGTAAAGATAGTTTTTAATAGGGAAGAGGAATTCACCACCACTGAGCATCGCACAGCCATGCATTTGGCGTTAAAGATTGGGCTTAAAAAAGACGGCACCATAATGGCTAAAGAAGCCAAGGTCATTACTGACGGAGGCGCTTATACCGGGTTGGGGGCTACCACTCTATATCTTACGGGTACCTACCTGACCTTCCCTTATAATATACCCAGTTATAGATACGACGGGGTCAGGACTTATACTAACAAGGTGTGGTCTACATCAGTGCGGTCATTCGGAGCCACTCCGGCAATGTATGCCACCGAAACCCAATTAGACAGGGCGGCTCATGATCTGGGGATTGACCCAATAGAAATCCGGCGCAAGAATGCCATGACATCTGGTTACGAGGCTCCCGGTCAATACAAGGTGGGAAGCTGCGGCCTTTTACCATGCATTGATAAGGTGGAGGAAAGAGTCAAGGAAAAGTGGACTGACCTTTCTAAAGATGAAGGGGTGGGAATTACGGCCTTTGCCTATATGTGCGGTGGTATTTTCAACTGGATTGACACTCCTTATGCTTTCTCAGGGGCTATGGTAAAGGTAAATGTTGATGGCACGGTTGACCTTTTTACCCAGGCATCAGACATTGGCCAAGGCACCAATACTGTATCCGTTATGATTTGCGCCGAGGAACTGGGCATAGGCATTGAGGACATCAGGTTACATCCTGCTGATACGGCAATCACTCCTGTCGATCTCGGCGCCTGGGCCAGCCGAGAAACGATGATGAACGGCAACGCAATTAAAGCCGCCGCAAGTGATGCCAAGAAGAAGCTCATCGAAGTTGCCAGGATGAAGTTGGGTGAAAATATCGTATATGACTTAGAGGTTAAAGATAAACGAATATTCCTTGCGTTACGTCCGGAAAGAGGATTTTCATATTATGATATTGTGAAGGATGCTATAAAGCTTAATGACGGGGAGCCCATTATTGGCGTAGGCCACTATACCCCTCATAGGAAGGGCATGGTGTCGCCTGCCTGGGCCATGGGAAGTATGGCGGTTAGGGTAAAGGTTGACAGAGAAACGGGTCAGGTTGAAGTAAAGGATATCATTACAGCACATGATTGTGGCCAGACCATAAATCCCTTAGGGGTTCGGGGTCAGGTAGAGGGGTCTATTCTAATGGGGCTAGGGTGGGGCCTGTGTGAAGATTTACCCACTGATAATGGTTTGATACTTAACCCATCCTTTGTAGATTATAAGATTTTCAGGACTCGGGACATGCCACAGATTGAGCTGCATGAAGTTCCTTCTTATGAGCCTGAAGGGCCATTTGGGGCTAAGGAGTCTGCTGAAGGCACCGTCGCTCCTACCTCCCCCGCAATAGCAAACGCTATCTATAATGTGACGGGAGTGACATTTAATAGTAATGTTATAAAGCCGGAGAAGGTTTTGAAAGCTATTCGCGAGAAAGAGGAAAAAGAAAAGTAACTCACAAAGAGATGAGATGAATAAAGAGGAGACCATAAATGGCTATTAGTTACCGTTGTCCATGTTGTCGCAAAATTAGTTCTGAACCTCATGATTTAGCCCGGCATTTTTTGGGCCAAACTAATAAAAAACATAAGGATTGGCTAAAAACACAAGGGCTTTCCTATGCACAGCTTATCACCTGGCAAGTAACTGAATTCGGGAATAAGGGCTATGATGCTTTAGCTGAAGTGCTTGAGAAAGAGGCACCCAAAGTTGAAGACTAGACATATATACATGAGTCAATCTTAAGTGAGATTGTCCTAACTGGTATCCATCCGAAAACACCAATTTTCGGATTCAAGCAGTCAGCCATCAGCATTCAGCAAAACCTTATCAATTCAATTAATTGGCTGACTGCTGA
>CAYQNR010000053.1:0-21939 GCA_964418945.1 uncultured Desulfobacteraceae bacterium
ATTAAGATCTGGGCAGGAGAAACATTGGTTGATCTGAATCTGACATATCTTGCCAATACATCAGTATTCCTATTGCGGCAAAAACCTTAGATATGAAGGATTTATATCTGACAATCAAGGCTAACGAAAACGAAGTGAAGGCGGGATCTTTACAAGGATACCCGGGGCGGGAGCGTTATCGGTGGTAAGACCGTTATATTCGGCAAGCTTTTCTTTTTCTTCCGAGGAATTGAAATATTGAATCGCGATTTCATCCCAGGTCTCCCCGACAGACACCTCGTGCACGCCCATGCGTGGCACGTCGATCGCGGAAACCTCCTCCTGTGAAAGAAACTCCAGCCCTGTTGTCATGGATTCGAACAGGGGTTGCAACTTCTCAAATGTCTCCTCTTTTCCCAGACCGATCATTGAAAAACCATTGTGCTCTCTGGTGAAGGCAAGAAGACGGACCTTAACAGGGCCCAGAGACCTACTCTTTCCTTGATAGGTTCCTGCCATAGCCCCATGGGAAAGGTTATCTGCCTCGGCTGTCTTTGATGTCATTCTCAGCCCCTGTCTTGTCAGCGATCGCGAGAGTTCCTCAAAGTACGCCTCTGTTGTCTTTTCTCTTTGCAACGGCCGGATGTCAAAATACACAAACGATTCTTCCTTGATATCCGCAAAAATCGCCGTGTAATCATCATTGTTGATCTGTACCTGCCACCCCTGGGGTATGGGGATGCTGAGGAGGAACTCCTTATTGAAATAGCGATCTCCGCTCACTAATTCAGTACCGTTATATTCTCCCACCACCAATCCGTCCAGAAGCCGAATGAATATATTTCTTCTGATATCCCTGTTCAGGATGCTCGGATCCTGATAAGACATTTCCTCCAGTTCCTCGTTCAATAGTTGCAACCGCTCACTCGTAGGGGGATGGGTCATAAACCATATATCAAGGAGGCCCGGTTCTCTATCCTCAAGACCTTGTATCTGTTTCATGACACTAATTGAGGCCTTGGGATCATAGCCTGCGCTGGTCATGTATTCAATGCCCAGGTAATCCGCCTCTCTTTCGTCATCACGGGAAAACTTACTGAATGCCAGTATGGAGCCCAGGTCGATCAAACTTCCGTAATCCTGAACCGCCCCCTGAGTGGCAATTTGAGCACCAATTAACCCAATATTAAGGATCTGCATCTTGGAAATCTGGGCTGCCGAATGTCTCGCAGCCACATGTCCGATCTCATGGCCTATAACAGAAGCAAGCTCATCAGCAGAATTCATCCTCTCCAGTAGACCCCTGTGTACATATATAAATCCTCCAGGCACAGCAAAGGCGTTGAAATCAGGTGTGTCCACAATTTCCGCTCGATAGACAATATTCGCTCGATCACTGTGCCGACCGATATTCTCGGTGATTTCCTTAACCTTTGAGCGAAGCTCCGGGAGTTCCAGGTATAACCCCATCTCCTCCCGCACCTCCTTGTCCACCTGCTGGCCGATTTGAAATTCCCTGTCTTCGGAGACCAGCATAAGCTCCGTGCGGCCGGTTGCAGGATTGGTAGCGCAACCCCATAAAAAATAAAGACAGACCACTGCGAGAATCTGCGCGATTATAAATGCCTTAAAGCGTAAAAGAGAATACTTGGACATCATGCGTACCTCAAAGAATTTGTAAGGAACCGCCCTGCAATCTATTATTCCACCTTTATCCTGGTAGCTTTTTTACCTCTATTCCCCTGCCCTTTTTTCTCTATGTGTTCGATACGTTCATCCAGTAATGACCTTATGGCCTTGAGGAATTCCACCTGAGATTTTTTAAAATGATCCAGGAAATCAGAATTCTTCCCCACCGCTTTCTCAAAATCATAAAAAAGCCTAGCGAGCGGACAATAGATTTTACGATGAACTGTGAACCATGGGCAAGTAAAAAAGAGACAGTGGGGAGCACTGGCGGAGAGAGAGGGATTCGAACCCTCGGTGGAGCTTATAACCCCACACTCGCTTAGCAGGCGAGCGCCTTCAGCCAACTCGGCCATCTCTCCGTGAAATTAGACGTCGTGGCGGAGGGAGTAGGATTCGAACCCACGGAGCTTTCGCTCAACGGTTTTCAAGACCGCCGCCTTAAACCACTCGGCCATCCCTCCATAATCCTTAATAAAAAAGCCTAGTATTATCTCCGAAATATATCAAGCCTTAAAGGCATAAAAATGTAGTTCAGCCGGCTAATAACAATGAAAAGAAATAAAAGATTAAATCCTATCATAAACACATTAATGGTCCATGGGGCTCTCTTATACGCGGCGAAAACATTGACAGCATGCTAATTAGCCAAGGTGCCACCCAGGCGGGCGGAATACTTGTGAATAAGGGCCTTGAACGCGCAAATCCTTAAATCTTCGGAACCCATAGATGAGAAATGGGCCTTACTCAAGGGCTGTCCCTTTTCTTCGTTCCGAATCTCCCGGGCTGGTTATTTCAAGGAGTTACGGCCGTGGGATGCCTACCCCCTCCACTGTTCCCCTCGGCTTCGCTCGGGGCCAGGGGGTCCCCCACCCGTAACTCCTTGAAATAACGGCACCCTCCCGATAGTCACTCAAAAAAAGGAACAGCCCTCCGCAGTAGCCTGCTACAGAGGATGGAAAGGGGGCTGCTCCATGCACCGGAATCCTGGAACCCTAGAATCCTTGAATCCTAATACATGTCGTCTTGAAAAGAAGCAGCTGTGACCGGATATTAGGGATACCTTTATCCAGTTATGATTCTTTTTGTTTCATCTATCAACCAACCCGGAGGTGACCCCGAACATTTTTGGAGATTGAGCGGGGGACTATTTTGACGGTCTGGAAAATATTAAATCAATACTTTAGCTATTATGGCTAATACTCTTATATTTATGATTATTTCAGCACCCTATCTTTCATTATTCGAATCGTTTTCGCATAATCCTTGCTCTGAAATATAGCGGAACCTGCCACCAGTATATCCGCACCCGCGGATGCAACCAGACCTGCTGTATCAGGATTAATACCGCCATCCACTTCAATTTGGGTCTCCAGCCCCCTGTTTTCTATCATCTCTCTCAGCCTGCTAATCTTTGGTATCATCCCCTTTATAAACTCCTGCCCCCCGAAGCCGGGATTCACCGTCATTATCAATACCATATCCAGGTCCTCAAGTACGTGTTCTAATAGCTGTAGAGGGCTCGCTGGATTCAAGGACACACCTGTCCCGGCCCCTGTTTCTCTAATGATCTGAACGGACCTGTGCAGATGATCTACCGCCTCGGCATGAACTGTAATGAAATCCGCACCCGCCTCGCGGAAATCCTTCACGTATTGATCAGGGTTCGATATCATAAGGTGGACGTCGAGAGGTAATCTGGTAACCCTTTTTACCGCCTCCACGATCATCGGTCCAACAGTGATGTTAGGGACAAAATGTCCGTCCATAACGTCAACGTGGATATAATCCGCACCCGCATCCTCAACAGCTCTGACTTCATCACCCAGCCTTGAAAAATCCGCCGACAGTATAGATGGTGCTATCTTTCCCATTTTTTTCTCCTTGATATGTCTTTTTGCAAGGGCCCCGCGTCCTTCTGTTTCCTGTATTTCCAAAAGGGCATAGCAATCTAATTCTTGCTGAAAAGAGCGGCAAAAAAACCATCCATATGATGAATATGGGGAAAAGTCTTAAAAAAACCCTGGTGGTCGATAAGGTCCAGGGCCCAATACGGGGCATGCCTTTTCATGCTTTCAAGGGACATATCCACGTTTGCATCCAGGAAATCCTTAACTACCCCCTCGTTTTCCTCTTTTGAAATAGTGCACGTTATGAACAGCAGCTTGCCCCCCTCCCCGATCATCCGAGCCGACTCATTCATAATGCTTTTCTGTAAAAAAGACAATCGTAATATATCTTCTTCATCCCTGTTCCATTTACCGTCAGGATGTCTGGAAATTACACCTAGCCCGGAACATGGTGCGTCAACTACAACCTTATCGAATTTACCTCTAAAAGTCGCTGAAAAAGGCTTTGATGCATCCGCAACAATAGAATAAGTATTAGTAATGCCTAGTCTCTTTGCGTTCCGGCCGAGATTTACCAGCCTTTCCCTGTTTATGTCAACGCTAATGATATTTCCCCTGTCCTCCATAAGGGCGGCCATATGGGTCGATTTCCCGCCCAAACCAGCGCAAATATCCAGAACCATGTCGCCTGGCCTAGGTGCTATAAGGTGGGAGGCTATCATTGCTGCCTGGTCCTGAACCTGAAAAAGCCCTTTCTTGAAGGCCTTTAAAACATCCACCCTGCCTTTAAATCCTTCCAGCAGGATTCCTTCAGGGGCATATGGCGCGGGAGTCCCTGTTACCCCTTCTTTGGCCAGATATTCCAAGAGTTTATTCCGGCTGACCCTCAAGGTGTTTGTCCTGATATTCAAGCAGGGCGGTATATTTTGAGACGCCAGGAGTGACTCCGCAGACTCCCTTCCCAACTCCTTCACCCATTTCTCTACCAGCCATTCAGGATATGAATAGAACACGCTCAAATAGGGCATCAGTTGTCTACTCGGATCGGGGTAATGGATTCCGTGCCTTTGCCGGCAGATATTCCTCAGGACCCCGTTGACAAAGGATGTGACATAACCGGGTTTGTTATTCAAACGGGCCTGATTGACCGCTTCGTTAACAGCCGCTGAATCAGGTACCCTATCCAGAAAAAAGACCTGGAAAAGGGCAAGACGGAGAATATTCAATACCACCGGGTCTATGTTTCCTAAGGGAAATTCCGTGAATTGACTTATCACCCAATCGAGTCTTAACCGCCACCGGGAAACCCCATACACCAGCTGGCTGATAAAGGCGCGGTCCCTGTCATCCAAATGGGGGTTGGCCTGGAAAAGATGGTCAAGATGATAATCAGCCGGACCACGGGTCCTGTTACCCCGTCCGTTTAATGCCTTAAGCGACAGTTCTCTAGGACTTTCTATTTTCATTTCCCAAAAAGGTAATTATCCCCTTTTCCACCATATCCAGGTCAACATCCGTATCATAACAGGGACCAAAAGGTCTTCTATTCATAATACCGAATACGGGTATGGGATATGTATCCTGAATACCGCTGGTCAAATCTCGTTCACAAGCCACGGCAATAATAACATCGGGATTTTTTTCAATAACGATCCTTCTTGCCAGGGTTCCCCCGGTTGCAACCGATACCGGGATATTATATTGTTTCGAAAAGGCCTTCAAATCCTTTATCTTGCATTTTCCGCATCCTTTGCAATTATCTATGGACCAGGTAATCCTTACATCGCATTCATGATTCTGCAGGCACTGGGGCAAAAGCATAAGAATCTTTTCCGGCCTCACCTGCTTGGCTTCAGACAATACCAGCTGGTTATTGATCGCCACAAAAGATCTCCTGACCTTATCCTTGCTCATGCCGATGAATTTACCCGCTATGACTAAAAGGGGAAAGAGTAATCTTATTACCACCCCGCGAATCCACCGGTTGAAAAACAGGTTCTTTCCCCATATGATGGTGGAAACCAGCGTCAAGGCACCACCGATCATAAACATGACCACCAGCCCCATACAAATCGCCATAATAAGGGGCATATAGGGATGTATATTCCTAAAACCCACATAGGGTACCCAATATAGTATTATGGCCGCCCCTATCAGCGCTCCGCACGTTAGAATCAGCAGGATGATAAAGTTCCTATTCGCTGGTTCCATAAGGTTTTTCAGGAGCCTTTTTGGCATATTCTCATCTAACTTATTGTTTAAACCTTGATCCATGACAAGCTATTCACTCCCTGATTGTTTCCCCAGTATGGTCCCTTCCGCCACAAAGAATCCCCGCAGGAAATCCTCTGAAGGGAGCCTTTTCTTTCCAGGATATTGAATCTCCCTGATTTCAACCATTCCCCTCCCGGTTTCCACTTGAAATGCGTCTCCCTTTCCTATGGAGACCCTGCCTGGAATACCATCAGTACAGGTTTTATCTATGACCCTGGATGCAAACACCTTGATCTTTTTATCACCGATGGTTGTCCAGGCCCCCGGTGTGGGGTCAAGTGCGCGAATGAGAGATGATATCCTGACTGCATCCAGATCCCATTTTATTAAAGCCATGTCTTTACCGATCTTTGGGGCGTAGGTGGCAGAAGAATGATCCTGAGGTATGGGCTTTAACTTTTTCTCTGACATGAGCCTCAAAAAACTGATGACCACATCAACCGACCTGTAAGCAAGCCTGTCGTGCAATTGCCCGGCGGTTTCATCCGGTTGAACGGGAACCTCTTCCTGATACAATATAGGCCCTGAATCCAGCCCCTCGTCTATTCTCATAACAGTAACCCCCGTCACAGGTTCATTATTGAGGATAGCCCTTTGTATGGGGGCTGCGCCTCTATATTTGGGCAAAAGGGAGGCATGGATATTCACGGCGCCCCATCTTGGAATCATGATAAATCTTTTAGTAAGGATTTGCCCGAAGGCCACGACAAAAATTAGATCAGGAGCTTTATCTTCAATGATTCCGCAGAAATCACTGTCACCCGCCTTTTCAGGTTGTAATATTGGTATATTATGTTCAAGGGCCAGTTTTTTAACTGGAGATATACCCAGCTTTTTCCCTCTGCCTTTCGGCCTGTCGGGTTGTGTAACCACAGCTATTATGTCATGTCCTTCATTAATGAGACCTTGCATAGAGGGAATAGCGAATTCGGGTGTCCCCATAAATATGATGCCTGGTTTTTCAGGGAACTGGTCATTGGGAATGGCTGTCATTGATATATCTATCTGTATCTGCGATTAATTAGGGAAACATCATTTCACTCGCCTTCGCCAGGATGCCCCGCGCGGGAGCACGGGGAGCTTCACTTTTGCAGCCCTTTTTTTAACCTCTTTTTATACAAGGATCTTTTTAAACTGCTTATATGGTCTATATACAGCACCCCGTTCAGGTGATCAATCTCGTGTTGAAGGCACACGGCAAGAAGGTCTTCTGCTTCAATATCAACGGGATTCCCATGTCTGTCTACTCCCCTTACCTTAACCTGGGCGTTCCTGGAAACATCAGCGGAAAAATCAACAACGCTCAGGCAGGCCTCTTCGTAAACAATGTTTCCTTCCGCTTGTAGGATCTCCGGATTGATCAATACTGATAGGTTCCTGCCTTCGGTAGTTGGAGTTAAATCATACATGATAAGCCGTATGGGTACCCCTACCTGTACTGCGGCAAGCCCTATGCCGGGGGCCCCATACATGGTTTCCGCCATATTGTCAATCAATACTTGGATATTTTCATCTATATTTTCAACGGGTTTTGCCTCAGACCTCAACATCTTATCAGGATAAACTAATATTTTCATTTCTTCCGGCATCTTTATCCCCTTAAAAACACCTTTGAACATTGTCACAATTTTAGTTAAGTATTTTAAATCTTAACAGCAAATAAATCAAGATATACTGGGCATAAAACTTCCTTGACTTTTTGCTATCATGCACCTATTGAGATATCATTATGAAAGATATAATGGATTTTCTTTTTGAAGTAGGAATGCTGAAAAAAACACCCAGGACAGGCTACCAATTCCTAGGTTCAGGTGACGAATCTGTTGCTGAACATTCATTTCGTACAGCCGTCATCGGTTACATACTGGCTTCACAAGAACAGCAAGCCGATACCGGTAAGACCACTTTAATGTGTCTTTTCCATGATCTGCATGAAGCCAGGACCGGGGATCGAAATTACGTTAATAAAAGATACGTGACTGTGGATGAAAGAAGCGCGATACTTGATCTGGTGGGAGAGACCCCTTTCGCTGATGAGATTATTTCACTTATTAGGGAATTTAACGCTGGAGAGACATTGGAAGCCAGGATATCAAGAGATGCGGATCAGCTTGATCTGATGATGGAACTGAAGACCCAGCATGATCTCGGCAATAAGTACGCGGAAGACTGGTTGCATTACGCGGTGAAAAGGATTGTTACAGAAAAGGGCAGGAAAATGGCCCAGGCAATATTAAAAACAGACAGTACGGATTGGTGGTTCGATAAAAGGACGGACCTGTGGGTAAATGGCCCTGAAAACAATAAAAAGTTTAAATAACGGTTTAATGTCTATCGGCCCGTCAATGGTCATGAAGACCAGCCTGCTTATCTCGTTTATTTTCCATTTGATCTTATTGCTGGCTTTTCAAGGGGCTTTTCCCCACTACTGGAGCACCACCGAGCTTCGAACATACAAAGTTGATTTGATCAGGCCTTCAATCGAAGATATTGATATAGGAAATACACCAGGAGACTATATTCATACTGAAGAAGAGGAGATCCCTGTTTCTGACACTTACCAAGAAACAATCTCCCTTGACACAAAAGACGAAAGATATATCTCGTATGCAAACTTGATTAAGGGCAAGATAATGGGTCACTGGAGATATCCTCCCGAGGCCGTGGCACATCTCATTGAGGGCAGATTGTCTGTACTTTTCAGCCTTGCCAGTGATGGTAAAATGATCCATATAAGCATAACAGGCGGTTCAGGTTATGATATGCTCGATAAGGAAGTAATTCGAGCAATAAGCGCATCGGTCCCCTTTCCCCCTTTTCCCCAATCAATCACGGTTAAAAGGCTTAATATCAAAGCCACATTCGATTATCGTCTTACTTCCGACGAATAGAAGTGTTTCACCCGGTTAATAGGTAGGCTGGTTAATGATCTCTAAATACTTTGCCCTATATGGGCCATTAAGGTACATAAAATAAGGTTTAATCCTTCACTCCTTTACGTGTTCGTTAACAGGATGGACCAAAAATATCCTAACTGGATAAAGGTATCCTTAATATCCGGTCACAGCTGGCTCTTTTCAAGACGACATCTATGGCATTCAGTGGATGTGATCTTATTTTCAAGGGTTTGGCAAACCTTTTCGTAGTGCCAACGGTATATTCTGCCAGGGGTTCTGGTGGAGCAAACCCTTGAAAATAAGACCACTGCAGGCCTTGGGTGGAATTCTTTTTGAGATGTCGTCTTTCCAAGAACAGCCGTGACCTCATGTCATGATATATTGCGCTATATGGGACATTAAGGTACTTATAATAAAGTTCAATCCTTTACTCCTTTACATACCCATTGACCGGATGATCCGTAGAACCTTTATCCAAGATGATAATTAATTTTGATTATCTTGACCATTATGAGATGGTGATTAAATTATAATTTTAGATTATTATCGGAGCATTACCTGCCATTTGACAGGATTTGTCGGCAAGTTCAAAAGGACAATATTATGACCGCTAAAGATTATTATAAGATACTTGGAATACCAAAATCAACTTCTACCGATGAGATAAAGAAGGCCTATCGCAAACTGGCCATGAAGTATCATCCTGATCGTAACAAAGGTGATAAAGATGCAGAGGCGAGATTTAAGGATATAAGTGAAGCCTACGCGGTTCTCAGTGATAAGGAGAAAAGGAAACAGTATGATATGTATGGGTCCGAAGGTTTTCAGAACCGATTTACCCAGGAAGACATCTTCCGGAATTCTGACTTTGGAAGTATCTTCAGGGAATTTGGCTTTGAAACCGGTGGACGCGGGCAGAATATTTTCAGTCAGATATTCGGCGGAATGGGGCGGAATAATTTTAGAACCGGCAGATCCCGCTATAGTTCTCCTTTTGGCGCACACGGGGGCATGTCCAAACCATCAAAAGGCAAGGACATTGTATATGAACTTGCCATAACCCTGGATGAGGCCTTCAAGAAAAGCGAAAAGATCATCTCTTATCAAAACGAGGTCTATAACCAACAGAAGGTATCCGTTAAGATACCTGCCGGGATCTCCGCTGGGAAAAAATTGCGACTCCAAGGAAAAGGTTATCGAGGAGTAAACGGAGGCCCTAACGGGGACCTTTATATACAGGTTAAAGTGCTTGACCACCCCCTGTTTAAGAGAGAAGGAGATGACTTATTCCTCACCAAGGATGTCAAATATTCGGAAGCTGTTATCGGCGCCCAAGTGGAAGTGCCGGCTATTGATAAGAAAAAGCTTCGTTTGAGAATACCTCCCGGTTCCCAGGACAATGCCAGATTCAGAATGAAAGGTTACGGGATGCCCCGCATGAACGGTCAGGGACGCGGGGATGCCTATGTCATCCTTAATATATCCATACCCAAGAAACTGAATAAGAAACAGGAGGAGTTAATAAAAAAGATTAAAGAGGCGGGTTTATAATATGAAGGCCTTATCAATGTTTTCAGGAGGTCTTGATAGTATGCTCGCCTCGGAACTCATCAGGGCACAGGGTATTGAGATCCAGGCCATTTTTTTAAAGACCCCCTTTTTCTCTTCTAAAAAAGCAGCGAAATCCGCCAAAGCTATCCGATTATCACTAAAAGTGATCGATATTACCGACAGACATCTGGATATTATCAAAAAACCGAAATACGGATTTGGCGAAAATATGAACCCCTGTCTTGACTGCCACGTGTTGATGCTCCGTATAGCAGGCGAAATGATGGAGGATGAAAAGGCACATTTTATTGTTACAGGCGATGTACTGGGACAGAGGCCCATGTCCCAGAACAGAAAGGCATTATCTATAATAGACTCGGAAAGCGGGCTTGATGGTCTTATTCTTAGACCTCTTTCCGCAAAACACCTTCCACCCACAATGCCAGAAACAAAGGCCTGGGTCAGCAGGGAAAAAATGCTGGATTATTCGGGGCGATCGAGGAAACCACAGATAGAACTGGCGAGATCTTTTAGTATCATGGATTATCCTTCTCCTGCCGGGGGGTGTCTTCTAACCGAAAGCATTTTCTCAAGGCGTTTAACAGATATTATGTCATCGGATACACCTCTTTCATCGCGTGAAATTGAGCTATTGAAGATCGGCCGTCATTTTCGTATCGGCCCCGAAACAAAGATTATTGTGGGCAGGAACGAGGTTGAGAATCATTCTATAGGTATACTGGCAGCTGAGGATGAGATCCTTTTAAATACCGTATCCATCCCCGGGCCGACCGTCCTGGTCACAGGTGACATTTCCCCTCTCACTGGTGAGTTGGCGGCAGCTATTACCGCTTCCTATAGTGACGCATGTGATGGGGAGGCTGAAATCAGCTTAAAGGCAAAGAATGAATATAAGATAATTACAGCAAAGGTGAGGGATAAAAAAGAATTCAGAAAATACATGATTTAGAATGTTATTGTCTCAAAAGTTTTTCTAAAAACGGTGTTTTGTTCATCTCCTCAATCTCTTCGAGATTAGCGTTTATCTGTTTTTGATGGACGAGTATTTCAGCTTCAAGTGAATCCCTTTCTTGATTGATACTTTGGATCTCCATCTCCAGGTCCATTAAGGCAAGCTTATTTTTTCTGTCTACAACCTCATCTTCGAACGAGTTTTTCTCTTCCAATAATTCCATCTTTCTCGATTCCAGCTGGGAAATAGCCTTCTGCCGATCGCTTACAAGCGACCGACTCTCTGTTATCGCCTTCAACAAGGGCCCTTCCTTCTCCATGGTAAAATAAAGATAGAGGAATGAAGCTACGGCAATTATAATTAGTAAAGAAAGGATCTTTGCCCCCACCATTAGAATATTCCCGAATGGCCTTAAACTGTCTTTTAATCCGGCAAAGATGCTGGAGAATGATTTTTTGCCTTTATAAACCGCCGCTCTACCCAAAACCTGTATCTTTAATGTATTGACAGCATCGGCTATTGACTTGGTATCGGCCGTTAATTGACGGCCCAGTTCCCCTGCCGTACAATTCTTTTTAATATCGTCACTTTGTTCAATCAAAGACTTCGCGGTAGCGCTTATGTGTTCCAGTATAGGCTCGGTTTCCACCTCGGTCTTTAATTTGCCCGGGAAAACCTTTTTGAGAGAAGAGATATCATCTTTGAGTTTTATGATATCCTGCTCGATACTTTTGCCGATCTTGGTCAAGAAAACATCTTCACAGAGATATTCCTTACCGATCAAAAGCAAAAGCGCATTTTCCCTTATGTTGTTCAAAGCCCCTGAATCGTATTGGGTATTTTCCATTTTAAGCCTCTCTCATTTAATGTTTACTTTAAAGAAAAACAACCCAGGGAACCAAGCTTCCTTAGCTCCAATGCTTCTTTTACTCCAGCTTTACATCACACCTGAGACAGCGAATACACTCATTTCTAGCTGTCTTTTCATCGAGGCCAAGCTCCACTTCCCTGAAATCTTTGATACGCTCTTCAGGAGACAGCTTGGGCATTTTTGCCCCTGCCTGCTTGATCACTTCCTCTGGTACTTTCATGGTCACATTGATAGTTTGCAGGCGTTCTATATGTGGTTTATCACCCCTCTTCTGTGCCAGGTTTTTGTCTATCGCCACTGCCGCCCGTTTTCCATGTGCCAGGGCATCCACTACCCGCGCCGGTCCCGTGACCGCATCCCCACCTGCAAAGATACCTGGGAGATTAGTGATTAGGGAATGGCGGTCAACACTGACAGTACCTCTTTGGTTACTGAGCGATGAGGCAAAGGCAAGCTCAGGGGCCTGACCAACAGCCGAAAAGATGGTATCATATTCCTGGCTGATCACACAACCATCCATGGGAACCGGCCTTCGGCGGCCGCTGCGGTCAAATTCCTTCAGTTCACACTCGTCTAGTTCCAATGTCAGCCTGCCGTTGCTTTGACTAATGGACTTCGGCGCAACAAGTTCTCTGAGCTCAATACCCTCCGCAAGAGCATCCTCGATCTCTTCCTCATAGGCAGGCATATCCTTCTTTTCACGCCTGTAAACTATGGTCACTTCTGCTCCTATCCTCCGGCAGGTCCTGGCTACGTCAATTGCTACATTGCCGCCACCGATGACAGCTACCCTTTTGCCAACCTCCGGTGCAGTTCCTAATTCCATTTCCCTTAAAAATTCAGCGCCCCCTTTTACACCGGGAAGATCCTCTCCGGGAATCCGCATGGGAAGACTCCTGTGAGCACCGATGGCAATGAAGATAGCATCATAATCTTTTCGAAGCTGATCCAGCGTGATATCACGCCCCACCTTGGTTTCTGTTTTGACTTCAACGCCCATGTTTAGAATGAAGTCAATTTCCTGCTCCAAGATTTCTCTGGGGAGGCGGTAGGTAGGGATCCCGTAACGAAGCATACCACCCAGATTCGGCAATTCCTCAAAGACAGTAGGTTGATGTCCCATCAACGCTAGATGGTACGACGCAGCGAGACCAGCGGGTCCACCACCAATAATGGCCACTTTCTGGTTTTTTGTCTCCCCTTTCATGACATTTACGGTGATACCCTTCTTCCTGGCCATATCAGCCGCAAATCGTTTAATCTGTGGGATGCGCAATGCCTCATCGGTTTGGCCTCTGAGGCAAACCTCCGTGCAGGGATGGGTACAGACCCGACCACAGATGCCCGGCATCGGATTTGTCTGATAAATGAGTGAAATAGCCTCTTCATAACGGCCTTCTCCTACCAAACTAAGGTAACCAGGTACATCCTGACCGATTGGACAGGCATTGATGCACTTCGCGTCAAAAAGTTCCGAGCACACTCCTGCCTCGCATCTCTTTTCGATGATGTGATCTTCGTACTCATGGCGAAAATATCTCAGTGTAGAAAGCACCGGGTTTGGAGCGGTCTGCCCCAGCCCGCAGAGGGCGGAATCCTTAATAAACCGGCTCAACTCCTCCAAGACATCCAGATCCTTCAGATCTCCTTTCCCTTGGGTAATCCTCTCCAAGATCTCCAGCATTCGGCCGAGGCCCTCCCGGCATGGCGTACACTTCCCGCAGGACTCTTCGTGACAGAACTCAATAAAAAAGCGGGCCATATCCACCATACAGGTATCTTCATCCATAACAATCATGCCACCGGAACCCATAATTGCACCCACCCCGGAAATGGCTTCGTAGTCCGTGGGGGTGTCCAGCAGATATCCAGGGATACACCCTCCGGAGGGACCGCCCAATTGCACGGCCTTGAATTTCTTGTTATTTCGAATGCCCCCGCCGATTTCATATATGATGTCCTTGAGGGTGGTACCCATAGGTACCTCGACAAGTCCGATATTATTCACAGCTCCTGTGAGTGCAAAAACCTTTGTCCCCTTGCTGGTTTCGGTACCCACACTGGCGTACCAGTCTCCCCCTTTCATAATGATCTGAGCCACATTAGCCAGTGTTTCCACATTGTTGAGCACACTGGGTTGCTTCCAGAGACCCTCTTGGGCGGGGAATGGGGGCCTAGGTCTTGGCATCCCTCGTTTTCCCTCGATGGAGTGCATTAGCGCCGTCTCCTCACCGCAGACAAATGCTCCAGCACCCTGATAAACCTCCAGGTCAAAATCAAATCCTGTTCCGAGGATATCTTGCCCTAGAAGCCCGTAATCCCTGGCCTGACGGATGGCGATACCGAGACGCCTCAAGGCCAGTGGGTATTCGGCTCTGCAGTAGATATACCCTTGATGGGCGCCGATGGCCTTGGCCGCAATGATCATGCCTTCCAGAACAGCGTGGGGATCCGCCTCAAGGACACTCCTATCCATGAATGCCCCCGGATCACCTTCATCTGCATTGCAAAGCACGTATTTTATTTCCCCGTCCGCGTTGTTTGCGAATTCCCATTTCATCCCGGTAGGAAAACCTGCCCCTCCCCTGCCTCGCAGTCCAGATGTCTTTACCTCCTGAATGATCTCTACCGGTGTCATTTCATCTAGTGCCTTGGCAGCGCCTAAATATCCGTCCCGCGCAATATATTCATCAATGTTTTCAGGATCCAAAAGTCCCCTATTTCTCAGCACACGTAACATTTGCTTTGAGAAAAATGGAATATCATCCAGGGAAGGAATGGCCTCACCAGAGGTCGGATCTACGTAAAACAGTCTTTCAACAGGTACCCCTTTGAGCAAATGTTCTTCTACCAGTTCCGGCATATCCTCCGGGGTCAGCTTTTGATAGAAAATGTTGTCAGGCTGAACCACCATCACGGGGCCCTGCGCACAAAAACCGTTGCACCCGGTTACGATCACCTGTATCTCCCTATCCAGATCTCTTTGAGAGATCTCTTTTGTGAGTGCCTCCTTTACTGCTTTGCTGCCCGATGCCGTACATGCTGTACCTCCACAGATCAGGATGTGAGTTCGATACATACTCTTCATATATCTCCTTTCGGACCCTATTGAAATCAAGTCATTCCAGGCAAGACAAAATCCGTTTGGACTCCTCCCTTCAGCACATGCCTATCAAAAACCTGGCGTATCTTGTTGGCATCCATATGCTGGTATATTACGGGTTCTTTACCTTCCATCTCAATGGTCACGTTCGGCTCACTGCTACATTTTCCTATGCAGCCGGAAACCATTACCCTGATATCCTGCCTCTCCGTTTCAGCCATCTCCTCCAGGAGGGCGTGCATAACCTCCCTCGCCCCGGCTGCGATACCACAGGTTCCCATATGAACCGTGATCTTTACTTTGGCCCCTCCCTCCCGGAGAGCTATTCCTTTCTTGACATTCTTCTTGATTCTCTTAAGGTCTTCGATGGTCAGTTTGGGCATATCATTCCTTCTACCGTAATATTAATCTATTCAAGTACTATTCCTTCCGGAGACTCGCTGATATCTTGGTATCCTCACCCTATCTTGAAGTAAAGGGTAGTCATATTGCTAAGTGTTATTACCTTCACTATTCATATGTATTTAGAATTTCTAAAATACCACCCGGGGTAACACCTCCATAGGTATCATCATCAACCACAACAACCGGTGCAAGACCACAAGCTCCGAGACACCGAACGGCTTCAAGAGAAAAGCGCCTGTCTTCAGTGGTTTCGCCAACACCGATTTTGAAAACCCATGAAATCTTTTCAAGGGTCTGTTTTGCTCCCCGGACATAACAGGCGGTGCCCAGGCAGACTTTTATGGTGTGTCTTCCTTTGGGGAACATGGTAAAAAAGGAATAAAAGGTAACCACCCCGTATATATCGCTGCCCGGAATATTAAGGGAATGTCCGATATATTCCTGAAGTTCAACAGGCAGGTATCCGACAACCTCTTGGCAGGCTGCCAGGACCGGGATCAGCGCACCCCTCTTTTTTTGGTTACTTCTTATAATAGCATCTACTTTGGATATCACTTCAGGGGTTAGGTCAGGATTTAATTCTTCAAGATTACTAAAGAGGGGCATACTATCTTCTCCATGGTATCATTCATGTGCAAACCGACCAAAAAGCTGTGAGAGTATATCAGAAATAAGAATTTTTTCAAAACGAATTGTCGAAAAAGGAGAATATCAACAGCAAGGTATTAGATCCAAGCCTCCCGAGAACATTGACAGGGTTTCATGCTCAATAAAAACCCAGGTCTAGCTAGTTATCGTCCGATTTGGTTTATTCCTTTATTTCAATCAATGACGGATCATAATCCTCCACCTTCTCATAACCCAAAAGGTTCAACAGGGTAGATGCCACATTTGAGAGGCCCTTATTCTCAAGATCAGCCATGCCATATTCTTCGTGATACGAGGGATCATAAATCGCGAAGGAGACCGGATTCAGGCTATGTGACGTTTTTATCATTTTATTTGAGCCTTCTTTGTCGATCATGTACATCTCATCTGCGTTACCGTGATCCGCCGTAATTACCGCGATGCCCCCCAATTCTTTAGTGACCTCTAAAAGCTCCCCTACACACCGGTCCACCGTCTCAACTGCAACAACCGTTGCCTCCATGACACCCGTATGTCCAACCATATCTCCATTCGCGAAGTTTAGCCTGCCGAATCGATATTCCCCTGTCTTCAGCATATCAATGGCGCAATCCTTGATTTCTCTTGCCTTCATTTCAGGCCTCTTGTCAAACTGTATCCTGTCGGAGGGTATTTCCCTGTATGTCTCCAGTGACTCATCAATATAACCGGAGCGGTTGCCATTCCAAAAATAGGTGACATGTCCGTATTTTTGGGTCTCCGAAACTGCGAATGACCTGATCTTTTCCGCGCAGAGGTACTCACTGATGGTCCGTTCAATAACAGGAGGTTCTACCAGAAAAACCGGCGGAATATGGGTATCGCCGTCATACTCCATCATACCGGCATAAAGGATATCAGGCAAAGGTCCCCTGTCGAATTCGGAAAAATCCTTTTCCGTAAATGCCCGGGATATCTCAATGGCACGGTCTCCCCTGAAGTTGAAAAAAACCACCGCATCTCCATCCCTGATCGGACCCGTGGGTTTGCCTGAATTGTCAACTATAACAAAAGCGTCCAGATATTGATCTGTAATTCCCGGATCTTCCTCGTACATTGTCCTGACGGCTTCAAAGGCGGATTTGAAACGCCGACCTTTCCCGTTCACATGGGCATCCCACCCTCCTTTTACAATATTCCAGTCGGCATTGTACCTGTCCATGGTCACCTTCATGCGACCGCCTCCCGAGGCTATGCAATAATCTAAACCTTTTTTTTCGGATATCCCCCTTAGTTTATCCTCTGTGGGACCAATGTAGTCTAAAGCGGATTTTTCACCCACGTCACGCCCGTCAAGCAGCGGGTGAACCCTTATTCTTTCAAGCCCTTCCTGTACGCACCTGTCTATAAGGAGATATAGCTGATTAATATGGGAGTGAACATTCCCGTCGGATAGCAGTCCGATAAAATGGACTGTTCCTCCTTTTTCAGCGCACCGGACAATACCTTTCCAAGCATCTGTCCGGAAGACTTTGCCTGTTTCAAGGGCCTTATTCACCAGACTGGCCCCCTGTTCAAATACCCTTCCGGCACCTAGGGCGTTGTGCCCGACTTCACTATTGCCCATATCATTATCGCTGGGCAGTCCCACCGAGGGGCCATGTGCCTTAAGCTGGGTATACAGTTTTGATTTGACCAAACGATCAAGGGTTGGAGTCTTGGCCATATAAACGGCATTGCCTTCATACTGTCTGCCGATACCGATGCCGTCCATAATTATCAGGAGAAGCGGACCTTTTCGTCCGTGAAAGGATCTCAAAGCATTAAGCTTTAATGCCATAAACGCCTCCTTATCAGGATATCAACAGAAAATGTTATTTCAAGGATGTTTTTTAAAATTACACTTTAAAAGACTTCTTCAAGGTATGTGTCTTTATCGATTGAAGTACAAACAGAGATATCAGGGAGTTCCAGGGCCCTTTTGGCAAACTCAAATACTCTATCGTAGTCGAAACGCAATCCCATTTCTTCATAATACGTTTCCAGGACCCTTTTTGGTCGATGTTCCCTGAATTCGCACGGGATCGAAAGAACGGGGATACCTTTCTTTTCTAATGTATAAATAACATCGCAGCCGTTGAACTTTATAAGGGGCCTGAAAACGGTATATCCTCCCTCCATTTTAAGTATAGGATAAAAACGCTGTGTGGTTTCCTTGAACCTCTTGCTCTTTCCTATATCCCTTAGCCCATCGGAATCAGAGTATTCCCACGCCAGAATATGTTCCAAAGTATACCCTACAATATCCCAAAGGGTGTGATTGGTTATAATCACCAAGCGCTCCAGATCATTGACTTCTTGGTTCACAAAGGACTTGAGTAATTTTCTCCGTATTGTCTGGCATAAATGACACGGATTATCAGATTCTCTTATCATATGATCGGTTTCTGGAACATCATGCCATACTATATCGATATGCCGGGAACTCCAATAGGAACCAATCTTCCTCCTTTCAGCAGTCGTGTACCTGTGTCTCGGAAAGGCACCAACGTGCACCTCAAAATCAAAACCAAAATCATTTTTGGCCTTCAAAATAAGATCCAGGCCAAGTGAGGAATCTTTTCCCCCTGAGAATCCAAATAATACTCTCTTTTCATTAAAAGACTCTAGAATAGACTTATAATCATTTTTCCATTCCGAATATTCTATTATTCTCACTCGATATGTACTCCGCATCAATTAGGATTTTTTATTCTGATTATATCCGGATCACTCAATCTTTCCAAGGCATTCCTATTAACCTCGACACCCAATCCCGGCCCCTCCAACGGACCTGCTTTACCACCAACGCCAAAAGAAACATCTTTGGTTGTTATATTTTCCTTTAATAAAAACGGATCATAGGACCCATCATAGTAAACGGCATCCCGGCACAAAAGACACAAAACCCTTCCCGCTGCCGATAGGATGCCGGATTCACCCAGTTGGCACCCTATCTGAAAAGAAATGCCCTTTGACCTTATGAGTTCGATGATATCAAGCGATCTGCGAAGTCCTCCACATTTAGACAATCTGACATTTATCATTTTATAGTGTCCATCATTTATTATCCTTTCCACGTCGCTTTTGGTACAGGCTAGCTCATCAGCCATCATAATCACTCCACATTTTTGCATCTCATCGGCAAATTCTGAAATATCAGGGTCATCCGGTGGCATGGGCTGTTCAATGACCTTCACTTTGCTCCTTTTTATAAGGGGAATATGGGCAAAGGCAAGTTCACGATTCCATACTCCATTAACATCTATTCTCAAATCACAATCATCACCAAACATTCTCTTGACCGTTCCAATCTTGTCTGTATTTTCCTTAAGGTTTTTACCCATTTTCAGTCGGAGTCTTTTCACCTTCATCTCATTAATTAATCTGTATATTTCCTTTACTCTTTTTCCGGAACCTAAAGGGATTGCCGCGCCATAATAGATTGTATCTGTACAGAAATCAGAAGGGCAGTATGTTGTAACGGATTCATTCCTTTTTCTGGCTAATATGCCTAAAAGACCTGTCTCTAGGGCGCATATAGCAGAATTATAATTTTTGTTATCCGGCAGGCTGTCCACAAAATCCCAAATTTGAATGATGTCGTTCAGTTCCCAGGGAAAGGGATATTTTTCGATTAAATGTCTAATTCCATCTGCAGCACTTTCCTGTGTTTCACCTGTAACATAAGATCTGGGAGCGCCTTCTCCATATCCTGTTATCTTTCCCTGATCAGCGATAATCTCTACAATTATGTTTTTAACTGAGTTCCTTTTTCTCAGGGAGTGTGTGAATTCACCTGAAAACGGAAGTAATAATTTGTAAACCTTTACCTCGCTTATTCTCACAGTAATTCTCCATTGAACAAATATTAAAACACTTGGTTTAAAATTGCATTCATTCTTTTCTTACGGCCTAGATTAAAAGGCTGTACTTTGTTCACTTTTTTTATATCATAATTTCTTAGCGAAGATACTTAATATTTGATATTTAACATATACAGTCTGACACTATCAAGGAAAGGAGCAAAGAATTATGCCACGCTTACTTCTGATCAATCCATCCATTAGATACCAATCGATAGGTATTACTAGCGCAACCGCATGGCCTCCATTAAATTTACCCTACTTAGCAGCAGTGACTCCTGGTCATTATAAGATAAAGGTAATCGATGAAAATGTCGAACCTTTTAAATACCGAGAAGCTGATGTTGTTGGTATCACAGCATTAACGGCTTCGGTTTTCCGAGCCTATCAGATAGCTAAAATTTATCGTGAAAAAGGCATACCCACAGTCATGGGCGGCATCCATGTATCTATGATGCCCGATGAAGCCCAACGCTATTGTGATTCGGTCGTCATAGGCGAGGCCGAAGATATCTGGCCCAAAGTACTGGAGGATTTCGAGGCAGGAAAATTGCAAAAACAATACACAGGTACATGGGCGGACATGGAGTCTCTGCCTATTCCTCGGCGTGATCTTCTCCTGAACCCGTATTACAGATGGGGAAGCATCCAGACCTCCCGCGGATGCCCCATGAATTGTTCATTCTGTTCGGTTACAGCCTTTAACGGCAGAAGATTCCGCAGGCGCAATCTGGATTCTGTTATTGAGGAACTTCAACAGATACCACAAAAATGGGTAGGTCTAACCGATGACAATCTTATAGGTTTTGGTAAAAAAGACATAGAATGGACCTATTCCTTTTTTTCCAGGATTTTGCAAAAAGGGATCAAGAAATATTTTTTTACACAGGCATCCATCCTTTTCGGGGAGGACCGTGAACTTATCAGGCTTGCTTCCAGGGCCGGACTAAAGGTTGTCTTTATAGGCATAGAGTCCGTGAACCCAAAAACTCTTCAATCATACCAAAAGAATATCAACTTAGATCGTATCCACCACGGTAAATATGAAGAACTAATTTCAAATATTCACAAAGAAGGGATAGTTGTTCTCGGTGCTTTCGTGCTGGGCAGCGACGAGGATGATATTTCAGTATTTGATTCCACCCTAAAATTCATAAAGTCATCACACATAGATGTTATTCAAACCACAAAACTCACCCCATTACCCGGTACTTTACTGTGGGAATCCTTACAAAAAGAAAGAAGGATTCTAAATCAGAATTTCCCCGAAGCCTGGAAGGAATACCGTCTCTCGCGGTTGGTCTTTAAACCGGCAAAGATGACTATTGAAGAAGTCTATCAGGGAAATAATTATATACGAGGAGCTTACTATAGATTTTGGGAGACAATTAAGAGGACATTTTATACCTTTGTTACTACAAAAAGTCTAATTTCTACTTATATAGCCTATAAGCTTAATGATTCCTATCGAAAGGCCTTCAGGAATTCCGAACATTACCGCCTATTCAAATGGCATGATTTAAAGAAAAAATTCAGACCATAGGATTGTCTATATTAGTCTCTTCTGCTTCTTTACTCTGTGAATCTTCCCTTGAAGGATTACACGGTAAAGTCAAAATAAATGTCGTGCCTTTGTTAACCTTGCTTTTTACTTCGATTGTCCCGCCATGCTCTTGCATATTTTGATGAGAGACGAATAGACCGAGGCCCGTGCCGCTGTGCAGGCTGCTTTTGTGTTTGGTGGTGAAGTAGGGTTCAAATATTCTATCGATATTTGATTGGGGAATCCCTTCTCCGTTGTCTTTAATGAAGATTTGTGTTCTTTCATCTTTCCCTTTC